>JAHFDS010000144.1 GCA_023248855.1 Myxococcales bacterium
TGCGCGAGGCCTCAGGTGGCGGGCCCGCGCATGCGAACCCGGGACGGCCAGCCGCTCGGCCGCGTGCTCGGCCTCGGCACCTTCGCGACCCACACCGTCGTGGCGGCGGCGAAGTGTGTGCCTGTCGCGCCCGAGCTCGATCCCTCGGCGATGTGCCTGGTCGGCTGCGCGGTGGCGACCGGCGTCGGCGCCGTGATCAACACCGCGCGCGTCGTGCCAGGTGCGAGCGTCGTGGTGTTCGGCTGCGGCGCGGTCGGCGCCTGCGTCATCCTCGGGGCGCGCCTCGTGAACGCTTCGCGCATCGTGGCGGTCGACGTGGCGCCGCGCAAGCTGGAGTGGGCGCGGACGCTGGGCGCGACCGACGTCGTGGACGCCCGCGCGGGCGATCCGGAAAAGCGCGTCCGCGAGCTGTGCGGCGGCACCGGCGCCCGCTACGCGTTCGAGGCCGTCGGCCTGCCCGGCACGCTGGCGGGGGCGCTCGGCAGCCTCGACCTCGGTGGCACGTGCGTGCTCATCGGCGTGCCGGTGCCGGGCGTCAGGCTCGAGCTTCCACTGGGGCGCTTCTTCTACGGCCGGCAGACGCTGACCACGACGTTCGGTGGCGACTGCGTGCCCGTTCGCGACTTCCAGCGATTCTCCGACTGGTACCGCTCGGGCGCGCTCGACCTCGACGCGCTGGTCACGCGCACGATCACGCTCGACGACGTGCCCGAGGCCTTCGCGGCGATGGAGCGCGGCGAGGTCCTGCGCTCGGTCATCCGGATCGGGTGATGGAGCCCGCGTTCGTCGAGCGCATCGCGACGGCCGTCACCCCCGCGGTGCTGGTGTCGGCCTGCGGTCTGATCGCGCTCGGCCTCGACAACCAGGCCGGGCGCATGACCTCGCGCGCGCGCGACCTGGCGCGCGAGCTGCGGGGCCTTCCCGAGGGCCACGCGCGCCGCCGCATCGTGGACACGCAGATCCGCATCCTCTTGCGCAGGCACAACCTGCTCTGCTGGGCGCTCGAGCTCGACTACGCCTCGCTCCTGTCCCTGGTCCTGACGTCTCTGCTGTCGATCGTCACGAGCGTGCGCCTGGTCCCCGCCCTCACGTTCGTGGCAGCCGTGGTGCTGCTCGGGGGCGTGGCGGTGCTCGCGCTGGCCTCGTTGCGGCTGTCGCGCGCGGCGATCCGCCTCGAGGCCGAAGGCGCGCTCCTGGGGGAGTGAACGGTCGGAGGGCGGTCGGCTACAGCCAGGCCGGGTCGCGGTACTCGCCGAACACCTCGCGGAAGACGTCGCAGATCTCGCCGAGCGTGACGTTCGCCTTGACGGCCTCGAGGATGGGGTAGACCAGGTTGTCGTCGCCGCGCGCGGCGTCGCGCACCCTGCCGAGCAGGCGCGTGGCTTCGGCCGCGTCGCGGGACGCGCGCACGCGCTTGACCAGCTCGACCTGGTTCTTCTCCACGTCCGCCTCGATCTTCAGCGTCGGGATCTTTTCCTCGTCCTCGCCGCTCCGGTGCTTGTTCACCCCGACGATCGACCGCTCGCCAGCGTCCACCTGGCGCTGGAACTGGTACGCGCTGTTCGCGATCTCCCGCTGCGGGTAGCCCTCCTCGATCGCGCGCACGATGCCGCCCATCTCGTCGATCTTGCGGATGTACGCCATCGCCTCCTCTTCCATCTTGGAGGTCAACGACTCGACGAAGTAGGAGCCGCCGAGCGGGTCGGCCACCGCCGCCACGCCGGTCTCCTCGAGCAGGATCTGCTGCGTGCGCAAGGCGATCGTGGCCGCGTCCTCGGTGGGCAGGGCATAGGTCTCGTCGTACGAGTTGGTGTGCAGCGACTGCGTGCCGCCGAGCACCGCCGCCAGCGCCTGTACGGTCGTACGCACGATGTTGTTGAGCGGCTGCTGTGCCATCAGCGAGACGCCGGCGGTCTGCGCGTGGGTGCGCAGGATCCAGCTGCGCGGGTTCTTGGCGCCGAAGCGCTCCTTCATCACGCGCGCCCAGATGCGGCGCGCGGCGCGGAACTTCGCGATCTCCTCGAAGAAGTCGTTGTGCACGTCGAAGAAGAACGACAGCCGCGGCGCGAACGCGTCGACGTCGAGGCCGGCCTTGACCCCGAGGTCGACGTAGCCGATGCCGTCGGCCAGCGTGAACGCCAGCTCCTGCACCGCGGTCGCGCCAGCCTCGCGGATGTGGTAGCCGCTGATGCTGATCATGTTCCAAAGCGGCATCTCGCGGACGCCGTAGACCATCATGTCGCGGATGATCCGCATCGAGGGGCCGGCGCCGCAGATCCACTCTTTTTGCGCGATGAACTCCTTCAAGATGTCGTTTTGGATCGTGCCCCGTAGCTTCGCGGTCGGCACGCCCTGCTTCTCGCCCACCGCGACGTAGAGCGCGAGCAGGATGATCGCCGGGGCGTTGATGGTCATCGACGTGGTGACTTCGCCGAGCGGGATCTCGGCAAACAGCCGCTCCATGTCGGCCAGACAGGCGACCGAGACACCCTCTCTGCCCACCTCGCCCAGCGAGCGCTGGTGGTCAGGGTCGAAGCCCATGAGCGTCGGCATGTCGAACGCGGTCGAAAGCCCCGTCTGGCCCTGCTCGAGCAGGAAGCGGAAGCGCCGGTTGGTGTCCTCCGGGGTGCCGAAGCCCGCGAACATGCGCATCGTCCAGGGCTTGCCGCGGTACATCGTGCGGTGCACCCCGCGCGTGTACGGGTAGTCGCCCGGCAGCTCCTCGGTGGCGCCCGGCGGCAGATCGGGCGGCGCGTAGTGGTTCTCGAGCGCGAGGCCCGACATGGTGGCGTAGCGGCCGTTCTTCCCGTCCTTGGGGCCCGTCGTCTCCATAGCCGCTTATCTAGCATGATATCCTCCGCCCTCGCGTGGACGGCGTCGCGGACCTTCCTGGAAACCTGCGCCTGCCTGGTCGGGCCGCCTGGGTGTGCACGCTCGTCTTCGCGGCGTGCTCGTTCGACGCCGCGGGCGGAGCGCCGGCGCACCTGCAGCGAGCGGACGGCCCGGGGCAGGAGCCGGACGCGAGCACCCGCGCGGACGCCGCGCCATCCACCGACGCGCACCACGCCGCGGACGCGCCCTCCGGCGGCGCCGGGAGCGGTGGCCAGCCTGCGCTCGTGGACGCATCGAGCGGGCAAGACGCCGCTCACCGCCCCGACGCCACGCGTCCCGCCGACGCGCCCCCCATGAGCGCCTGTCGCCCCGGCGAGACCTTCGAGAGCTTCGAGCGGCTGCCGAGCGGCGGCTCGCTGCCCGGCTGGAACGAGGAGGTTTCCGGCGTGGGTCGCGCCGCGATCGTCTCCACCGCCGACATCCTCGCGAACCCCGGACCGGGCGCCGGCTCGTCGACCAGCTGGGTCCGCCTCGACGGACCGAGCACGTTCGGCGCCGACGGCACTGCCGCCGTGATCACCCCGCCGGTCGACCTCCACGGGTGCGCCGGATCCACGTTCGCGTTCTCCTTCCTGGTGTTCGACCTCGAGCCAATGACCAGCGACGCCGCGGAGGTGGAGGGTCGCGTGCAGGGCGGGGCCTGGCTGCCGCTCGCACGCCTGTTTCCGAGCACCTCCTTTCCAGACACCAACGACACCTGCCAGGTCGGCAGCCAGCAGCCCGGCACCCCGTGCTGGTGGGCCCTGCTCGATCTGCCGGTGCCCCCGGCCCTGCGCGGCCCCGGCTTCCAGCTGCGCTTTCGCGCCACCGTGAACTCGGGCTTCGACGCGCTCGGGATCGACGACGTGCGCGTCCGAGCGCGCCCTTGACCATGAGAGCCCCGTGAAGAAGACGACCAAGAAGCCCGCCGCAAAGGCTGCTCGCCCCCGGACGCCACACGCCACCCAGCTGACACCCGTCCACAAGCGCCTGCCCGCGACGCCGACGGTCACGCTGCTGCCCGGCGACGGGATCGGCCCCGAGATCACCGACGCGACCCTGCGGGTGGTCGAGGCCGCGGGAGGCCGCGTGCACTTCGAGCCGCACCTCGCGGGCATCACGGCCCTCGAGAAGCTCGGCGATCCGTTGCCCGAGGTCACGGTTACGTCCATCAAGCGGCACCGCGTGGCGCTCAAGGGCCCGCTCGGTACGCCGATCGGCGAGGGCTTCCGCTCGGTCAACGTGGCCCTGCGTCAGACCTTCGACCTGTACGCCAACGTGCGACCGGTGGAGACGATCAAGGGCGTCCCCAGCCACTTTTCGGGGGTCGACCTGGTCGTGGTGCGCGAGAACACCGAGGACATCTACGCCGGCATCGAGCACTTCATCGACCCCAAGCGATCGGCGGCCGAGTCGATCTGCATCATCACGCGAGCGGGCTCCGAGCGCATCATCCGCTACGCGTTCGAGTACGCTCGGGCGCACGGGCGCAGGCGCGTCACGCTCGTCCACAAGGCCAACATCCTCAAGGCGACCAATGGCCTGTTCGTCGAGGTCGGGCGTCACCTGGCCAAGAAGTACCCCGACATCACCTACGACGAGTCGATCGTGGACGCGACCTGCATGAAGCTCGTGGTGGCCCCCGAGCGGTTCGACGTCATCGTGACCATGAACCTCTTCGGCGACATCCTGTCGGACCTGACGGCGGGCCTGGTCGGCGGGCTCGGGCTCGCACCGGCCGCCAACCTGGGCGTGGACTGCGCGATCTTCGAGGCCGTGCACGGCACCGCACCGGACATCGCGGGCAAGGGTGTCGCCAATCCGGCGGCGCTCATGCTGTCGGCGGCCATGATGCTCGAGCACCTCGACCAGCGCGAGGCGGGAGACCGCCTGCGCGCCGGGGTGATCGCCGCGCTCGCGCGCGACGACGTCCGCACCGGCGACCTCGGCGGCCTGGGCAACACGAGGACCTTCACCGCCGCCGTGATCGAGGCCATGCGTTGATGCGAGCCGCTTGCGGCGCCGCTGCGCTCGTCGGGTGCGCGCTCGCGCTCTTGGCGCCGATGGCCCGCGCGCAAGAGGTCGGCCGGTTCGGCGTACAGCTCGGCTCGTCGCTCCTCGTGCCCCAGCCTAGCCGCGTCGACCTCGCGGGCTTTCATTTCGGGTTCGACTCGTCGTGGGCCCTCAAGTGGCACTTCGGCCCGGTGATCCAGCTCGACGTCACCCGTTACGGCGCCGAGCCGGAGACCCTGTGGACGGCGACCGGCAGCGCCGGGTTTCGCTTCTTCGAGACCGTGCCGTACCTCAAGCCCCTCGCGTTCTACGTCACCGCGCAGGCCGTGGTGCTGGGCTCGACGCACCCGATCCAGGGCCTCAAGGAGATCGGCTTCGGCACCGCGCCGCAGCAGCGCTCGTTCATCGGTGGCCAGGGGGAGTTCGGGCTCGAGTGGGCGAGCGGCACCCTGAACTACGGCGTGACGGGGCGCGTGCAGGCGCTGGTGGCCGGCGTCAACGTCGTCAGCATCTCGCTGGTCATCGGCCTGTTCTCGCCGTGATCACGGCGACGCCCTGAGCAGCGCCTGATAGGTCGCGTCGGCGGCGACCCGCACGATGTCCCCGTCGCTGAGCTGGATTCCGAAGCCGGGCGCGGCGCGAAAGCGTGACACCCAGGCGACGATGCCCGACAGCTCGATCGCGCTCGCACCTGGAGGGTGCAGGACCACCTTCACGGCATGGCCTTCGCCGGGCGGATCGCTGGTCATCACGAACAACCCGCCCTGGCTGAAGTTGCTGGCAAAGGTGCTGACCGAGGCGGCCTGCCCGACCCGGAACTCCGCGCCCACGCTCCCTGGCACCCGCGCGTGCCGCCTTTTCTCCAGAAACCCAAGGAGCCCCATACGACAAGGATATCCCGACAAGGCAAGGCGACCAAGGATCCGGAGCGCTGCGAGCCGAAACCGCCCCGATCTCGAACGACTGTCAGTGTTCCATGGCACCCTCCGGGTGGACTTGGTTGACGCGGGGGGATCGCGCCCTTAGCCTCGACCCCCCAAAGAACCCCATGGCAGACCAGCTCGAGATCTTCGGAAAGCACGGCGGCGGCGGGAAGAACGGCGTCCGCGGCGGCGGTGGTGGCGGGGCCGGCGACGGCAGCGAGGCGGTGCTGCTGCGCGAGGTCGCCCGCCGCCGCTACCTCAACTACGCGCTGTCCGTCATCACGTCGCGGGCGCTGCCGGACGTGCGGGACGGCCTAAAGCCCGTCCAGCGCCGCATCCTCTACGCGATGTTCCACGGCCTGCACCTCTACCCCGACGCCAAGTTCAAGAAGTCGGCGTCGGTGGTCGGCGAGGTCATCGGCAAGTACCACCCGCACGGCGACACCGCGATCTACGAGGCGATGGTGCGCATGGCGCAGTGGTTCTCACTGCGCACCCCGCTCGTGGAGGGCTACGGCAACTTCGGCGACCTGTCGGGCGATGCCGCCGCGGCCCACCGCTACACCGAGGCGCGACTCACGCCGGCGGCCATGCTGCTGCTCGACGACCTGAAGAACGAGACGGTCGATTTCCGGCCCACGTTCGACAGCGTGCACCAGGAGCCGCTCGTCCTGCCGGCGCGCTTCCCGAACCTGCTCGTCAACGGCGCGACCGGCATCGCGGTCGGCATGGCGACCAACATCCCGCCGCACAACCTCGGCGAGGTGTGCGCCGCGGCGATCGCGCTCATCGACGAGCCGGCGCTCGAGACCAAGGACCTGCTCAGGTACGTGCGCGGGCCGGACTTCCCGACCGGGGCGATCATCCTCAGCACCAAGGCCGAGCTGCGAACGATCTACGAGACCGGCCAGGGAACCGTGAAGGTGCGCGGCGAGTACACGGTCGAGGACCTCGCGCGCGGCAAGCAGCAGATCGTGGTGACGTCGATCCCGTACGCGCTCGATCGCGACCCGCTGGTGGCGTCGATCGGCGAGGTGGTCGCGTCGAGGAAGCTGCCCCTTCTGCTGGACGTGCGCGACGAGTCGACCAGCGACGTGCGCATCGTGCTCGAGCTCAAGCCGGGCTCCGACGCCGCCGCCGTGATGGCGTACCTGTTCAAGCACACGCAGCTGCAGACCAACTTCGCGGTCAACTTGACGTGCCTGGTGCCGACGGACAACCCGCAGGTGTGCGGGCCCGAGCGGCTCGATCTGCGGTCGATGCTCCGGTACTTCCTGGATTTTCGCCTCCAGGTGGTGCGCCGGCGCATCGAGCATCAGCTGCGCGAGCTGAGAAAGCGCATCCACCTCCTCGAGGGCTTCGAAAAGATCTTCGACGCGCTCGACGAGGCGATCCGAATCATCCGCAAGTCGGAGGGCAAGGACGACGCGCGCGACAAGCTGTGCAAGCGCTTCGCGCTCGACGAGGAGCAGGCCGAGGCGGTCCTCGAGACCAAGCTCTACAAGCTCGCGCGGCTCGAGATCGAGGCGATCCGAAAGGAGCTCGCCGAGAAGCGCGCGGAGGCCAAGAAGCTCGAGACGCTGCTTTCTAGCGAGGCGCGACTGTGGGGCGTCGTGAAGAAGGAGCTCGTGGAGCTGTCGGCCGAGCGGGCCGACAAGCGGCGCAGCAAGCTCGGTGGCACGGATGACGAGCCGGAGTTCGATCCGGAGGCGTACATCGTCGCCGAGGACAACGACGTGGTGGTCTCGCGCGACGGCTGGATCAAGCGCGCAAGGGAGATCAAGGACCTCGGGACGACGCGCCTGCGCGAGGGCGACTCGGTGCTCACCGTGCTTCGCACCTCGACCAAGGAGAACGTCGTCCTGTTCTCCAACCAGGGCGGCGCGTACGTCATCCGCGCGAATGATCTGCCGGCCACGACCGGCTACGGCGAGCCGGTGCAGAAGCTGTTCAAGTTCGATGACGGCGAGCGGGTGATCGCGGCGTTGACCCTCGACGCGCGCGCGCTCAAGAAACCCGCACAGGCGGTGCTCCTCGCGGTGACGCGGCAGGGGCTCGGGATGCGTTTTCCGCTCGAGCCGCATCTCGAGGCGTCGACGCGCTCGGGCCGGCGCTACGCCAAGACCGGAGACGGCGACGAGATCGTCTTGGTGACGCTGGCCAACGAGGAGGGCGCCTCGCTGGTGGTCGTGACCGAGCAGGGCAAGGCGCTCCGCTGCGAGGTGGGCCAGGTGAACCTCCTCGGGGGGCCCGGCAAGGGCGTGCAGGTGATCAAGGTGGAGCCCGGCGACCGCGTGCTCGGCTTCGGCGTGGGCGCGCCGATCCGCGTGGAGACCGTGACCGCACGGACGTTCGACGTCGGCAAGCAGCTCGAGCTGCAGGAGCGCGGTGGCAAGGGCGCCCAGGTGACCAAGCGTGGCGAGCGCCTCGCGCGCGTGGTGCCGCCGCCGATCACGCTGGTGCGGGAGGACGACGGAAAGTGAGTTACAGCGGATCCGACATCCTGGTGCTCGAGGGGCTCGAGCCGGTCAGGCGCCGGCCGGGCATGTACATCGGCGGCACCGGCGCCTCCGGCTACCACCACCTGCTGTGGGAGATCGTCGACAACTCGGTCGACGAGGTGATGAACGGCTACGCCAAGCGGATCGAGGTCACGATCCACAGGGATGGCAAGAGCGCGACCGTCACCGACGACGGGCGCGGCATCCCGCTCGACGAGATCCCGAAGTTCAGGAAGTCGGCGCTCGAGATCGTGATGACCACGCTGCACGCCGGTGGCAAGTTCGAGAAGAAGGGCTACGCACACTCCGGCGGGCTCCACGGCGTGGGCGCCTCCGTCGTCAACGCCCTGTCGGAGGAGGTGCGCGTCCGCGTCAAGCGCGGCGGCAAGGAGCACGAGCAGACCTACGCCCGGGGCCTCGTGACGTCGAAGCTGCGCGTCCTCGGCGGCTGCCGCGGCACGGGCACCACCGTGTTCTTCCGACCGGATGCGGACATCTTCGGCCCCAAGCTGGGCTTCGAGGTCGCGCAGATCCGCGAGCGCCTCGAGGCCAAGACGTACCTGCACAAGGGCCTCAAGGTCCTGTTCGTCGACGAGGCGACCGGCGAGAAGGTCGAGTTTGCGCACTCGCAGGGCATCGCCGACTACCTCGGCCGGATCATCGCCGAGCGCGGCAAGCCCGCCTCGCATGCCGGCAGCTTCTGCGTCTCGAGCGATCAGCTCGACGGCGGCGCGAAGGCCGAGCTCGCGATGGCGTGGACCGAGTCCACCGACGAGCACGTGCGCTCGTTCGTCAACGGCATCCCGACGGCCGCCGGCGGCACGCACGAGAACGGATTGAAGAGCGGCATCGTCAAGGCGGTGCGCAACTACCTCGAGACCACGGGCACCGCACCGAAGGGCGTCACGCTCGCGGCCGAGGACATCCGCGAGGGCCTCGTCGTCATCCTCTCGACCTACGTCGCCGAGCCGCAGTTCCAGGGGCAGACCAAGGACCGCCTCAACAACCCCGAGGTGGCACAGCTCATCGACGCGTTCGTGCGGCCCGCGCTCGAGAAGTGGCTGTACGAGAACCGGTCGCTGTCCGAGCAGATCGTGGCGCGCATGGCGCTGGCCTCACGCGCGCGCGAGGCCAGCCGGGCGGCTGCGCAACAGGTGACGCGCAAGACGGCCGTGTCGCACCGGCTGAACCTCCCGGGCAAGCTGGCCGACTGCGCGTCGACGGACCCAGCGGACAGCGAGCTCTTCATCGTCGAGGGCGACTCGGCTGGCGGATCGGCCAAGCAAGGGCGCGACCGCAAGACGCAGGCGATCCTGCCGCTACGCGGCAAGGTGCTCAACGCCGAGCAGGCCGCGATGGCCAAGGTCCTGCAGAACAAGGAGCTGCAGGACATCGTCAGCGCGCTCGGCTGCGGCATCGGGCCCGAGCTCGACGTCGGCAAGCTGCGCTACCACAAGATCATCCTGCTCATGGACGCGGACGCCGACGGGCACCACATCTCGACGCTGCTCCTGACGTTCTTCTACCGGCACATGCCGGGGCTCATCCGCGCGGGCCACGTGTACCTGGCGCAGCCTCCGCTCTACCGCCTCGACGTCGGCAAGCAGACCTACTGGGCGCTCGACGACGCCGAGCGCGACAAGATCCTCGCCACCAAGGTGGCCAAGAACCAGAAGCCCGACATCTCGCGCTTCAAGGGCCTCGGCGAGATGATGCCCGCGGTGCTCAAGGAGACCACGCTCGATCCGCGGCGGCGGACCCTGCTGCGCATCGCGATCGACGATGAGGCGGAGACCGAACGGCAGCTCGGCGAGCTCATGGGCAAGGACGCCGGCGCGCGGTTCCGCTTCATCATGGAGCGCGCGCGCGAGGCGGATGTCGAGATCGACGTCTAGCGGAGGCAGGGATGCGGGGCGGAGTGTCGGCAGCAGCGGCCACCGGGCGGCGCGGGTGGCTGCTGGTCCTCGTCGGGCTGTGGCTGCTCGGCACGGCCGGCGGCGTCCTGGCGCCGGTGGTCGCCGCCTGGGTGGTGCACCACGAGTCTGCGAGCTGGTCCCCGCTCGCGTGCACCATCGACTCGGCGCGCATGTTCGAGCGATCGAAGGGCGGCTCGCGCAGCGGCTCGACCTGGGCCGTCGAGGCCCACTACCACTACGAGGTGGGGGGGCGCACGTACCGGGGCGCGGTGGTCGACCACCTGCCGAGCTATTCCGATCGGCGCGCCGTCATCCAGAAACACCGCTTCGCGCCGCTCGAACAGGCCCTGGCGGCTGGTACGCCTCACCTCGGCTGGGTCGATCCCGAGGATCCGACGCGCGCGGTCCTGTTCCGCGACCTGCCGCCGTACGCCTACATGACGCCGCTCTTGTGCGCGCTGCTCGGATGGGCGGGCGTGCGCCTGTTCGTCAGCGGCGTGCTGGCCCGCCGAAAGGCGCACCGTCGCGTACGCCTGGCGAACGAATGCGCCGACCGGCCCTGGATGGTGGACGACCTCTGGCACGGCTTCGCGACCCGCTCGAACCCCGAACGGCTCTTCGGGCCGTGGCTCGGAGCCGCCTACTTCACGACGATGGCGGCCATCTTCGTGAGCTTGTGCTTCGAGCGCCACGCCAAGCCCGCGGGCCTCGTTCTCACGGCGGGGATGGTCGCCGTCTCGCTTGGGCTGCTCGCGCGTACGATCTACCACACGGCGCGGCACCTCAAGTGGGGGCCCCTGCGCCTCGCGGTCTCGCGCATGCCGACGCGCCCGGGCGAGCTGCTCGAGGGCCTCGTGACGTGCGGCCGTCGCGTCGAAGCTCAGGACGGCTTCTCGCTCGCGCTGCGCTGCGTCCAGCACGTGGGTCGGAAGCGACTGGTGCGCTGGGAGGGCGGCGGGCGCGTGACCCAGGACCTGCTCGGCGCGCTCGACGCCGACGGCACGATGATCCCGGTGCGTCTCCAGGTGCCCGCCGACCAGCCGCCGACCGACCTTCGCGAACCGCCGCTCGTGAGCTGGGAGCTCGAGGTCCGGAGCGACACGCCCGGGGTCGACCTGCGTGCGACGTTCGAGGTGCCGATCTACGCGTGCCCCGACGAGCGCGTCGAGCGCCGCGCGTGACGCTCGCCCTCGCGCTCACCGCAGTGGGGCTCGCCGGGGCGCTCCTCGCCGAGAAGGCCGGCGCGCGAGCCGTCTTGTGGGCGACCAAGCCGGTCGCCTCGGCGGGGTTCCTGGTCGCCGCGTGGCTGGCCGGCGCGAGCAGCTCCGACTACGGGCGGCTGATCCTCGTGGGGCTCGTGTGCTCCTGGCTCGGTGACGTGCTCCTCATCCCGCGGGCGCGCGCGTGGTTCCTCGCTGGGCTCGGCGCGTTTCTGCTCGCCCACGTCGTCTACGCAGCGGCGTTCGCGCTGCGCGGCGTCTCTCCACCCGCCGTCCTCGCGGCCTGGGTGCCGATCGTGATCCTCGGCGTCCTCGTGCTGCGCTGGCTGCGCCCGCACGTGCCGCGCAAGATGCAGGCACCAGTGGTGGCGTACGTCGTGGCCATCAGCACGATGGTGGCGCTCGCGGTTGGCACGTTCGCCGCGCGCGGCGACTGGCGCGTGATCGCGGGCGCGTTCCTGTTCTGGATCTCCGACCTGTTCGTGGCGCGCAATCGCTTCGTGTCTCCCGGCCTCGAGAACCGCGTGATCGGGCTTCCGCCCTACTACGCCGCACAGCTCCTCTTGGCGGCCACGACCGGCTGAGGTCGTCCCCAGGTGTTACGATCGGCCTGTGAGCCGCTCCTTCCCTGCGCCCGCGGCGGCGCTGCTCGCGCTGGCGTCGTGCGGTGCCCCGCCCGACGTCGGCGCACGCGCGCTGGCCGTCCGCGATGGCGTGCCAAGCGACGACACCGCGGTGGTGGCTCTGGTGGCGAGCCCCGTTCCCTGCGGGCGAACGCCGGCCATCCTCTGCACCGGCACCCTCATCGCGCCGAATGCGGTGCTGACGGCCGCCCATTGCCTCGAGGGGCGCCCGGCGTACTCGATGGCCGTCGCCGACGGCGCCTCCCTCGGCACCGCCGCGCGCGTGCACGCGGTGACGCGCCTGGTGCAGCATCCGTCGTACGATCCGCAGTCGCACCTGCACGACGTGGGCCTCGTCCTGCTCGAGGTGCCCATCACCGACCTCGCGCCGCGCGCGCTGGCGACCGAGCCCCTGCCCAGTTCTCGCGCGGGATCTACGCTGCGGATTGCGGGCTACGGGCAGCCGGGAGAAGGCGCCCTCGATGGCGTGCGTCGCGAGGGGACCAGCATCGTCGAGAGCGTCGACTCGCTGTCGTTTCGGACGCGACCGGGGCCAGCGCTGTCGTGCAGCGGGGACAGCGGCGGGCCGGTGCTCGGCATGCAATCCGGCGCCGAGGCGATCGTCGGCGTGACCTCGTCTGGCGACCCGCCGTGCGTCGCCTACGCCGACAACGCCCAGGTCGCGTCCCACGTGCTCGACTTCATCCGGCCGACCCTCGAGCGCACCGGAGCCGCCTCGCCCCGGACCCCGGCGCTGCCCGGTGCCGCGCTCTGCGAGATGGAATGCGACGACGACGGCAGCTGTCCGCTCGGCATGCACTGCGGGCGGACGATGGACGGTGCGCGCCGCTGTGCTCTTGGTGCCAGCGAGCCCGGGAGCTTCGGCGATCCATGCGCACAAGCGAATGCGACTTGCCTGCGGGTGCCCGGGCTGCCCGCCTGCCGCACCTACGCGATCTGCGCCGGGGCGACGCCTCCCGTCCCTGGCGCCCCGCCCGCGACGGACGGGCCGAGCCCGCCCGTGCCCCGGAGCGGCGGCTGCGGCGCCAGGCCCGATGCTCCGACGCCCCGAGGGATCGTCCTCCTGGCGCTGCTCGCCCTGTTCCGAGGAGCACTCAGGGCCGGGCGCCGGCGTCGAGCGCCTGCTTGCGCGCGGCGAGCGAGGTCGCCACGCGCTCGCGCTGGATGCGAAGGCGGCGCGCCTCGTCGGTGTCACCGGTCCGATCGGACACCGCGATGCGCTGATCGAGGCGTGTGACCTGATCGCCGAGGAGCTGGATCGCCCGTTCCTTTTGCGGCCGCTTCTCCGCGTCGGTGAGCTTGCGCTGCTCGGGCGCGACGACGGGCTTGATCTCGGTAGTGCCCGGAATCGGTGGTGGCTCGTGGCTGGCCTTCGGATGCTCGAAGGGGGGCAGGTTGTCGAACCGCGAGGGCCGCTCGGCCTCGGCGGGCACGGACCGCGGCACCGAAGCAGGGCGCGAGACGACGGGCTGAGGCGCGGCGACCGGTGGCGGCGGGACCCGCACTTCGCCCGGCGCACTGGGGCTGGGGCGCAGCAGCACGACCAGCGTCACTGCTCCCGCGGCGAGCAGGATCGCCCCGAGCACGAGCCCCAGCCGAGCGCGATCAGAGGACGACAAGGACCCACCGCCCCTCGCGGGCCTCGACACGGAGCAGGGTCTCGTGCGGCTTGCCCTCCTTCTCGAGACGCGTGCGGACGATGCGCGCGGTCGGATCGCGCCCGTCGGGCTGCACGCTCACCACCGACAGGAGCCGCACGCCGTGCCGGCGGAGATCGGCGGTGAAGTCCGTGCAGCCGCGCTCGCGGAGCCGTGTCCCGAGCGCTCCGCCGGTCGCGCCCTGGAGCGCCGCGCAGTCGCCAGCCTCGACGATGGAGAAGAACCGCTGAACGGCGCCCTCGGGGGGATCTGAGGGCGCACCAGGCTGACAACCGAGGGCGCAAAGGAGGATCGAAGCCAGGACGGCGTGGTGCATGCAGTGCCGCGTCTTCGTCGCGGGCCGCGCTCAGCCCATCACAGGCAGTTCGGCGCCGAGGCCCAATCGTCGGTCGTGGCCGCAAATTGGTCATCACACCAGAAGCTCGCGAGGTCATGACCGACGCGCACGCATTCGTCGTGGTTGTTGCAGTCCTCGGTGAACTGCGTGCTGGAGCCACAGCCGGCGCCGCAACGGCCGAAGCAGTTGCCGTACGCGTACTCGACCGAGGTGTCGTGGTCGGGCTCGTAGCACTGCCACGACCCGTCCTTCCAGAAGTAGGCGCCATCGGCCGCGCCGCAGTCGGAGTCCATGGAGAGGTAGCTGCCCACGCCGTAGTAGTAGGTCCAGCCACCGCTGGTGTCGACCTGGCCGAGGGTGCACTCGTCCGAGCCGAAGTCGCACGTGTTGCAGTCGTGATGCGACGAGAAATAGTCGTTCATATAGGCGCACAGGGACCAGTACGACCGGGTCGTCTGGGCGATGGTCTGGCGCTGGAGCGCGAGCGTGTCCGGGAACTCGGCCCACGTGTTCGTGAACTTGCGGAGCATGTCGGTCGTCGTGGCCACGTCGAGGCCCAGCTCGTCGAGACCGCGGCTGAAGGCTAGGAGCACGGCGCGGTCGGGCGCGGTCATCTGCGTGTCGACGCCGTTCTCCGAGGCGTAGCCGTCGTACTCCATGACGCCGCGCGCCTGGTCCACGAGCGCCGTGATCGTCAGGCCGTTGAAGCGAACCGTGATGTCGAAGACGTGCTCCTCGACCTGCGCGCTGCGGAAGAAGACGCGCGTGCCCGCGACGCGGAGGCTTCCCTCGCTCAGCGCCGTATCCTGCTGGATGACCAGGTCGGGCCGGCTGTCCTGTCCACCCTCGGCCCCGCATCCCATCACGAGACCGGCGATTGCGAGCTTGCTCAGGAGGACACGCATCAGAACAACCTCCAGAAATTTGTATTCCAGATGCCAATGCATTCATCGATCCATATATAATATATTGAAATTGCTAGAACAATGCGTCCGATGAATGCCTAATTTCTAAATTTTAGACATCTCATGGCGGTCGTGCCCAAGATCGGGAATCGCCGGATCGCCGCCTTGCCGTGAGGGCGAGGTACGCTTGCGCGGTGCGCTGGTCCTTCCGCGGGTTGCTCGTCGCCACGCACCTCGGGCTCGTGGCGGCGGTGGTGGTCGTCACGTTGCTCACGCTCGACCGGTCGATCGGCGCCGAGCTCGAGGAGAAGGCACGGGCGCGCCTGGCGCAGCAGGCGCGGGGTGCCGCAGAGTGGATCGGTCGCGCACGCAAACACCAGGAGCAGCTCGCGGGGCGCCTGGCGCAGATCGTCGACGCGCACGTCTTCTTCGTGGGCCCCGACGGCCAGAAGGTGGCCTACGCGCCGGCCCCGGGCGCGCCGGCCCTGCCGGTCGAGGCCCTCGTCGCCGTCGAGGCGCCAGCGGCCGACGGCTATGTCGTGCGTCTCGGCGTGCCCATCGAGGACGTGGCGGCACCCCGGCGTGCGCTCCGCCGTGAGCTCTTCGGAGCGGCCCTGGTCGGCTTCGGAGCGGCGATCGCGCTTGCGCTCCTGGTCGCGCGGCGGACCAGCCGCCCGCTGGGCTCGATGAGCGCGTACGCCGGACGTATCGCGAAGGGCGAATATGACCACGCCCCCCCCGACGGCAGCGGACCGGCGGAGGTGCAGGTGCTCGGCCGGGCGCTCGGCTCGCTGGCGGCGCAGGTGCGCGCGCGGGTGCAGGACCTCGAGCTCGAGCGCGACCGGCTGTCCGCCGTCCTGCGCGGCATGGTCGAGGGAGTGCTCGTGGTGGGTGCGGACCGGCGCGTGCTGGCGGCCAATCCGTCGGCGCACGCATTGCTGGGCCATGCAGCGCTCCAGGGACGAGCCCTCGGCGAGCTCGGCGTCGATCCGGCGTTGTCGCAGGCGATCGAGGGCGCGCTCGCGGGCGTGGAAGCCACCTCGGTGGAGGTCACACGCGAGGCCGGCGCGCTCGTGGTGGGCGCGAGACCGCTCGTGTTGGCCGACGGTCCGGGGGCTGTGGCGGTGCTACACGACGTGACGCGGCTGCGGCGGCTGGAGACCATGCGCCGCGACTTCGTCGCCAACGTGTCGCACGAGCTGCGAACGCCGGTGACCGCGATCCAGGGCTACGCCGAGACCCTGCTCGGGTTCGTGGGCGACCCGGCGCGGGCGCGCGGCTTCGTCGAGATCATCCACCGGCACTCCCTGCGCATCGCGCGCCTGGTCGCGGACCTTTTGCGGCTGGCAGAGCTCGAGGCGCGTCCGGCCGACGCCCGGCCGCACGAGGCGATCTCGATCGCCGCCACGGTGCGCGAGGCCGTCGTCAATGTGCGGCAGGGGCAGCCCGGTGGCGCCGCGGCCGACATCATCGTGGACGTGGCTGACGACCTCGCAGCCACGGGCGACGCCGAGGGCCTCGAGCAGGTCGTCACCAACCTGGTCGGCAACGCCGTCCGCTACGGACGGCCCGGCGGCCGCGTCACCATCTCCGGGGCGAGAGCGGGCGGCGCGGTGACGCTGTCGATCCAGGACGACGGCCCCGGGATCGCCGCCGAGCACCTGCCCAGGTTGTTCGAACGGTTCTACCGCGTCGATGCGCACCGCTCACGCGAGGCGGGCGGCACGGGGCTCGGCCTCGCGATCGTCAGGCACCTGGTGGAGGCCATGGGCGGGCGCGTGCGGGCCGAGAGCACGCCCGGGCAGGGTTCCACGTTCACCGTGGAGCTACCGGCGTGACCCTTTCGGCAGGCGCACGAGTCGAGCGCTTCGTGGTCGAGGCCGTGATCGAGAAGGGCCAGGTCGGCACCGACTCGTACGTGGCGCTCGATCCCGAGCTCGGCCGGCGGGTCGAGCTGCTGGTCTTCCCGGACGAGGAGGCGTTTGCCCCGATCGTGGCGGCCGCGCGGCTCCAGGCGCGTCTCTCGCATCCGAACGTGCGCGCGGTGTTCGACGTCGGACGCGCCGGGGACCGGTCGTTCGTCGCGTTCGAGCGCATCGATGGCGAGCCGATCGGCGCGTGGCTGGAGCGTGAGCCGCGCAGCGAGGAGCGTCTGCGCGTGTTGCTCGCGGCGGGGCGAGCGCTTTCGGCGGCGCACGCGGCTGGGATCGCCCACGGCGACTTCGACACCGGGAGCGTGACCGTCGGCGCTGGCGCGACGGAGATCAAGGTACGCGACCTCGGGCGCCCTGCCGACGCGACCCTCGTGCGAGCCGATCTCCAGGCCCTCGCAAGCGTCCTCGACGCGGCTCTGCCGGACGCGACGCCTCGGATCCGGCGCGCGCTGGCGGACGCTCGCGCCGGTCGTACGCCCTCGATCGAGGCTTTCCTGGGGGCGCTCGAGCCGCCTTCGCTCAAGCTCTGGCGACGCTTCGTCGCGGCGACGGCGCTCGGCGCGCTCGCGCTCATCGCGTGGCGAGCCGGCCTGGACCGCGCCCAGCTGTGCAGCGGTGCCGAGGTCCGTCTCGCAGGCGTGTGGGACGCGGGCCGTCGTGCCGAGGTCGAACGCGCGCTCCGGGCCACCGGCCGGCCCTACGCTGCGGGCGTGGCGGCGAGCGTCGTGCGCACCCTCGAGGCCTACGCCGGGGCCTGGGCGGGCATGCACCGCGAAGCGTGCGAGGCCACGCGAGTGACACATCGGCAGCCCGAGGACGTGCTCGACCTGCGCATGCGCTGCCTCGAGGACCGCCGCCGCGAGCTCGTCGCGGTGACCCACCTGCTCTCGGGCGCGGACGCCGCGATGCTCGACCGGGCGCCCGACGGCGCCGGGCGGCTCTCGCCCATCGCCGGCTGCGCGGACGTGGCGGCCCTGCGCGCGGGCCTGCGGCAGCCA
>JAHFDS010000551.1 GCA_023248855.1 Myxococcales bacterium
CACGCTCGAGACGCGGCTCGGTGAGGCGGAAGCGGCGTGGCGGACGGTCGATGGCAAGCTCGGCGAGGCCGAGGCGGGGCGGCGCTCCGCGGAGGTGCGGGCGTCGGAGCTCGAGACGCAGCGCAGGAGCGTCGAGGTGCGCGCGTCCGAGCTGGCGGGCGTCGCCACCGAGCTCGAGCAGCAGCTCGACGCGGCGCAGGCGGCCGCGCGCGCGGCGTCCGAGCAGGCCCGGCGGGCAGAAGCTGCGCAGCACGAGGCGGAGGAACGCGCGCGGGTGGCAGAGCAGGGGGCGGACGCGGCGCGGGGGCACGTCGCGCGGGTCGAACGGATGATCGAGGAGACCGCGGTGCGCGAGCGAGCTGCGCAGCAGCGCGAGTCGGACGCGATCGCGCGGGCGATCGGCGCGGAGCACTCCGCGCAGCGGACCGTGCAGGAGGCACAGGGGCGGCTGGCGGACCTGGAGCGTTCGCTGGACGGTACGCGCGCGGAGCTGGCGCTGCGCGAGGTGCGCATCGGCGAGCTGGCGACGCAGCTCACGCGAGCGGAGGCTGTGCACGGGGTGGCCGCGCGGGACCGCGACGGCGAGATCACGCGGCTGCGCGCGGGCCTCGAGGCGGCGTCCGGCGAGATCGGTGCGCTACGAAAAGGCGCGGAGGAGGCGCGGCGGTCCGCCGCCCAGGTGGGCGAGGAGCTCGCGCGCATCCGCGGCGACCTGGAGCAAGCGCAGGCGGCAGAGCGCGCTGCGGCCTCGCGATCGGCTGCGGACGCGGTGACTCGCACCGCCCTCGAGGAACAGCGGCGCGGCGAGCTGGAGCGGCTGGGCCGTGCGGAGGCACGCGTGCGAGAGCTGGGCGCCGAGCTCGAGGGGCAGCGCGCGGAGGCGGTCCGCCTCGAGGGCGAGCGGCAGCGGCTGCTCGACGCGCTGGCGATCTCGAAGGCCGAGGCGCGGGAGCGCGGCGTGCAACTCGAGGAGGAGCGGCGTCGCACCGGCGAGGTCGAGGAGCGCGCGCGGCGCGTGGAGGTCGAGCTGGAGGGGCAGCGGGCCCGCCTGGGCGCGCTGGAGCGGGACGTCGTGGCGGCCCGGGCCAGGGTGGTCGAGCTGCAGCAGGAGATCATGTCGCGCGGGCCCGAGCTGGTGCTGGCGCCCGAGGGCGTCGGTGGCGGCCTGCGGGACACCTCCCTGGAGGGTCCGATCGCACGCACCGAGAAGAGCGCGCTGGCGGACTTCGAGGCGACGCTGTCGCTGGATGATCCCGACAAGGCCTGAGTGACGTGCCACGTCGCAACGTTCCAGTTGGAGGGGAGAGCTCGTGAGCGAACCGATCCGGGTGGTGGTGGTCGGCCTCGGGCCGATCGGTCTCGAGTGCGTGCGCGCGGTGCTGGGGGACGAGGGGCTCTTGCTGGTGGCGGCTGTCGACAGCGCGGCGGCGATCGCGGGGCGGGATCTGGGGGAGCTCACGGCCCACGGAACGAGCGGCCTGCGGGTGGTGCCGGGGCTCTCCGACGGGCTCGACGCCACGCCGGAGGTGGCGGTGCTCTGTACGAGCTCACGGCTGGCCGTGCTCGAGGCCAGTGTCACGCAGTGCGTGTCCCGCGGCGCAGCGGTGGTGTCGACCTGTGAGGAGCTCGCGGAGCCGTGGGGGGAGTCGCCCGAGGTGGCGCGTCGGCTGGATGCGGCGGCGCGCGCGGGGGGGGTGGCGGTCCTGGGCACGGGAATAAATCCCGGTTTCGTGATGGATCGCTGGCCGGCGGTGCTGGCGCAGGCCTGTGTACGGGTCGAGCACGTGCACGTCACCCGCGTCGTCGATGCGAGCCGGCGGCGCGGGCCACTCCAGGTCAAGGTCGGCAGCGGCCTTCTTCCCGCGGAGTTTCACGAGGGCGTCGCGGCCGGCCGGCTCGGGCACGTGGGCCTAGCGGCGTCGGCCCGGCTGTGCGCCCGCGCGCTCGGGATCTCCGGCGCGCGTGTGTCGGAGACCATCGCGCCCGTCGTGGTGACGCGCGACGACCCGCGGGGGAACCTGCCCGAGGGCTGCGTCGCCGGGGTGCGGCAGCGCGCCCTGGCGCACGTGGACGACCGCGAGCTGGTTCGCCTCGATCTCGAGATGAGCATGTATGCGCCCGATCCGCACGATCGGGTGGTCCTGCGCTCGGATCCGCCAGTCGACGTGCGCGTGGCCGGCGGCTACCACGGCGACCGCGGGACCATCGGCACCGTGCTGTCGGGCATCCGGCGCGTCCGCGCCTTCGCGCCCGGCCTGCGCACCGCGATCGACTAGTGCCGCTCGTCAGAAGTTGGACCGGAGTAGAGTTGTGGAGAGAAATCGTCGAACGCCCTGCGTGCGGCACTCGCGAGCGCAGAGCGCGAGCAAACGAGACACCTAGTGCTGTCCGCGATTCCCGTGAAATCACTGGTTCGACGAGCGGCCCTAGGTGTTTGTCTTGCGCACGCTCCGCGTGCGCGAGTGCTGCCGGCCAGCTGGCAGGCGAAGGCTGCTCCGAGCTCAAATGCCGTCCAACTACTGGCGGGCAGCACTAGGGCCTGTCCCTGAACGCATGGCGCCATCGGGGCGCTGGCCGGCGCAAGGCGGTCCCCACCGCTGTGGGCGGCCAATGCTCTCAGGAGATCAGGGACGACCTGCCCCGTAGCGGACGTGGACCAGGGCCAACCCGCGTGCGGGCGCGGTCACGCCGGCCCTGGTGCGGTCGCCCGCGTCGCGGATCCGTACGACCTCCTCGGGCGTGAGGTCGCCGCGGCCCACGGCGACCAGCGTGCCGGCCAGGATACGCACCATGTTCTTGAGGAACGCGTCGCCCTCGACCTCGATCGTAATTTCATCCGCCTGAGCGGATATGTCGACCCGGTCCAGCGTTCGTACGGTGGTGCGCCGCTCGCAATCCGACGCGCGGAAGGCGGCGAAGTCGAGCCGTCCGACCAGGTGACGCGCGGCCGCGCGCATCCGGTCGGCATCGAGCGGCTTGCGTACGTGCCAGACGAAGCGGTCGCGCAGCGGCGCGCGCGAGGGCGCGGCCAGGATGCGATAGCGGTACAGCTTGCCGCGCGCCGAGAAGCGCGCGTCGAAGTCCTCGCCCACCTCCTCGGCCGACACGACGGCGATGTCCCGTGGCAGGAGGGCCGTCACGCCCTTGCGAAAGCCCTCGACGGGGATGCGTGCGTTGGTCTTGAAGCTCGCGACCTGCCCCAGGGCGTGGACCCCTGCGTCGGTGCGTCCGGCGCCGCGGAGGAAGAGCTCGGGCTCACGCGTCATCTCGCGCAGCCGATCCTCGATCGCGGCCTGGATCGAGGGCGCGTTGATCTGCCGCTGCCAGCCGCCGTAGGCGGTGCCGTCGTACTCGATGACCAGCTTGATGGAGCGGGACACCGCCGGTCAGAACTCGAAGGTGATGCCCGCCAGCCAGGTCGTGTCGCCGACGTGCAGCTTGTGGGCGGCGCCGAGCCCGTTGGCTGCGACGTGCGAGAGCTCGAAGAAGAGGAACGTGCTGTTGATGCCGATCTCGGTGTCCATCGTCTGTGCCGCCGTCGGATCGAGGAAGTCGATGTTGAGCGCGAGCCCGAGGGTCCCCTGCCAGCCGAACGTGCCGCCGCGGCCAGTGTCCTTCCTGCCCGCCGCGTCGATGAACGTCGCCGTTTCACCGTCCGCCTTGTCGATCCACCACAGGGTGTAGTTGAGACCGAGCTTGCCGTAGGGGACGAGCGGGACCCTCTCGACCCAGCGATCGAGCCGGTACACGGTCTGGATGGCGATCGGCATGAGCTTGATCGCGGTCTCGTCGGCAGACGGCGTGGTGGTGCCGCGGATGAGTGCCTTCGCGGAGTTGCTGAAGGTGGTGAGCTCGAGGCCGAGATAGAGGCTGCCGAATCCGTCCCAGAGCAGCTGGTCGTACTCGCCCCCGTACTTGAGGCCGGCGCCCTTGCCGAAGGTATCGCGGTAGGGGTGTGCGGCTCCGTTGAACTCGTCGTCGATGTGCGGCGTATAGGGACCGAGCTTGAACTCGAAGGCGCCGAAGCGCGGTGACTCGTAGCGCGAGGAGGACATCGCGGCCTCGTCGAGCACCGCAGGCTGGGCGTTCGCTCTGGCGGGCAGGCAGAGCCACGCCAGGGGCAGGAGCGTCAGGGCGCGCCGTCGCCGGAGTCGCAGCAAGCCGAGCAGCCCGGAGAGCAGGGCGGGGCCGAGCGGGGTCCGCCCCGGTCCATCGCCGGGGCCGGCTGCGCAGTAGCCGCCACGGGCATTTCCGCCCGCGTCACGATAGTCGTGCCACAGGTCGGTGACCGGCACGGGCGTTCCCTGCTCGACGTCCGACGCGGCGCTCGGATTGCCCACCGTGTCGATGGCCACGACCACGACCTCGTACGCCACGTTGTTCTCCAGGCCGCGGATACGGGCTTCGGTCGAGCCCTTCTTGATGAGCTCGCTGCAGACGAACGCGGGGTCCAGCCGCGTGAGTGAATTCGCATTCGTGCCGCCGGC
>JAHFDS010000552.1 GCA_023248855.1 Myxococcales bacterium
CGATGCCGGATCCGCCGCCGCTGCCGCCACCACCGCCGCCCGCGGCCATGCCGCCGCCCGTGCAGATGCAGCCGATCCCGCCGCTGCCACCACCGCCTGCGCCACCACCTCCGGCCCAGGAGGGCGCACCCTCGGACGCCGGCGTCGCGGTGCAGTGACCACGCCGCGTCAGCCGGGCGCGAGCGCGGTCGTCACGCGCTCCACCAGCGCAGGGATCGCGACCCGCTCGGTCGGGATCGCGGCGTGCACCGTGAGGCGCACCGTGCTCCCCGCGAGGTCCAGGCGCACGGGCAAGATCGGCACGCCCGCGGCCTGCGCGAGATGGAAGGCCCCGAGCTTGAGAGGCGCCAGGCCCGCCTCTGACCGGCGACCCTCGGGGAACACGATGACCGAGACGCCCCGCGAGAGCAGCGGCCGCGCGGTGTCCAGGCTGCGAATCGCGGCCTCGGTGGTGCGCAGGTCGAGCAGCACCTGCCCACCGGCCCTCGCCATCAGGCCGAAGATCGGGAGTCGCGCCAGATCCTTCCGCATGGCCATCCGCCAGATCACGGGCAGGGCCGCGGGCAGCGCGAGCAGCGCGACCGGATGCGGGTGGTTGGCGACGATGACGTAGGCGCGGCGGGGATCGGCGAGCTCGATTCCGTGCACCTCGAGGCGCTTGCGGTTCAGGCGAAGCAGCGCCCGGGCCCAGGCGCGGGCGTGGAGGCGCTGGCCGAGGTCTCCGTTGCCCGTCACGAGCACGGTCAGGAGCGAGCTCGGCGTCACGGCGGCGGTCAGGACGCCGAGGCTGCTGTAGAACCAGAGATCGCGGAGCTTCATGGCGCCTCGGTCGCCAGGGTGAGCGCGACGCCGATGCGACGCGGCAGCCGCCCGGCCGTACGCAGCACGAAGCCGTGCGACCCATCCGGACAGGCGAATGTTCGGGCCCGCGCGCGCACCCAGGCGTCGTCGTCGATCGACGCCACCAGGCGGCGGCCCGAGCGCTCGATCGCGTAGGCACAGGCGACGTGCTCCTGCCGCGCCGACCGTGCCGAGAACGGCACGCCGTCGAAGCGCGTGTCGGGGTCGGCACGCATGCCGACCACCAGCGTGGCGGCCGGGATCCAGCGGACGATCGACAGGGACACGGTGGCGGTGATGGTGACGCGCGAGCGCTCGCTGCGCACGTCGACCCGTTGCGCGCGGGTGCGCAGGCCCGCGGGGAGCCTCAGCCGGACGTCGATCGCCCGCTCGAGGGCGCCGTCGGTCGCCTGCTCGCGGGCCACCGTGGAGTCGAGCGCGTCCGCGCCGAGGTGCAGCGCACCGAGGAGCGGGATCCGCAGCTCGGCGCTGACCTCGCTCGGCCCTGCCACGCACACGCCGTCGATCTCGATGCGCTCGACCAGGGGCGGCCGCTCGAACACCACCGACAAGCCCGTCATCGCGCCGTCTCCCAGCGGGCGAGCGAGGGCCATGCGAACGCGCGCGCCGCCAGCGCGCCGAGCGCCGCCCCGGCGGGCAGGTCGAGCAGGAAATGCAGCTTGAGGGTCACGGTGCTGGCCGCGATGGCCAGCGCGACTCCGGCGAGGATGTGGCGCGCGGGGTGCGTCGTCGCGAAGAAGCCCACGGCCACGTAGCTCGCGAAGGCGACGTGCAGCGACGGAAAGCAGTTGCCGCGGAGCCCACCGAACGCGTCGATGGCGGCCAGCGCCAGCGGAGCGCCGCCGCGGCCGCGCCACGGGGGCGGCGGAACCGCGACCGGCACCAGCACGAAGCACACGAAGGCGACGCCGATGACGACGGCGAGCCCGCCGAGACCGGGCAGGAGGATGTCGGGATCGCGCACGATGAGCAGAGGCGCGAGCGGCAACGCGTAGCCGAGCAGGTAGATGGGCGCCATCCAGGGCAAATACGGCACCTGTGCGTCGAGGCCGAGCGCGAACGAGTGATACCCGGTGACGAGCCGCGGCGCGCCGAGCCACGCGGCACCGAACAGCGCGGCGACGGCGAGGCTGGCCAGCCAGAAGCGGATCCACGCGCGGGTGCTCGCCACGCGCGTAGCATGCCACCTGGGGCGATGTCCGTCAGAGTCCGTGACGACGCAGCTTGTCGGCGAGCGTGCTCTTGGGCAAGCCGAGCTGCTCGGCGGCGAGCCGGCGGTTGCCGCCGCACTCGTCGAGCACGGCGCACAGCACGGCCGACTCGATGTCGTCCCAGCGCCGCCCGCGCACGTCGATGAGGGGCGTGCCCGGCGGGGAGGCCGGCGCGGTCGCGGCGAGCGGGAGCGGCGGGGGCGAGGGCCTCGGCGGGCGCGGCACCAGGTGCTCGAGGCGCAGCTCCGCGGGATCGAGCAGCATGGCGCGCATCACGGCGGCGCGGAGCTCGCGCACGTTGCCCGGCCACTCGTGCGCGCACAGCGCCGCCATCGTGGCCGGGGCGATGCGGCGTGGACCGTGGGCGCCCTCGAGCTCCCCGAGGAAGTGCTGCACCAGCGCGGGCACGTCGCCGCGGCGTTCCCGCAGGGGCGGCAGCTCGATCGTCACGTGCGCGAGCCGGTGGTAGAGGTCGAGCCGGAAGCGGCCGCGCTCGATCTCCGCGGGCAGATCCCGGTGCGTCGCGCACACGAGGCGCACGTCGACCTTGACCTCGCGCGGCGCGCCGAGGGGCCTGACCTCCCCGGCCTCGAGCGCGCGCAGGAGCTTCGGTTGCAGCCCGCGCGCAAGCTCGCCGATCTCGTCGAGGAACAGCGTGCCACCGTCGGCCTCCTCGAACGCGCCCGCGCGACGGGCGAGGGCCCCGGTGAACGCGCCGCGCTCGTGCCCGAACAGCTCGCTCTCCGCCAGCTCGCGCGCGATGGCCCCGCAGTTGACGACCACGAAGGCCTTGCCAGCCCGGTCGCTCTGCGCGTGGATCGCGCGCGCCACGAGCTCCTTGCCGGTGCCGCTCTCGCCGTGCACCAGCACCGCGGCACGAAACGGCGCCACCTTGCGCACGTGCTCCATCGCCTGCGCGAGGCCCGGATCCGCGCCGACGACCGCGCGCGACGGCGGGGGCGCGCCGTGCACCGTGGCCACGAAGCGCGTACAGCCGACCTGCAGCTCCGATCCCGGCGAAAGCTCGCCGATCGTGATCCGCACGCCGTTGACCAGCGTGCCGTTCCGCGACTCGCAGTCGAACACCTTGACCGCGCCGCCCTCGCGCACGTCGACCAGGCAATGACGCGCCGAGACGCCGCGGTCCTGGAGCACGATCGCGTTGTCGCCCGACCTGCCGACGCCGTACTGGCCGGGCTCCAGCGGCAGCACGTGCCGCCCGTCGCTGCTGCGCAGGACCAGCGGCGCCCGGTGCAGGCGCGGCGGCTCCTCCCCGGGAGCCGTCTCCCCCGGCTGGTCGGCGCGCCGCGCGCGCTCGAGGCTCCTCTCGTCCAGCGCCCGTTCACGCACGCGGAGGTTTTCGGCGCAGGCGCGCGCGAGTTGCTAGAAAAGAAGCTAGGACCCGAGCCCGACCCAGATCGCGCGGCCGTCCACGGCCCACTCCTTCTTCCAGATGGGCACGTCGAGCTTGAGGCGCTCGATCACGTGGCGGCAGCCCTCGAAGGCGTCGGCGCGGTGCGGCGTCGCCACGGCGATCACCACCGAGACCTCCCCCGGCCGCACCGTCCCCACGCGGTGCACGATGCCGATGCGGGCGCCCTGCCAGCGCTCCCGCACCTCGGCGCCGATGCGCGCGAGCACCCGCTCGGCCATCTCGGCATACGCCTCGTACTCGAGGCGGTCGATGTCCTCGCCCCGGCTGCGCGCCCGCACGACCCCGGTGAAGGTCACGACGGCGCCGCACGACGGGTCCGTCACCACGGCGACCACCTCGTCGAGCGTCACCGGCCGGTCCACGACGCGGAACAGATCGCCCGCACCACCCGCCACCGGCGGGATCAGCGCCAGCTCGTCGCCGTCCGAGAGCGGGGCGTCGGGCCGGACCATCTCCTGGTTGACCGCCGCCGCCAGGTGGCCGCGCAGCGTGGCGATGGGCGGGTGCCGCTCGCCCAGCCGGTCGAGGGCCGCGGCGACGGTGGCGCCGTCCGGCAGCTCCAGCGCCTCCTCCTCGCGCCCGACCCGCTCGCGCGCCACGGCGAAGTACCGCACTTTGATTCGCACTGTCCC
Organism: Myxococcales bacterium; assembly: GCA_023248855.1. Taxonomy (GTDB): domain Bacteria; phylum Myxococcota_A; class Polyangia; order JAHFDS01; family JAHFDS01; genus JAHFDS01. The sequence goes on from JAHFDS010000552.1 coordinate 4,140, forward strand.
GAAGCTAGCATGCGCAACCAGACCGGGCCGCCGCCGATAATGAGAACCACGATGCTCCTTCTGCTGCTGTTTCCCACGCTGCTGCTACCCGCGCTGGCGCCGGCATTGGCCTCGCCGGCGAGGGCCCGCCCCGTGGCCATCGAGGTGCGCACGGGGGCGCCCGATCCCGGCGCCGGCCAGCTGCTCGCGGAGATCGCGCGCCTCGATGGCAGCGACCGCGGCCCGGCGCTGTCCCACCGCCTCGAGGCGGCGCTCGAGCCCGTCGGCGGCGACCTCGACGCGGCCGAGCAGGCGCGGGTTCGCCGCGAGATCGACGTCGGCGTGGACGCGTTCCTC
>JAHFDS010000553.1 GCA_023248855.1 Myxococcales bacterium
GCGCGCCGCCAGCGCCGCCAGGGCCGCCGGTGCCGCCCGCGCCGCCGAAGTCACTCGCCATGCAGGCCGGCGCGGCCGTGTGGCAGCGCGGCGGTGACTCGTCGGTGCGGCACTCGAGGCCCGCGGGGCACGTATTGCCGCTGCCACACTGGATCTCGGCGCGACAGGCCTCCAGTGCTTCGGCCTCGACAGCCTGACGCGAACCGGGACCTGCTCGCGGCAGTGCCAGACGAGCGCGGATTGCCCGGCCCCGAGCGCCGGCGAAGCCTGCTACCCCATTCCCGACACGTTTCCGAGCGTGGCCCGTCCCTGTGCCGCCCATTCCCCCACCGCCCATTCCCCCACCGCCCATTCCCCCACCGGTCCCCAAGCCGGCCATCCCGCTCGCGCCGGCGGTTCCTCGGGCGCCCCCCCGCCTCCCGCTCCGGCGGCTCCTCCGCCGGAGGGATCCCCGCCACAAGCGGTAGCCAAGAGGACAAGGGCACGCCTCGCGACGAACCCAGTGCTCACGCGCAGGCAGCTCACCCAGGTGCGCCTACCGGTCGACACGGGGCACCTCGCGGATCGACACACCCAGGATCGGAGCGAGCAGCTCACGCTCCCATGACAGGGGCGCCACCGGAAGAACGACGTCGCTCTCGATCGGCGGGCAGGCGCCTTAGCGAGGTGTTCGGGGGCGCGGACGAGGTGCGTCGGTAGCGGACGTCCGGTCGAGGGTCGTCATGGCGGCCTCCTTTTTGCGCGCGCAGAAGATCCGCGGCGCAGTCGACACAAGGCGCATCCCCGGCGAGGAGGGGACGGAGAAAGCGGCGAGCGACTGGCTCAGGGCCGCCCGATGCCGAGGCGCTCCGAGGCCACAGCGAGCACGGCCTCGGGGTCGAGGCGCTTCCGAAATGGCAGGATCCAGAGCCCGGGTGGCCAGGTCGCCTCGTCGCAACCGAGCGACTCGTCAAGGCAGATGAGGAGGTCGTCGCGGCCGGCGGCGACGAGCTGCGCGCGCTTGCGGGCCAGGTAGCCCGCGGTCCAGAAGCCGACTACCTCGACGAGGATGGCGCGCCGGCTGGGACGGTGGCGCAGCGCGAAGTCGGGGAAACACAGCGTATCGCCCGCCGGGATCGCGGTGGGCTCGCGGACGAGCTCCCAGTCGGGGGCACACCGCGCGAGCGCACGGGCGAAACGAGTCTCGAGCTTGCTGTCGAAGCGCCGCGGCTCCGCGGCGGGGAACAGCGGATCGCGCTCGCACAGGACCAGGGTGGCGGGCTCGTCCCGGATCACGCACCGCGCCTCGAGCGAGAAGCGCTCGCACCAGGCGAGGTCGGGCAGGAGCTCACCGAGCGCGCGACCGTAGACGAGGGTGTGGTGGAAGAGCGAGAGCGGTCCCGAAACGTGCAGCTCGGCCTCTTCGACGCGGTCGGCCCTGCCGGTCACCGCGCAGAGCAGGCCGCGCAGCTTGGCGTGGCGCACGACGGCGCGGGCCCGCCCGGCGAGGCGAATGCGCAGCGTCATCGAACGTGCCACCAGCGCCTGGGCGAGCCGCAGGTTGACCCGGCGGCTCAGCTCCGCCGGGTTGATTTCGGGCAGCTCACCGAGCGGGCGCTCCCCGGGCAGATCGGAAAAGAGCCTCGCCTCGACCGCCTCGGCCGCGATCCCGAGGGCACTGACGGTGGCGGCAATGGCTCCATCACGCGGCAGGCAAGTCGCGAGCGGAAACAGCGTGTCGCGGATCCGCCGAGAGATGCGGTCGCCGCGTGTCCGGCCGACGAGGGAACGCGCCACGTGCAGGCCGAGGGCGCGGCGGGGCGCGGGCACGGGCGTGAGGGCGGCGGCGCCCTGGATGCGCTCGTCGAGGAGCCGCTCCGGCTGGCCGGCGGCGGCCACGAGCTCGTCGAGCAGCGCCCCGAGCCAGGGGTAGTCGGGCTCGCCGAACCACCGAGGCCAGACGCGACCTTCGCGGACGCTACACTGGATGAGGCGCGCGGGCAGCAAGACCCTTCCTCCGCTTGCGGGCGCGCTCGACGTCGGTCGTCCGTCGCATGACGAGCTCGTAGACGAGCGCGCGCTTGCCCTCGCGCGGACGCAGGAGGCGGCCCACGCGCTGGACGTGCTCGCGCTCGCCGAGCGAGCCCGCCACCACGATCGCGACATCGGCGTCAGGCACGTCGAGCCCCTCGTTGAGGACGCGCGCCGAGACCAGCGTGCGCAGTCGCCCCGCGCGAAAGGCCGCGAGCGTCTCGTCACGTTCCTTGCGCCCGATGTCGCAGGTGAGCGGCATGACGAGGTGCTGGCGGGCGATCGCGTAGGCAGTCTCGTTGTCGGCGGTGAAGACGAGCGTGCGGGCGTCGCGGTGGCGCGCGAGGAGCTCGGCGAGGGCGCGTCGCTTGGCCGACGGGAAGGCCAGGAGGCGCTGCGCGAGCTGACCGGCGCGCAGCGCGCCGCGGCCCTCCGCGCTGCGCGCTGCGGCGCGGACGAAGTCCCCGAACGTGGCCCCCGGCGCTGCGTGGAAGAACTGGGACAGGGCGCCGCGGAACCGCGCGGCGTGGCGCTCGTATTCGATGCGCTCGTCGGGCTCGAGGTCGAGGTGCATCGTGACCGACTCGAACGGTGCGAGGAAGGCGCCCCCCGCGAGGTCCGAGATCGCGAGCTCGAAGACGATGGGACCGACGAGGGCGCCGAGGCGCTCGAGCACGTGCGGCTCGCGCGAGGGTGTCGCGGTGAGCCCGAGGCGACAGGGCGCCACCAGCATCTCGAGGGTCTCGGCGTGCAGCGTCTCTCCCAGATGGTGCACCTCGTCGACCACGACGAGCCCGAACCGACTGCCGAGCCGGTCGGCCGACCGGAGCGCACTCTCGAACGTCGCCACCGTGAGGTCCTTCGGGTCGCGGACGCCATCGCCGAGCATCCCGACCGGCGTCGGGCAGATGCGCGACAGCTCGGCGTGCCACTGGTGCAGCAGCACGCGCGTTGGCACGAGGCAGATCGTCGGCATCTGCAGGTCGGCGATCGCGGCCATCGCGAGCCGGGTCTTGCCGCTGCCCGTGGGTAGAACGACCGTGCCGCGGTGCCCCGCGAGCTGCCAGGCCAGCTTGGCCGAGGCCTGGTAGGGCCGGAGCGCCGGCGGGGTGACGGCCGGGGGAGTGTCCGTTGGCGGGGCGGCCGCGTCGGCGACCCGCATGCCGAGCCGCTCGAGCGCCAAGACGACCTCGCCGTGCCGGTGAGCCGGTGCCCGCCAGCGTCGGACCCGAGGGTCCCAGAGGACACCCGGAACGCCCTCGGGCGCAGATCCCTCGGGCCAACCCTCGAGCAGGAGCGTTCCGCGATCGAACACCAGACGCATCGCCAGGGAGTCTCGGCAGATCTGGTAAGAAGTTGCGCGCTCCCGTCCAAATGCGTGGCCGTGCGCCCCCCGGGGCGACCAGCGCGAGGAGGTGTCGCCCGTCGCTCGAGTTCCAGCCCCCTCGTGCCCAGCGCTCGGGGGCGCGAAAGCTGGACAGCGCGTACACCGCAAGGCGGTAGTGCCTGCGTGACGCCCGTTCGCGTGCTCCTCGTGGACGATCAGGCGCTGTTCCGCGAGGGGTTGCGCGCGCTCCTCGCCACGCGGCCCGAGGTGCACGTGGTCGGCGAGGCCGCCGACGGGCGTGAGGCGCTGGCGCTCGCGCTCGCGACGCGCCCCGACGTCGTGCTCCTCGACATGAAGATGCCGGTCCTCGACGGCGTCGCGACGATCCGCAGGATGCGCGTGCCGCCACGCGCGTCATCGCGGAGCTGTCGCGCCTGCCGCGCGCGGCCCCGCCCGAGGCGCCGCTCCTGTCGGAACGCGAGGCGGAGGTGCTGCGGCTGCTCGCCCGCGGCGCTTCGAACAAGGAGATCGCGAGCGCGCTGTTCCTCGCCGAGGGCACGGTCAAGAACCGCATCGACGAACGCCCTCGGCACGGCCTGCGGCGATCCGTTCCCGGTGAGCCTCGGCATCCCCGGCGCGTGCTCCGGTGGCGGCGGCTCGGGCGGCGGCTCGAACGGGCACGCCTGCATCCCGAGCAGGTTCAACCACTGCGTGACGCCGCAGTGACGCACCCTCACGCACTGCATTGGAGCCAATGGGACGTCCCCGGAGCTCGCGGGATGACGCCACTCGACGCGGTGCGGCAATGTGGCCGGTACCGGGACGTGCATCACCCATCCCTGAAAAAGATGGATGGGGCCATGCGCGTGTCCGCTAGTATCCGCCCACTCGTAGGAGGCTCGGATGCTGCAGCAGACCCCGATCACGCGTCCTCGCGTCGCGCTGTTGCTCGCGATCGCGCTCTGCGCTTGCGGACCGCTCAAGAGTGGTGGCCAGGCGGGTTCTTCCGGCGGCGCGAGCGGCCGCGGCGGCCCGAATGACGGCGGCCCGAGCGGCACGAGCGGAGGCAACGCGGGGACGGGCGGCGGAAGCGCGGGGAGCGGCGGCTCCGCGGGAGGCGCGGGGACGGCGGG
>JAHFDS010000554.1 GCA_023248855.1 Myxococcales bacterium
CCGCACCGCCCGCATTGCCCGCGCTACCCGCGCTACCCGCGCCCCCGCCGCCCGTGCCGCCTTGCGCGCCCGCACCCGCGCCGCTCGCGCCGGCCATCGCACCCGACCCGCCCGTCGGGCCGGTTCTGCCTCCGCCGGCACCACCGCTCGAGCCGACTCCACCGCCGCAGCCGCACAACGCTCCGGCGAGCCCTGCAATCACCAACAGACCGGGTCTCTTCACGAAGGCGCGCGTTTCCAAATGCCGTGCCAGGCGGCGCGCAGCGCATGCGCGCGATTTCGTTGCACACCGAAATACGCCCGCTATCGATGCCGATGGAGATGGGCCCTGAGGCGGGCATCGAGGGCCGTGGCGAACGCCTCAGGCGTGCCGCCGCGCTTGTCGGCGTCGGCCCGGCCTGACACGTACGTACCCGCGAACCGCGCACGCAGGGCTGCAACGCGGAATGGATTCGCGTGGAACCGCGCACGGGCACCATCCATTCCGATACCGGACCCATCATCCCGGATAGCTCCAGGGGATCGACTGGCGCGGCGCCAATCCGCCGCGAGAATGGGTACGGCGCCTGCAGCGTCGGCTGGGATGACTCGCCGCTCCGAGAGCCACGTGCTCCCAGCCCCGGGGATGAGCCGATTCCGCGTCAAGGGCCACGTCTGGCGCGGCGCGCTCGATTACTATGCGATGCGCGTGCCGGGGGGCGGCGACGCCCTGCTCCGCGCGCTGCCGCCCGCGCTCCGTGGCTTCTGCGGCCAACCGTTCCTCGCCGGAGCGCTCTACGACGCGCTGCCGATCGCGCAGGTCAGCGACATCGCCGCGCGGCTCTGCGGCGTCGAGCGTGCGTCCATCCTGCGCGACCGTGCTCGGTGGCAGGCCATGCGCGACCTGCGCGGAATCTACCGCGCGCTGCTCGTCTTCACGTCACCGAGGAGCGTCGCGCTGCGCCTTGGCAGGATGGCCATCCAGTACTTCGACTTCGGATCGGTGCAGGCGAGCATGACCGCGCCGACCACCTGCGAGATCGTCGAACGTGGCGTCCCGGCTCCCCTCGCGCCGTGCATGGCGCCCATCGCCGAGGGCTGGGCCACCCTCGCCCTGTCCTGGGCGGGCGCGTACGGCGCGGAGCTCCAGGCCGATCCGCCCCTGCTGGAGGGACGGCAGCAGGGGATGGAGATCTACGTGATCCGCATCCGCCTCTCGTGGATCTAGATCCAAACAGAACCGCATGGACCGTGGATCAAAATCCCGGCGGGAGACCCAAGGCTGCGCAGGCCCGTTTCCTGTGTCCGGTCTCCGAGAATGACTCGTTTGGATCGCGCTCCGTGCGATTTTGGTTAGAAGCCTTCCACGATCCAGGCGTCGGAGATAGTCTCGGGCTCCTGTTCCGCGTGGGTTCCACTGTTGTTCCAGGGAACAGTCGGGCGCTCGGCGCGCAGCGTCATGGTCGTCGTCCTGCACGGCAGACGTGCGCGTTGTAGAAGAACGAGGGCCAGCAAGGGATGGATGAACGCAGCGCGGTGATTATTGGATACGGTGGCGAAATCCGGCGCGCCGACGTGCTGCGAGAAGGCTCACTCCTCGTACGTTTTCCGGTCGATTCCGTAGCGCTTGAGCCAGCGCTGGATCTGCATGCGGGCCTTGCCACAGGCGGCGGCCACCGCCGTGAGGTTGCCGCGGTGCTGCTCCAGCAGGCGGATGAGCTCCTCGCGCCGCTGGATGTCCTGTTCGGTCAGCGCGGGACCTTCCAATGCGGGGCGGGGCGCGTGCCCGGGGTGGAGGACCTGCTCGAGGTGAGTCTCGGTGATCGGCTCGCCCTCGGCCAGGGCGAGGACGGCCACGAGGCACTTCTCCAGCTCGCGCACGTTGAGCGGCCAGCGGTGCCGGTACAGCGCCCGCGTGGCGTCGGGTGTGAAGGTTACCTTCGCCGCGTGGACGCCCGCGTGCCTGCGCAGGAGTGTCCCGAGCAGCAGGCCGAGGTCCTCGCGGCGCTCTCGCAGCGGTGGGATCAACACGCGGAAACCGACCAGGCGGCCGAGCAGGTCGGCGCGAAACGTACCGCTGGCGGTCATTGCGTCGAGGTCTCGGTGCGTCGCCGCCAGGACGCGCACGGCGACGCGCACGGGACGCGTACCGCCGACAGGGAGGACCTCCCCTTCCTGCAGCACGCGCAGGACCGCCGTCTGCGCTGGCAGCGGAAGATCTCCGATCTCGTCGAGAAAGAGCGTGCCGAAGGAGGAAGAAGGTGCAACCGAGCTCGATGAGGTCCCCATCCGCGAGCACGGCCGAGCGCGTGGGCCAGCCGTTGACCCGACACCCGTTCTTCGAGCCGCCCCTCGAGCACCCAGCGGCCGTCATCACGGGAGATCCGAGCGTGACGTGAGGACATTCAGGGATCTGGCACCTTGACGACCAGGCGCCGCCCTCGGCCCTCGCGGCGGGTCGCTGCCCGCACGTCGCCCCGGCCGAGCACCACCTCGTCGAGGTCTCCGAGGGCGTAGCGCGCCGACGGCACGAGCGGTTGGTCGCAGGTCAGGCCGAGAACCAAGTAGTCCGAGGGGGTCGCGCCCGTGCGGCCTGGGCTTGCATTCCACGAGCGCGTACTGTCGCCGCCGCCAGACACGGGCACGATCATATCCCGGATGGGTGGGCGGACGCCCTCGTCCCCGAGCCAGCAGGGGTTCATGGGGCCGGTGCCCATCACGCTACCTCGAGCGCCCGCGGCCGCTCGAGCTGCGTCCACGCGTGCCCTGGGACCGGAGTCTTCGCCGCAGAAGGAACGGGACGGACCAGAAGGCACATGCCCCACCGTGATTCAACGCGCATGCCACCGGCGAGGTCGCAGGCATCTTCTGCGGCGAGCCGAAACGGCCCTCCAGCCGGCCGCCGGGCACTCCCCCGCGATCGCGGCACGTGCGACCGGATCGATCGGGAAGGCCCGGATGTCTCCGGAATGCTGCGCTGCAACCCTGGTGCAACCCTGGTGCACTCGGACTGTTCTGCAGGTGCAACCCTCGCGGGGCTGGAGATCGCCCCACGCGTGTCTACGCCAAGCGGACTTGGCCCCCCTGGCCCCGGCCCGGGTGTTGATCCATCGCGTGCCACGGCGGTCGAGCTTCAGCCCCCCTTGAGCTCCCTCCGTAGTGCAACCAATTGCGCCACGTGGCGCCTGCGCGCCCCTCGGTGAGCCGCGTCCGGCCCGCGTCGCGGCCCTCCCCGCGGGGCGCGGAGGGCCGCGGGGCGAGGTGTACGTGGGACGAGGCGGTTAACTGATCCGGTGCGCGCTCGCGCCTGCCGACGAGGACCGCTCGGGTCGCCTCGCTTCCACTGTGCTCTCGCGCGGTTGGACGCAAGAGTTGATGCGTCGCCGTGGTGGCTCTCCGTGGTGGCTCCCGCTGCCCGGATCATCCCGCGAGGGGTGGGTTCAGACGGGGTCTTCTCTCGGCACGGCCGTCGTCGTGGAGCGTGACAGCGACGGCCGCAGTGTGCTGAGCTAGGCCGATGCCGCGCAAGGCACGCAAGCGAACCCACCGCCTGGGCACGATCCACCCGCGCGGCCCTCAGAACTGGGCCATCCGCTGGCGTGAAGGCGGGCGGCGCCGCTACTCTGGCGGCGACGAGACGCGCGAGCTCGCCGAACAAGTGCGCGCCAAGATCGTGGCCGACCTCGCCGCGGGGCGCGCGGGCCTTCCCGAGGAGCCGAAGGCAGCGCCGACGCTAGCCACGCTCGCGGGCGAGTGGCTCGCCGCGCTGGTCGGGTACATTCGGGTACAGCATGGGTACTGGGGGAAGGAGTCGCGCTCGCGCCGCCAAGTCACGTAGTTGACATCAATGCATTGCGCCCGTAGCTCATTTGGACAGAGCATCGGCCTTCTAAGCCGAGGGTAGCTGGTTCGAATCCAGCCGGGCGCGCCACGACGTCAGTGTATCGCAGCGCCGGGCTCAGCCTGGCGAAGGTCCCCTTGGGCTCCGAACCGGAGTTGCGGCGCTCTTCGCCCGGGTACTACAATCTCCTACCTGTGACGAGGGGCAGAGGTGAACGGCCGGCAGCGGCGGGGGCGATGGCCAGGCGTCTGGCGTTCGAGCTCGGGCAGCCGGAGGAAGCGCTGCGCGTGCTCGACGAGGCGGGGGATCACCCGGGCCTCGGTGTCGTTCGCGCGGAGATCCTGCTGGCCCAGGGGCGTGCGACCGAGGCGCGCAACGCGCTCGACCAGACCTTGTCTGGCGCGTCGGAGATCGAGCCGCCCGCCTTGCGCGAGGCCATCGAGCTGGCGGCTCGTGGGGCGCTCGCGCGCATCGAGGCCACCTGGGGCGAGGAGGCGCTGGCCAAGGGGCGGCGCGAGGAGGCGCTGTTCGCGCTGCGACGGGCGGCGGCGCTGGATCCAGCGTGGCCCGAGCCGCGCGCGCGCCTCGACGACCTGCGACCGCGGCGGCGACGCTGATGGCCGCGCCCGATGGGGGCGCGACCGGGCC
>JAHFDS010000145.1 GCA_023248855.1 Myxococcales bacterium
AAAAGCGCTGGCTGATCGGGGTGGTGGTGGTGGCGGTGGTGACCCTCGTGGCCCTCGTCTGGTGGCCCCACCGGGGCGGTGGACCCGGCTCGATCGCCGGGAGCGGAGCGGATCGCAAAGGCGCCACGGCCGCCCCGCCGGCGCCCCCGATCCCGCAGCGGCTCGCGCGCGCGTCGATCGCCGGCCGCGTCCTCGAGCCCGGCGGCGCGCCGGTCGGTCAGGCCAACGTATGCGCCTCTGCGGATGGATCGGAGCTGACCGACGAGGAAACGCGCGCGCCGAGGTGCGCGCGGACCGCCGCCGATGGCGCCTATCGCCTCGAGGGCCTGCTCGCTGCCCGCTACGAGGTCCACGCGGGCGCGCCCGGTCACCGCGCGGGCGTCTACCGCGAGGGCACGCGCACCGGCAGCGTGGTGCTGCACGCCGGCGAGGCGCGGCAGGGGATCGACGTCGTGCTCGCGCCGGGCGGCGAGCGCGTGCGCGGCCTCGTCAAGGATCTGGCCGGTGGCCCGGTCGCCGATGCGCTGGTACGCGGCCGCAGCGGCGAGGAGTGGGACCGGGAGGCCCCCACGGCCTACACGGTGAGCGACGCGCAGGGCCGCTTCGAGCTCTGGCTCGCGCCCGGGCGCGCCAGCCTGCGGGCGCAGGCGGAGGGGTACGCTCCGGGCAGCCGCACCACGGGCGTGCCCGGACCGACCGTGGAGCTCCTGCTCACCCCCGAAGCGGTGCTGGTCGGGCGCGCCGTGGAGATCGGATCGAACAGGCCGGTCCCCGACGCCCTCGTGCACGCGGAGGCCGACTGGCAGGGCGGCGGCGTGTTCGGCTGGGGCACCGCGCGCACCGACTCCGAGGGAAAGTTCCGCATGACGCGCCTGCCACCCGGGCGCTATCGCGCTCAGGTCGACACCGATGCCGGCCACGGCGAGTCACGCGAGAGCGTCCGCCTCGCGCTCGGCCAGACGTCGGCCGAGCTCCTTGTCGAGGTCCACCCCGCCACGGTCGTGACCGGCCGCGTCGTGTACGACGACGGCAAGCCCTGTGCGCCGGGCCGCATTGGCCTGCACGAGGCGACGCACGACCGCCGGCACGGAGCCCAGCTCGACGAGCACGGCGACGTCCGCATCCGGGGCGTGCTGCCTGGCCATTACCAGGTCCGCGCGTGGTGCGAAAGCGCGATCCCCCAGGACAGCTACCCCGACCTCGACGTCAAGGACGCGCCGGTCGGCGGCCTTGTGTGGAAGGTCGACCGCGGTCGGGCCATCCGCGGCGTCGTCGTGACCGCCGACGAAAAGCCCATCGGCCAGGCCGACGTGCGCGCCGAGCGTGCGGGCGGGGATCCACGGGGCGCCCAGAGCTGGCCCGGCGGCGCGACCGACGCCGCGGGGCGCTTCGAGATCAGGGGCGTCAAGCCGGGCAAGTACCACCTCACGGCCAGCGCCGCAGGAGAACCTTCCCCGAAGAAGCCCCTCGAGGTCCTGGTCGACGTCGCGCGCGACCTCGAGAACGTCCGCGTCGTGATGGACCGCGGCGAGGCGATCGAGGGGACCGTCGTGGAGCAGGGCGGCAAGGCGCTCGCCGGCGTCCAGGTGTCGGCGAAGGGCGAACGCTGGAGCCCGGAGGACGCGTACACGCGCGACGACGGCTCGTTCGTGCTGCGGGGTGTGCTGCCGGGCAAGTATCGCGTCGCCGCCTATTTGCACTTCTCGAGCCTGCGCGCGCCGGGGACCGGCGACGACGATCGCCAGGGCGTCGAGGCCGTGGTCAAGCCGGGCGCCACCATCCGCGTCCGCATCATGGTCGAGCGGCGCGACGGCCTCATCCGCGGCCGCGTCGTCGACGCCTCGGGCAAGGCCATCACCGACGCCTTCCTCCACGCCGAACGGGAGTCCGAGGCCGCCGGCGCAGCGGCGGGCATGGCGCGACAGGAGGTGCGCTGGACCTGGCAGAAGCAACCTGCGCTCACCGACCTCGACGGGCGCTTCGTGATCGATCGTCTCGAGCCTGGCAAGTACACGGTCCACGCGTCACGCCGTGGTGGCGGCGAGGCGATGGCGGAGCACGTCGCCGTTGGCGACGCCGTGACCCTGAGGATGGTGGAGAACGGCCGCATCGAGGGCGTCGCCAGCGGCCCCGGCGGCGCGCCCCCCGAGACCTTCCAGATCACGCTGCAGGACCGCAGCAGCGGCTACCGCAGAAACGAGCGCTATTTCCGCACCGGTGGGCAGTTCAAGCTCGACGACCTGCCAGCGGGCACCTTCGAGCTCCTGGCCGATTCGGGCGCGGCCAGCGGCAGTGCCGCCGTGACGCTCGAGCAGGGCGCCGCGCGCACCGACGTCCGCATCGCGCTCACGGGCCTCGGCACCATCCGCGGTCGCCTGGTCTCGCTCGACGACAGCGCGCCGGTGCCCGGCGTCGCCATGCTGGCTCAGCGCCCGAGCAGCGGCGTCGTGTTCCACATGGACGGCGATCGCAAGAACGTCACCGACGCCCAGGGCCGCTTCGAGGTGGTTCGCGCTCCGGCCGGCAAGCTGCAGCTGGTGGGCTTTGCCACCGACGCCGAGACGAGGCGGCGCTACGCGCACCTCTTCGGCCTGCCCATCACCCTCGCGCCCGGCCAGACCCTGGAGCTGTCCGACGTGCGCATCGTCAGGCGGCGGGTCGAGGACGACGAGAGCGCGGGCGGCGACCTCGGCTTCAGCTTCAAGGAGCAGCCGGCCGAGTCCGACGACCAGATGCTCCCGACGCTCGAGGTCGCCTTCGTCCGGCCCGGCGGCCCGGCGGCCACGGCCGGGCTGCGCGTCGGCGACACCGTCGTCTCGGTCGACGGCCACGACGTGCGCGGCGACAAGGCCTACCTCTATGGGGGCCTCTCCCACGTGCCCGAAGGCACGACGATCAAGCTCGGCCTGGCCAGAAATGCCGCGGTCTCGATCCGGGCCGGCCCGCCGTCGGACTAGTTTGCGAGTGGCCGGCTCGGAAGCCGGCCACCAGGAAGGGCACGCTGCCCTTCCCCCGCCGCGGCAAAGCCGCATCGGGCCCCCCAACCTGCGTCTTCGCTCGCGCTCGTTACGCCCTTGCGGCTCGCTTCGCTCTGCGCGCCAGCCTGGGCGCGATTCAGAGTGCTCTTCAGGGGCGCTCGGCGTCCCGACTGTCGACGAGCCTCGCCGACGTCACCGTCCATTCGATGTAGTAGCCGGTGGGCGGCTCGCCATTTTCGTCGAGGTCGACGGGACCTGAGGCTCCCTGGTAATCCACCTGCCCGCCCATCTTGAGCGTCGAGAGCGCCTTCGCCCACTCGTTCGGGCCCACCTGGATCGCGCCCGGAGCGCCCCCCGACACACCGCGAATCTGGGCCGTCACCTCGGCCGGCGTCGTCACGCCTGCCTTCTGGATGGCCGCTGCCAGGAGGTAGGTGGCGTCATAAGCGGTGTCCGTGAAGCTCGTGGGATCGATCGAGAAGGCCGCCTTGTAGGCCGCGGCGAACGTGGCCCGCCGCGCCTGATCGGCCGCGTCGTTGCTCGGTGCGGGCGCAGTCCCGATGGCGCCTTCGACGAGGGGCTTTGCCGCGCTGAGGTTGTCGATGAAGCTCTGCGAGTGTAGCGAGTCCGAGAACATCCAGCGAACCTGCACTCTCTTGGCGAGGGACTCCTGCAGGATCTTGCCGCCGTCGGACGGGTACGCAATCAGCAGGATCGCATCGGGAGAACCCACGATCGCCGCATCGACGACCGCCGCATAGGAGGGTTGCTCCTCCTTGTACATGATGCTCGCCCCCGAGGCGCCGAAGCTGGCCATGAACCCCTCGGCCAGCCCCTGTCCGTAGGCCCCTTCCACGTAGATGATGGCGACCTTCGAGAAGCCCGCCTGCTGCGCCTTCCGGGCAAGGACCTTCGACTGCAGCACATCCGACGGTACGGTGCGGAAGAAGTTGTCCATGCCTCCCAGCGCAGGCGAGGTGGAGCAGCACGACAGTTGCGGCATGTTGAGGGGCCTTGTGACGCCATTGAGGACCGCCAGCGACGACGCGCTCGAAGAAGGACCCACGATCGCTACCACGCCCTCCTGGACCAGCGACATCGCGGCCATCACAGCCTTGTCTGCTGCGGTCCCCTGGTCCCGGTGCAGGACCTCGAGGTGTCGTCCCAGAACGCCTCCGGCGGCATTGATCTCGGTCACCGCAAGGTCGACCGCCTGGTCGCGGTTGTTTCCGTTCGCAGCCGACGTGCCTGTGAGTGGATGCAAAGTGCCAATCTTGATGGTCGTTGCTTCGCCACCTGGCACCTTCTTCGATGCATCACTGCCGCATCCGCCCGCCAACACCAATACCAGCAACCCGGCCTTCGCCATCCGCCCAGAGACTCTCGTCATGTTCCCCCTCCTGCGTTGTCGGAGCAGCCCGCCGCAAATTTGACCAGCTGGCGCCCCCGCCCTGCAACGAATCTCGGCGGGTCGAGGTGAGAGATGTAGGCGTGACGCTTCCGTCGGCTCATTCACCAGCCGGAGCTCTGCCAGCTGCGCGAGACGCTCATCGACTTCCTCGAGCGGCAGGCTCACCCGGCGTGAGGGGCCGCGGCGGCTCCATTGACAGCCCGGGCCGGCGCTCGGTACACATCCCCCGCGCCGCGCCTGGCTTTCTGACGCGAGCGCGGTCCAGGAGGCCACCGTGCCACGCGTTCTGATCGCTGATGATCTCTCGCCTCGGGCAGCCGAGATCCTCCACCGCGCCGGCTTCGACGCGATCGTGCGCGTGGGCCTGAAGAAGGAGGACCTCCTGGCCGTGATCGGCGAGTTCGACGGCCTCGCGGTGCGGTCGGCGACCCAGGTCACCGCGGAGGTGCTCGAGGCGGGCAGAAGGCTCCAGATCGTCGGCCGCGCGGGCATCGGCGTGGACAACATCGACGTCAAGGCCGCCTCGCGGCGGGGCGTGATCGTGATGAACACGCCGGGCGGAAACGCCGTGACCACGGCCGAGCATGCCCTCGCGCTCATGATGTCGCTCGCCCGGAAGATCCCGGCCGCCACCGCCTCGGTCAAGGCGGGGAAATGGGAGAAGAAGCGGTTCCAGGGCACCGAGCTCGCCGGCAAGTCGATCGGCGTGCTTGGCCTCGGCAACATCGGCCGCATCGTCGCGGATCGCGCGCTCGGGCTGCGCATGCACGTGCTGGCCTTCGATCCCTTCCTGACCGAGGAGGCGGCCCGAAAGCTCGGTGTCGAGCCGGTGACGCTGGCCGAGCTCCTGGCGCGCGCGGACGTCATCACGGTGCACACCCCGCTCATGCCCGAGACCAAGGGCTTGATCGGTGCCGACGCCTTCGGGCGGATGAAGAAGGGCGTCCTGCTCATCAACGCGGCGCGCGGCGGCATCGTCGACGAGCTGGCGCTCGTGGAGGCCTTGAAGAGCGGCAAGGTGGCGGGCGCCGCGCTCGACGTGTTCGAGCAGGAGCCCGTCGATCCGGCGCATCCGCTGCTGGCGCTCGACAACGTGGTCTGCACGCCGCACCTCGGCGCCTCGACCGAGGAGGCCCAGGAGAAGGTCGCGATCGAGGTCGCCGAGCAGATGGTCGACTACTTCGCGCGCGGCGAGGTCCGGGGCGCCGTCAACGTGCCCTCCGTCTCGCGCGAGGCCCGCGAGCGGCTCGGTCCGTGGCTCGACCTCGTCGGGCGCCTGGCCCGATTCCAGAGCCAGCTGCTCGAGCCCGAGGCGGGCCTCACCGAGATCTCACTCGAGCTCGCGGGGGACTTCGCGGGCGTCGATTCTCGACCGCTGCTCGCGACCGCCGTGTCGGGCGTGCTCTCGCGTCACCTCGACGTGGCGGTGAACTCCGTGAACGCGCCCCTGCTGGCCGAGGAGCGCGGCATCCGCGTGACCGAGACGCGCCTCGGCCGCGGCGTGACCTACACGCAGTCGATTGGCCTGTCCGTGCGAGGCAGGGACGGCGTGGCGCGGACCCTGCGCGGGGCGCTCTTCACGTTCGCGGGGAAGGCCGAGCCTCGGCTGGTCGAGGTCGGCGATTTCGTGGTCGAGGTCCTGCCGGAGGGCCGCCTGCTCATCGTGCGCAACCAGGACCGCCCCGGCGTCATCGGAGCGCTCGGGACGCTGCTCGGCTCGCGGGGCATCAACGTCTCGCGGATGCAGGTGGGGCTCGCCGCCGACGCGCGGGCGAGCGGCGCAGACGCGCTGCAGATCTGGAACGTCGACGGCGAGCTCGACGCAACGCTGCTTTCGGAGATCCGTCGGCTGCCCCATGTGAAGTCCGCGCAGCGCGTGGAGCTGTAGCGCCCACCCGATCCGAGGAGGTGGCCACGCCGTCCGGTCCCGGCCTACACTGGCGAATCACGATCAGGAGGGGGCCCATGCAGACCGAGATCCAGTCCGCTCCCGCGCCCGTCCGTCGTCCGCCTCCCAAGGCCACGGCGCTCTCGTCCGCCGATCTGCTGCTCGAGCGGGCGTTTCGCTGGGAGCGCGAGCGCGCGGGCGAGACCTGGCTCGTGCAGCCGCTCGGGGGCGGGCGCGTCCGCGAGTACACCTGGGCGCAAGGGCTCGACGAGGCCCGCCGCATGGCAGCCTATCTGGCGTCGCTCGGACATCCGCCGGGCAGCCGCATCGCGCTCCTCACCAAGAACTGCGCCGAGTTCATCCTGCTCGATCTCGCCATCTGGATGGCCGGGCACGTCTCGGTGCCCCTGTACCCGACGGTGACCGACGCGACCGTGCGCTACGTGCTCGAGCACAGCGAGTCCCGCATGATCTTCGTTGGCAAGCTCGACGAGTGGCCGAAGCAGCGCGCCGGCGTGCCCGACTCGGTCCGTGGGATCTCCTGCGCCCTGTCGCCCGAGACCCCGTACGAGCGCTGGGCCGACATCGTCGCCCGCACGGCGCCCATGCCGGGGCAGCCGGTCCGCCCGGCGGGGGACACCGCGACGATCCTCTACACGTCGGGCAGCACCGGTGTGCCGAAGGGCGTCGAGCACGACTTCACCGCGATGGCCACGACCATCAAGGGCATGACGTCCGTCATGGCCCTCGCCGCCAGCGATCGGATGATCTCGTACCTGCCGCTCGCGCATGCCTTCGAGCGCGCGGTCGTCGAGAGCGCGTCCATCATCAACGGGTTCCGCGTCTTCTTCGCCGAGTCGCTCGACACGTTCGTGACCGACGTCCAGCGCGCCCGGCCCACGATCTTCCACTCGGTGCCGCGCCTGTGGCTGAAGTTCCAGGCCGGCGTGCACGCCAAGGTGCCAGAAAAGAAGCTGCGCCGGCTCGTGGGGCTGCCGATCCTCGGCGGCCTCGTGCGCAGAAAAGTGCTGCGCGGGCTCGGCCTCGACCAGGTGCGTCTGGCGATCACGGGCTCGGCCCCGGTGCCCGCCGAGCTCGTGGCCTGGTACCGCCGGCTCGGTCTCGAGCTGGTCGAGGGCTACGCGATGACCGAGAACTTCTGCTACTCGCACTTCGATCGACCGGGGGATGCGGTGCCGGGCTCGGTCGGCAAGCCCGCCCCGGACGTCGAGTGCAAGCTCGGCCCCGATGGCGAGGTGCTCGTCAAGAGCCCGGCCAACATGCGCGGCTACTACAAGGAGCCCCAGCTCACGGCGGAGGCGTTCACCGCAGACGGCTTTCTGCGCACCGGAGACCGCGGCGTGGTCGATCCCGACGGGCGCCTTCGCATCACGGGCCGCACCAAGGAGCTCTTCAAGACCAGCAAGGGCAAGTACGTCGCGCCCGCGCCGATCGAAAGCGCGCTCCAGGCGACGGGCCTGGTCGAGCTCGCGTGCGTGACCGGCGCCGGCCTGCCCCAGCCCGTGGCGATCGTGCTCCTGGCCGAGCCCCTGCGGCCGCGCATGCGGGACGCCGGGGGCAGAAGCGCGCTCGAACCCGAGCTGCGCGCGCTGCTCGGCAAGGTGAACGCGGCCTTGCCCGAGCACGAGGGGCTCGATCGGCTCTACCTGGCCCAGGTGCCCTGGACGATCGACAACGAGCTGCTCACCCCGACCATGAAGATCCGCCGCGCCGGCCTCGAGGCGCGCTACCTGCCACAGCTCGGCGAGACCGGTCCGGACATCGTCTGGCTCGAGGAGAAGTAGCCGCTCCCGCGCGGAGCTTCCACACGGCTGCGCGTAGGATATCGCCCGTGCCAGCCGTCGCCGACCCGCTCCCCGCGCGGCCCGATCTCGGTCGGTGGCTCGCGCTGGCCCTGGCGCTTTCGCCTCTGGCGTGCCCGCCGCTCGCGACGTTCGTGTTCCCGGGTCTGCTCCTGTGGCGCTTCGCGCCGGCGCTGGCGGGCGGCGATCCGCTCGTCCGTGCGTGCCTGGTGCCCGCCGTGAGCGCGGCATTCTGGGCGGTGCTCGTGCAATGGCTCCGCGTGCTGCCCCTGCCGCTCGGCAGGGCGACGATGGCCATCGGCGTGGTGACCTTGGCGCTCCTTCTGTGGCCGCGCCGGGTGCCGGCGGCACCGCCGCTCGATCGAGAGGGCCGCCTCGCCGCCCTCGTCGTGCTCGCGGGCGCGCTCCTGCGCCTGACGCCGCTTCTGCAGATGCCCGCCCCCTCGGGCGGGGACATGAGCATGCACACGGCGATGGCGCGCCTCATGGCCGACGCCGACGGCTGGCCCTCCACCATGCGCCCGTACCTGCCGTTCGACGGCTTCGGCTCGTACCCGCTCGGCTTCCACATCGGCGTCGCCGTCGGCCTGCGTGGAGGCGCCGACGTGCTATTCGGCCCGCTCCTCGGCGCGTGCCTGGCCCACGCCCTGGCCATGCCTGCGCTGTTCTCGGCGCTCCGCCGCCTCGGCGCGCGCGCGCTGCCGGCCGCGCTCGGGGCCGCCACCGCGCTCTACATATGCGCCTTGCCGCAGACGATGCTCGACTGGGGCGGCGCGCCGACCGTGCTCGGCTTCGACCTGCTCTGCTTCTCCGTCGCGCTCGTGCCTCCGCTCTTGGCGCGTTCGCCCGGCCGCTTCGCGCTCCTTGGCCTGTGCGCCGCGGGCATGGCCTCCGCGCATCTCATCCCGGTTGTCGTCGGCGTCTACACCCTGTCCGGGGCCGTGCTCTACCTCCTCGTCCGACACCGCAAGACGCCCGGCGCGCTCGCGCTCTTCGGCGGGTGTGCGGCCGCCGGCGCGCTCGCGCTCGGCCTCGACGCACCCTACCTGTTCGGCGGCTTCGCGCCCGTGTCCGCCTACGAGCACGAGTGGGTGCGTGATCTCGTGCGCGGCGAGCACGCCGCGGTCCTCCACTCGCCGCTGCTTTGGGGCACGCTCGGCCCGCTGCTCCCCCTGCTCGGGGGCGCGGGCCTGTTCCTCTTGCGCCGCGACCGCCCTGATCTCGTGCGGGCGGCGCTGCTCTGCTTGCTCGGCTTCGGGCTCGCCTTCGCCTCCACGTTCGGCTTCTGGCTCCCGCAGTCGGAGCTGCTCTACCCCTCGCGCATGTCGATCGTCCTGCACCTGCCGCTCGGCGTGGGCGTCGCCGCGCTGTGGCAGACCCTGCTCGAGCTGCCCACGCGACCGCGCGCGCGCGCCCTGTTCGCGCTCGGCGTGCCGCTCGCGGGCCTCGGCCTGTTCATGCACCTGCACGAGTACCAATTCGGCGCGTCCGAGGACGTGAGCGTGACCGCCGACGATCGCCGCGTCCTCGCGTGGGTCGAGCGCAACGTGCCGCCGGACGCGCTCATCGCCAACAACTACGGCGACGCAGGCCTGTGGATCCCGGCGGTGGCCCGCCGCGCGATCACCCGCGTCCACTCGAGCCCGTTTTACTTCAGCGAGTTCCTCGAGGCGCGCAAGGATCAGCGGGCCGACTGGGTCTACGTGGGAGCCCGCGCCATCTACCCCAAGCACCCGCGCCCGTGGCGCCATCCCGATGCGGATCAGGATCCGCGCCTGGAGATGGCCTTCTCCGCAGGGCGGGCCGCGATCTACCACGTGATCGGCGCACCCATCCACGTGCCGCCCGAGCCCTGAGCGAGGCCGACGAGGCCGATCAGGTAAGATGCCCCGTGCCCCGGGCCCGTGCAGCGCTCGCCCTCTTGGCGGTCTGGTCGATGTCCTCGCCAGCGCGCGCGGAGGCCCCCGACAACCCCTGGGCACGAGTCTCGACGGCATTTCCCGGTCCTGCGCGCTCGTTCGGCGGCTACAGCGCGGGCTGCGTGCGCGGCGCGGAGCGCCTCCCGGCCGCAGGCAAGGGGTTTCGCGTCGCCTACCCGAAGCGCGCGCGGGTGTTCGGCCACCCCGACCTCATCGCGTTCATCACCGAGCTCGGCGCCACCCTGGCCCGCGAGAAGCTGGGTACCTTGTGGCTCGGCGATCTGGGTCAGCCGCGCGGTGGACCCGCGCCGAGCGGCCACGCGAGCCACCAGACCGGGCTCGACGTGGATGTCTCGTACGCCCGCAAGAAGGGCGGCGCTCATGCCGTGTCGATGGTGGATGTCGGCAAGGGCGTGGTGACGCGGGCGCTCGACGCGCGCGTGGCCCGCTTGCTCGAGCTGGCGTCGGCGCATCCGCGCGTCGACCGCATCTTCGTGCACCCCGCGATCAAGCAGGCCCTGTGCGCCCGCGCCGGCAGCGCGCGCGAATGGCTGCACAAGATCCGCCCCTGGTGGGGCCACCACGATCACTTCCACGCACGGCTGTCGTGCCCGGCCGACAGCCCCGAGTGCAAGCCGCAAGAGCCGTTGCCGCTCGGCGACGACTGTCAATCGGTCGCCTGGTGGTTCTCGCCCGAGGCCAAGGCCGATCGCGAGCGCGCGCACGACAAGTACAAGGACAAGGTCGCCGCGTTGCCCGAGCTGCCCGAGGCCTGTGCAGCCCTGGTCGCCGACGCGAAGTAGGCAGGGAGGGCGGATGAAGGGCCGCGCGGCGGAAGCGACCGGCAAGAGCGTGCTCGGCCCCCTGCTGGCCCTTCTCGCCGGTCCCGTGTCGTTCGTGCTGGTGGTGCCCGCGTTCCTGGGATACGCGGACAGCGCGCACCCGATCCTGGTGGCGTGCCTGGTGTGGGGGACCGCGTCGCTCGCGACCGTGGCCTGGGTCGGCTCGCGTCTCTTCCGTCGCACGGCGCGATCGCCGGTGGCGCACGTCGCTCTCTTGAGCGTGCAGGGCCTGATCGCGGCGGGGTTCTTCGGGGGCGCGCTCGATATCCGCAGCGCGCCCTCGCCCAACGGCAAGCGCACGGACGAGGCTCGGCGGCACCTGCGCTACCTCTATCAGGGCGCAGTCGCCTACTTCGAGGCGGAGCACACCAACAGGCAGGGCTTCGTCCTCGAGCGGCAGTTTCCGAACAGCGTCGGCCTCACACCGGCAGCGGCGCCTTGCCAGGTGGGCCAGAGGAACGAGCCGCGCGAGAGCGACTGGAAGCACCCCAGCTGGCAGGCCCTCAGCTTCGCGATGGGCGATCCTTTCTTCTACCGCTACGAGTTCATCTCTCGTGGCACGGGACAGAGCTCCGAGTTCACAGCGCGCGCCTACGGTGACCTCGATTGCGACGGCGTCTACTCGACCTTCGAGCGCACGGGCTCCATCGATGCGTGGGGCAACGTGACCGGCTCGCCGAAGGTGCACGTCGACCAGGAGATGGAGTAGCCGGCGTGCCGTCGTGCACGCGTCGGCTACACTGAAGGCAGATGCGGGCGACCCGCGCCGCCGTCCTTGTCTGCCTGCTCCCGGGGCTCGCCGCCGCTCAGCGCGGTCAGCCGACGCGCGGCCAACCGAAGCCGCAGGTCGCGCCGCTCTGCCTCGGCACGTACAGCGACGATCTGGGCCTTCAGTCCGCCGTGTCGCGCAAGCTCGATCAGAGCGCGCGCTACACGTACTGCGTGCGCTCGACCGTGGTCTACCAGTGCCTGTCGTACGACCGCGAGGGCAACGTCAAGAAGCGTCGCGAGACGGTCACGGCGCACGGCACCGCCTTCGGGCTGCGCCGGGTGCCGGGCTTCACCTACCTCGTCACGAACGAGCACGTGTCGGAGTGGCCACTCGTGACCGAAGCGACGACCGAGGAGGTGCCCGCGGGCTGCAAGCGCATGAGCTCGACCATCAGCATCGTCGACGACGACAAGGACACCTACGACGCCGACGACGTCCAGCTGCAGCGCGTGGTGGTCGACGCGGAGCTCGACGTGTCGGTGCTGCGCGCGCCGGCCAAGCTGCCCGTCCTGCCGTTCAAGCTCGGGCAGAGCTCGGCCCTGATGGCGGGCAACGCCGTGCAGGTGCGCGGCTTCCCGCTCGGCGCGTTCGCCGCGCTCAACCTCGGCAAGGTCACGAACACCCACGATCGCGACAACGAGAAGCGCTGGGACCACGACGACTTCGTGATCGACGCGCTGCTCTCGCACGGCAACAGCGGAAGCCCCGTGCTCGCCGTCAACTGCCGGACCCGCGAGCTCGAGCTGGTCGGCATCTACCACGCCGGCTACAAGCTCGCGAGCGCGCTCAACGTGGTGGTGCACATCGACGACATGCGCGACCTGCTCACCACGTTCAGGCCGCGCAAGAAGCGTCAGGACGGCCCGCGCGAGCTGTCGCGGACCGAGCGCGCGCAGCTGGTCGCGCAGATCGCGGCGCGGGAGACGCTCACGCAGATGCCGTTCGGCGGCCACGTCATGTCCGTGCGTGTGGGCCACGAGGGCGCGCTGGTCTACGAGGTCTTCGACCGCGAGTATCCGCTCAGCGACCGCCGGATGGCCATCTTCGAAGATCTGCCGAGCGACCACGGCGGGCGCGTGGGTCGCATCTGGTGGGGCGGCCAGCACGGCATCCAGTCCTACACGTTCGGCGAGCTCGAGCGCACCGATCAGGTGCTGGTCGAGCGCACCGTGGCGTCCCTGCGGCAGAACGTCCAGCGCGTCCTTGCGCATCGGGCGATCGAGCAGGCGGCCGGCAGGTCTCGCCAGGGCACCGAGCGACTGCGCGCGTTCGAGCGGCAGACCGCGCGCACCGAGGCCACGCGCAGGGACCTCGTGCGCGGCCTTCTCGACGCGGCCTCGCGCTACGCGCCGGACGAGCCCGCCGAGGCCGATCCGCTGTCGCAGACCTTCGAGCCGCCGCGCCGCCCGAGGGTCGAGGCGGCAGCCGCCGCGCCGAAGAAGCCGCCCGAGGCGAAGAAGCCCGCGGAGGCCGTCAAGGGCCGACCCTCGGCGGATGCGCCCAAGGCGGGGCAGGCGGCAGGAGACCCCGACGTGCGACCCGCCCGGAGCGAGCGGTCCGGGCCGGTCAGGTAGCCTGGCGGGACGCGGCCTCGCCCAGGGCCTTTTCGACCGTGCGAACGCTGGTGAGGCTCGGGACCTCGCGGCCGAGGCCTGCGAAGAAGCCGCGCAGGACGCGGCTCGGACCGACCTCGTAGAGCGCGCCGGCCGCGTCGGCCAGGACCCGCATGTTGGCGATCCACCGCACGGTGCCGCTGATCTGGCGGGTCAGCGCGTCGATCACCCGGGCTCGCGCGGGCTCGTGCAGGCGCCCCGTGTAGTTCGAGGTCACGACCGCCGCGCGCGCCGGGTCGAGCTCGGCCTCCTCGAGCAACGCCTGGAACTCGGCCTCGATGCCCTTCATCGCGCGCGAGTGGAACGGCGCGCTGACGTTGAGCGGCACGACGCGGCACGACTTGCCCTGGGCCAGCGTGGGCACGAGCGCCGAGGCGCGCTGCACGGCCTCGGCCGGGCCGGAGAGCACCACCTGATCGAGCGCGTTCTCGTTGGCGACATCGACGCCGAGCGGATCGAGCGCAGCCGCGAGGTCGCGCGCCGCGACGCCCTCGGAGACCACCGCCGCCATGGCGCCCTGCCCTGCCGGCACGGCCAGCTGCATGAGCGCGCCCCGGCGTCGGACCAGGCGGACCGCGGTGGAGAGCGACAGCACGCCGGCCGCACACAGGGCCGTGTACTCGCCGAGGCTATGCCCGCCGAAGTGGGTCGCAAGCAGGCCGAAGTCGCGGGCGAGCACGCGCACCATCGCGATCTCGGCCGTCAGGATCGCCGGCTGCGTGTACTCGGTCAGATCGAGCCGCGGGTCCTCTCCGAAGCACAGCGCGGGAAGGTCGAGCCCGAGGGCGTCGGAGGCCTCGGCGAAGGCCTCGCGCGCCACGGCGAACTGCTCGTGGAAGTCCTTGCCCATGCCGGGCTTCTGCGAACCCTGGCCGGGGAAGACGAACGCGATGACGGTGTCGGCGCCTGGACGTGGCATGGCAAGCCCATAGCACACCTGGCCAGGGCTCAGGAACCGCCGGATCTCGCGCGCACCACCCGGAGAGGTCGTCGTATGATGCCCACCGCCGACATGACGCGCCGCAAGGGCCCCATCGAGGCGCTGTCTCCCTCCGAGCGGCGCGCGCTCTACCTGGCCGACCTCGTCAACCACTCCCCACGCCTGAAGTCAGCGGCGCAGTGGCTCAACGTCAACCTGTCGGCGCGCTGGATGCGCTTCGTGTCCGAGGCGCGCATGCACCTGGCCGGGATCGAACAGCTGGCGGCGCTGCGGCCCGATCGCGGGGTCCTGTTCGCGTCGAACCACCGCAGCTTCTTCGACATGTACATGCTGGCGACGTACGTGCACCTGAATACGCAGCTCATCGAGCGCCTCTATTTCCCGGTGCGGTCGGAGTTCTTCTACGAGCGCCCGCTCGGCGTGGCGGTGAACGTCGCGATGAGCTTTCTGTCGATGTACCCGCCGGTCTTCCGCGCGCCCGAGAAGAAGGCCGTGACGCGCCACGGCCTCGACTTTCTGGCCGCGGAGCTCCGTCGCCCCGGCACCGTCGTCGGCATGCACCCCGAAGGCACGCGTGGCAAGGGGCCGGACCCGTACGAGCTCTTGCCCCCCGAGCCGGGCTTCGGGCGCGTCGTCCTCGAAGCCCACCCGATCGTCATCCCCGCCTTCGTGCATGGCCTCGGCAATGAGCTCTGGCGCGAATGGACCTCGAAGATCCTGCGGACGGGCACGCCCATCTTCATCGTGTTCGGCCAGCCGATCGACCTGTCCGAGCTGGCCGGCTGCGATCCGCACCGGCTGCGCTACCAGGCCGAGGTCGGCCGCCGCGTCATGGACGCCATCTCCGTGCTGGGCGAACAGGAGCGCAGCCTGCGCGCGGCGCTCGCGGCCGCCGGCTGAGCGGTCAGAGCGGGCTCACCTTGAACACGACCCGGCCGTCGAACCGCGCGTCGGCGGCCGGCACGCGGCCGCGCGCCTCGGAGGTCACGCGCGTGCCCTGCCGGACGTACTCGAGGAGGTTGGCCGCGCTGACCCGCAGCAATAGCTCGCGCTTACCGCGCGGCACCGGCGCGAGCGTGGCGACCTCGATGCGCGGCAGCGTGCTGCCGTCCTGTCGGCTCTCGAGCAAGACGTGCAGCTCGTCGAGCCAGTCGAAGTCCTGCGCAGGCGAGGCCGCGTCGATGCGCAGCGTCATGGACTTCATGTACACGCCGTCGATCGGTCCGGTGTCGTGCGCCTTCTGCTCCTGCTGCAGATCGACGTCGAACGAAAAGGGGTTCGAGAACAGGCCGGTCGAGGACAGCAGGTTTCCGGCGGCCGCTGCGGCCGCGTTTCCGGTCACCAGCTGGGGGGGAATCGCTTGCGTGACATCGAAATCGAAGGCGCCACAGGAAAGGAGCGCCTGGAGCCCGATGGCCAAGGCGAAGCGATGGTGGAGCATGCGAAGAGAATGCCTCGCGAAGGGGGCGGTGGAAAGGCCCGGCGCGGCTCAGTCGAGCTGCGCCGCGCAGGCGACGAAGCGGCCGTCGTGCGACAGCGAGACGTCGCCGTGCACGGGGCCAGTGCCGTACATGAGGCGCGGCGGGCCGAGGCCGGTGAAGGATCCGGGCCGCGGATCTCGCACCACGCGGAAGTCGGTCGCCGCGCAGCCGGTCTCGGCGGCCATGCGCGCATACAGCAGGCGCCTGGCCGAAAGGCTCGCGTCCTCGGCGTCCGTCGGGGCGACGTCCGCGAAGGCCGGCTCGCCGCCGGCGAAGGCGACCGCGTGGACCCAGCCGGCGCCGGTCGTGACGCGGAGCCTGAGCGTGACGCCCTCGCACGACACCACGTCGAGCGCCTCGCCGGTCACGATCGCCCGGTGCGCGAGGATGCGCGCGTGGCCGAGCTTGGAGAGCACCTTGTAGGCCGCTTCCTTGGCCGCGAACATCGACCAGAGGAACGCGCAGGGATCGGCGGCGACGCCGAGGCGGACCCGCTCCTCGGCCGCGCAGACCCGCGCCACGAAGCGCGGCCGGTCGTGGGCCCCGGCAGCCCAGGGGTCACCGAGGTCCACGACGTCGTTGCCGATTCCCCGACCCATTGGGTTTTCGGGAGAGGAAGCCCTACTTGCGCTTCTGCTCGGCCAGGATGAGCGTCACCGCGTCGCCAATGGTGCGCACCTTGTCGGCGGCCTCATCGCTGACCTCGATGCCGAAGGCATCCTCGATCTCGATGACCACGTCGACCAGACGCGCCGAGTTGACCTTGAGGTCCTTCAAGATCGACGTTTCCATCTTCGCGCCCGTGACACCCTCGGGGGCCTTGACGAACGGCTTGATGATCTCGACGACCTTCTCGAAGATTTCTTGCTGCTCCACGGAGCTCTCCTTTGCTGGAAATCGAGCGCGGGGGAATGCCCTGCGCTGTCAGTGCTTTCTGAAGATCACGCAACCATTGACGTCGCCGAAGCCGAAGCTGGCCTTGGCCAGGATCTCGAGCCCCGGGACGTCGACGGTGCGGTGCGGGATGCGCTCGGCATACGGCGCGAGCGCCGGGTGGAGGTCCTCGCAGTTGATCGAGCCGTGCACGAAGCCGTGGTGCAGCTCGAGCACGGACGCCACGCACTCGATGCCGCCGGCGGCGCCGAGCGCGTGGCCGATGAGTGACTTCGTGGAGTGAAGGAGCGGCAGGCGCTCGGGCGGCAGCTCCAGCGCGCGTGACCAGCTGGCCACCTCGTGCGGATCGGCGAACGTCGCGGTCAGGTGACCGTTGATGGCGCCGATCTGCTCGGGCCGCACACCCGCCATCGCGACCGCGGCGCGGATGCACCTCTGCACGCCGGTCGGGTTCGGCGCCGTCATGCTGCCACCCATGCGGTGGCCGCCGCAGTTGACGTGACCGCCGAGCACCTCGGCGTAGATGCGCGCCCCGCGCGCCTGCGCCACCTCGAGCCGCTCGAGCATGAGCACGCCCGCCCCGGAGCCGGGAATGAAGCCGGCCGCGCTCGCGCTCATCGGCCGAGACGCCTGCTCGGGCGTGTCATTGTGGGTCCGGCACAGGACCTTCATGGCGTCGAACCCGGCCCAGATGTACTTGGAGTGCCCCTCGGAGCCGCCCGCGAGCATGCGCAGCGCGCGCCCCTCGCGGATGCGGCAATAGGCCTCGACCACGGCCTCGGTGCCGGTGTTGCACGCGCTCGAGTTGGTGGTGACCTGATTGCCCAGGCCGAGCAGGCCCGCGACGCGCGCGGAGTTTCCGCTCGACATGATCTGCTCGACCATCGTGCTGCCGAGGCGCGACACCTTGCCGGCGTCGGTCTTCGGCGCGAGCTTCTCGGCGATGGTGTCGATGCCGCCGATGCCTGTGCCGAGGATCGCGCCGGTGTCCCAGTCGACCTCGTCCGAGTCGGGAGCGGGGCGTAGAAGGCCCGCGTCGGTGAAGGCGTCGATGGCCGCGATGGCCGCATACACCATGTTCGGGTTCATGGCCAGGAGCGCTTCCGAGGGGAGGTAGCGCGCTTGCAGCTCCGCCACGCCCTCGGGGATCCCGCCCACCTGGCACGCAAAGTTGGCCTCGGCGAGGTGCGCGTGGTGGCGGATGCCGCTCTTGCCGGCGCGCAGGGCGGCCACGAAG
>JAHFDS010000146.1 GCA_023248855.1 Myxococcales bacterium
GGCCCTGGCCTGCTCCTTCTCGGCCCTGGCCTGCTCCTTCTCGGCCCTGGCCTGTTCCTTCTCGGCCCTGGCGTCGGCGCGCCCGACGCGACCCATCCGGCTAGACGCATGGGTCCTGGCCGGCGAGGGCGGGCAGGTGGGACAGCTCGGCGGATCCGGGCACTTCGCCGGCTCGGGCATCGCCACCGACGTGCCGAGCCAGCGCGGCCGGAGGGCTCCGCCGCCCACGAAGCCGAGCGCCGCCGCCGCGCACACCGCGAGCGCCCACGGCACCCAGCTCGCCCGGCCCTCGGGCGCACGCCGGCGCGGCGGCAGGCCTCGTCGCTCGGCCATCCGGCGATCGATCGGGCGCCGATCGATCGGGCTCATGCGACCGCGCCCCCGCCACGCACGAGCTCGCCGAGCACGCGGTGGTTGATCGAGTAGAGGTCCACGCCTTGTGCGCGCGCTTCGCGTCGGACCTCGGTGAGCAGCTGCCGAACCGCGGCGTCAGAGCGCTCACGCCCGGTCGCGAGGGCTTCGGCCTCCTCCTTGACCGCGCGCGCCTGCTGGGCCGTCAGGCTGTTCGCCACGTGCCGGCCGATGGCTTGCGGCAGCGACGCGATCGCGAGCGCGAGCTGACCGACGGCCACGCGCAGACAGGCCGCCCCGATGACGTCCTTGCCGAGACCGACCAGCGTCTCCTCGGTGACGAGATCGGCGAGCAGGCCCCGGTAGGCGGTCTCGTCGGACGACTGCAGCGCCTCGAGGATGCGCCGCCTTTGCGCCGACTCCACCGACTCGAGCAGGCCACTGGCCGCCGCGACCTGGCCCGACGACGTGTGCTGCGCGCCCACCTGCGAGGAGATGCGCTCCGCCGCGCCGAGGAGGCGCTCGAGCGAGCAGTTGCTGGGCGCGACCAGGAGGCGTACCAGCCGAGCCTGCTCGGAGGTCGAGCGCGTCGCGAAGACCGCCTGCTGGAGCCGCGTCGGCGCCTCGCGCAGCAGGCCCACCTGCACCTCCTCGTCCTCGAGCGCGAGCGCGGCCGCGAAGGCGCGCGCGTCCACCGACGCCAGCTTGGCGACGGCATCCGCGACGCCCCCTCCGCCGCGGCGGATCTGCACGTGCAGGAGGCGCCGCCGCAGCGTCGCCGCGAGCCGGAGCTTCGCGGCGACCGACAGATCCGGCTCCGTCTCGGCGATGTAGTCGGCCACCGCCTCGAGGCCGTCGGCGCACTCGGCGTCGCTACGCACCTCCGCGAACACGCCCGGCCCCAGCACCGAGAACGCGGTCGCGAGCTCGTCTGGCTCGGCCTCGCGCAGCCACGACACGAACAGCTCGCGGCGCAACGCCGGGCTCTCCTCGAGCCGAGCCGCCAGAAGGCCCAGCTCGCGGTCCACGCGCAGCTCCTCGACCTTGGGGTCGACCTGCTTTTCGGGCAGCGCCTGGAGCTCGGGCTGCTGCCCGGTGTTGTTCTGACTGCGCTCGAGCAGGCGCGCGTACTGGCGCAGCGTGTACGCGACGATGCCGCCACACAGCAAGAGCCCCAGCAAGAGCGGCAGCGCATCCAGCACGCGATCGAGGGCCTTGGGGCCGCGATCGATCGGCTCCGCCCGGGCCGGTTCCGCGCGCCTGGCCTCCGGCTCCGGTTGGGGCGCCGGGCGCGGCGCGGGCGGCATCTGCGGCATCTGCGGCATCTGCATCGGCGGTGGCGGCGGCTGCGGGAGGTCCTGCGGCAGCGGCATCTTGATGAGGTTCTCGCGCAGCCGCGCCTTGATGCCCTGGCCGCCGAGGCGCCGCTCGATCATCTCCTTGAGGCCGGCGCGGAAGTCGCCCGACAGCCGCGTGTCGATCATCACGTTGATCTCGACGCTCGAGACCTCGAACTCGCGCGTCTCGCCCGACAGCTCCTCGAAGCCCGGGGCCGCGCCCACGGGCGCCTTCTTGGGCGCCACCTTGACCTTGACGTCGGCCAGCTCGCACTGCCTGGGGCACAGGGCCGAGAGGGTGCTGCGCACCTCGAGCTCGACCTGGCGCTTGGTCTCGGCCGCGGTCGCCGAGGCGCCGCCCGCCAGGATGTCCGGATCGCCAGCCAGAAAGAGCAGCCGGGCGAGCACCATCGTCGTCGCAAGCAGGCCCATGTCAGTGCACCACGATGACGACTCGGCGGTTCAAGGACCGCAGGTAGGCGATCTGCCCTCGCTCGTCGAGGTTCTTGGGCGCGACCACGGGCTTGATCGGTCGCGTGTCCGCGAAGCCCTGGATCGACATGCGCTCCTTGCCCACGCCCTTGTCGGAGAAGCGCCGCAGCACCTCGATCGCGCGCTGAGTGGACAGCTCCCAGTTCGACTTGAACTGCCCCGTGGAGATCGGCACGTCGTCCGAGTGCCCCTCGATCAGGATCTGGTAGGTCGTGTCGACGCTGGCCAGCATGCCGAGGAAGCGGTCGACCACGCCGAGCCCCTCGGGCGTCAGGGACGCCTTGCCGCTCTCGAACAAGAGCGCGTTCGTGAACTGCACGCGCAGGCCGTCCTCCCCGAGCTCGTGTTGCACGCGATCCTGCATCTTGGTCTCCGCGACCCACTTCTCCACCTTGCGCTCGAGCTGCTGCAGCTGGCTCTCGGTGGCCTTCTTGTTGAGCGCGTTCGACATCTGCTCGAGCCGGTGCTTCTGGATCTTCGCGGTCGACAAGAGGGCCACGAAGAACGTCAGAAGGAGCGTGATCATGTCGGCGTAGGAGATGAGCCAGATCCCCTCGTGATCCGTCCCCTTCATGCGATCCCAGGGGGTCATCTTCATGCGGCACGCTCCCCTTCCTTGGTCGCGGTGGCGGCGTCGGTGGCCACGCGATCCTGCCCGCCGTGCTGGCCAGCGAGCAGGCCAAGCTCGTAGATCGACCGGCCGTCCGCGATCGCGGCGAGCCCGGCGCCGAGCAGCTCCGAGGCCACCGCGGTGCGCTGACCGAGCTCACCCACGGCGGTCGCGAGCGGCACGTACACGCCCTGCGCGAGCACGAGGCCGTACAGCGTCGCCATCACCGCGAGCGCCATGCCGGGGCCGAGCTTGGTGAAGTCCTGCAGGTTGCTCATGACGTCGACCAGACCCATGATCGTGCCGACCATGCCGAAGCTCGGCGCCGCCTTCGAGAGGGTCTTTAGGACCTCCTCGGCCGAGCGGATCTCCGCCATGCGCGCGTAGGCCAGCGTGGAGACGGTCTCCGCGACCTGCGCGCCGGGCGTCTTGGCGAGGACGAGCGGCCCCGCATCGTGCAGGAGGGGCTCGTGCGTCCACTCGAGCACCTCGCTCGCCTCGACGGCCCGCCCCGCGCGCACGGCGCGGCCGAAGGCGTAGAGGTCCTCGAGCATGAGGCGCCGCGACTTCTTGCCGCCGTGCCTGCCGAACAGCGCGCGGAACGACCACAGCACGCATGCGCCCAGCGTGCGCAGGTCGTATGCGATGAACGCGGCGCCGATCGGCGCTGCCAGCAGGATGATCGCGGAGCCGAGGTGCAGAAGGCCGCCGAAGGTGGCCGAGCTGAAGCGATGTCCGGTGTAGAGCGATCCGGCCAGCACGGCCAGGCCCAGGATGACGTGCATCAGCGACCCCCTTCGGACTCTTCAGACTTCTCCCCGAGCTCGCGCAGCGCCTCCGCGACCGTGGCGTTGTCGGGGTTCAGCTGGAGCACGCGCTCCCAGGTCTCGCGCGCGAGCTTGCTCCTGCCGAGCTTCTTGTAGATGGAGCCCTTCATCGCCAGCAGCTTCTCGTCGTTCGGGAACTCCTTCTCGAGGTCCACGGCATGCACGAGCGCCAGCTCGTAGTTGCGCGCCTTGTAGAAGTCGCGCACGCGCGTGATGCCCGAGAGGTAGCTCGTCTTCGGCGTCTTGCCGCCCGCCTTGTCCTCGAACAGCTCGCGGTCGGCGGCGGTCACGCGCTGCTTGGTCGCCGACCCGACGCCCCCGGTCTCGGACGCGCCCGAGAGCGGCACCCGCACCTCGTAGCCGGTCGCCGCTTCGGGGAACTCGACCTCCCACTCGCGCTGGCCGTCGTTCATGCGGATGACGTGTCGCTGCGGCCGCGCTTGCGCCGCCGGCAGCAGGCCCCAGCGCTCCGCCTCCTCGGGCGTGAGCGCGATGGTGTGCCGGGCCGGCGCCGCGCACCCGAGGACGGCGCCCGCGAGCACGACGAGGATTCCACTTCGCAAGACACTCCTCCACGGCATGGTCACCCTCAAAAGTTGAGCCCGACCCGCGCGCGCAGCCCGAAGCCGCCGAGGTCGAAGGCGCCGAATTTTGCGGGCACGATGTAGAGCCCGCCCGCGCCCAGGCTGAAACGGAAGCGCATGATGTAGTCGAAGCCCGCCTCGATCATGGGCGTCTGGGCGGTGTCGCCGATGACGGCGCCTGCCATGGCGTTCAGGCGGAGCTCGCCCCAGTTGAGGTTCTTCTCGGTGGCGCGCCACGAGAAGGCGCCCTCGACGATGGCGACCTGCAGGCGATCCGTGTTGAGGAAGAACTCGCCGCGCAGGCCAAAGTAGTGGCGCTGCTGCTCGCCGAACGCCTCCTGCAGCTGATACGCAAAGGTCTCGCCGCCGACGTCGCCCTTGGGCGAGTCATAGGGCAGACGGGCGGCACCGACCGACAGCATCTGGACGAAGCGCGAGTGCCCCTCCAGCTTGCGCTCGAGCTCGAGGATCTGCTCCTCGCGCGACATGGGCTTGTGCCCGCTGCGCAGCACCGCGGCGGTGGTCTCGTCGGCGCGGATCGAGGTGGACCAGAGCAGGCGCCCGTCGGTGGCACGAAAGGCGCGCGCGGCCAGGGTGACGCGTGGGTCCTGCGGCCCCGGCAGGTACTGGAGGTCGACGTCGAGGAACACGCGGGCGCCGAGCTCCTCGCCGAGCTGCTTGAGGTCGGCCTGGCGCACGACGCCCATCGAGACCACCCACTCGCCGTTCTCGACGCGCGAGCGCAGCGAGCGGCAGTCGGTGCACACGATCTGCACGAGCTGCGTGGTCTTGGCCAGCCGGGCCTGCAGGCGCGTCTCGGCCGAGAGCGCGAGGTCGGCGCGCAGGTTCGGCGAGACCTTGACCGAGCGTACGGCCATCGGCGACAGGGGCTTCGGGTCCTCCTTCGACAGCTGGTAGGCCAGCTCGTCGAGCAGCTCGTCGACCAGGACGGACACCGACACGCCCTCCTGGCTGCGCGTCAGGATCTCGGCCATCGACACGGCCTTCGGGCTCGGCGGCACCTCGGCCACCGGCAGCGACCTCGCCGCCTCCGGCGAGCTCGGATCGGCCGGGGGCGCCGACGGGGGCGCGGGCTGCGCGGCCGCGGCCTGGGCCCACAAGAAAAGGGGGATGGCGAGCGCAGCGCGCATCAGAAGCGCCCGCCGACTTCGAACGAGAGACCGTGCATGGCGTCCTTGAGGAGGCTATCGAGGTAGGGGACCTGCTCGGGGAGGGGTTCGTGCGAGAACTGGGCATAGACCTGCTGGTAGTACGACCAGGCTGTCTGGTAGCCGGCTGCGGCGTGCAGCCACTGCCACTGCAGGTCCAGCCCGGCGCCGAGGTACATCGTGTGGAAGGAGCTGTTGACCGTGATGAACTCGTCGGTGGTGCGATCCTGGATGTGCACGCTGTTGGTGCCCGACGACCAGCCGAGGCCAAGGCTCGCATACGGAGACAGCACGCCCTTCGACGCGAAGAAACGCCCCTGGAAGCCGTAGTGGCTGGCGTCGATGATGCGCGTGGCCGCGTCATTCAGGCGCTTGGTGTAGGCGCCGGCGCCCACGAAGGCCTCGAGCCGCACGGGCCACGCGAGCGTGTAGCCGAACAGCGCAGACGCCTTCGGCATGTGGGTCGTGTAGAGGAAGTCGGCGCCCGCTGGATGGCGCTCGCGCTCGGGCGTGGCCGCCAGCTCGGCTTCCCGCGCTGCCGTCGTGAAGGCGCCGAGCGCTTGCAGGTACTCGGCGCGGCGGCGCAGCTCGCGCGTCTCCCGGGCGCGCTCGGAGGCGCAGTGGGGATCGGTCGCGCAAAGATCCGGCGTGGCGAGGAGCAGGACGAACGATACGAGGCTGATCACGGCGTGACTCCGAGGTGCACCGGCTCGGCTCCGGGACCGGACCAGCGGCGGCAGCCGCGCTCGCCGTCGGGCAGACAGAGCAGCGACGCGGCCCCGGGGAGCGGCGGCGGCCGCAGCTCGGCCGGCGGGGGCAGGGCGGCTCCGGCAGCGGTGATCTCCAGCTCCCCGAGCAGCATCGGGTTCTTGGCGCCGCCGAGCTGCTCGGCGAGGACGCGCGCGGTCGCTGTGCGGTTCTGGGGCTCGCCTTGCTCCGGCGCGGCCGTCTCCTTGCCGCCGTGGAGGCCAGCCTTGTCGGGCGTCGGTGCCGGCGCGTGCGTGAGCAGGGCGCGCTCGAGCTCCGCCAGCTCGGTGCGGCCGTGCGTGCGAGCCTCGTCGGTCAGAAGGGGCCTGAGCGTACGCACGATACAGCTCGTGGCCTCGTGCGCCGGGCGGTCCCCGACGAAGGCGACCGCGTCGCGCGTGACGAAGAGCAGTTGACGCTCCGACTCGCCGCGCCGTTCCTCCAGCGCGGTCGTGGCCAGCTCGCCGTAGGTCGCGCAGAAGTCCTCGGTCTGCCCGCCCGCGAGCAGCGCGAGCGCGAGTCGGCCCTTCCAGCGCGCAAGGGGCGGCGCGGTACCCTTCGGGTGGGCGATGAGCCAGCGGTAGACCGCGGCGGCGAACACCGGCCCGGAGTTGTCGAGGCCGGCGTGGCGCTGGGCGGTCTGCGCGACCGCCTCCAGCCGATCGCGAAGCTGCGCCGGTGGGCCCAGCGACTCGACCAGCTCGAGCGTCACGTCGTCGAAGCGTCGCAGCGAGATCCAGCGCGCCGCCAGGTCGAACAGCTCTCGGGACTCGGCGGAGGCCAGTACCTGGGCCCGTGAGCGGGTGCCGACCAGCTTGCGGGTCAGCTGGAAGAAGCGCGTCTCATCGCCGAGGCGCAGCGCGAGGAGCGCCGCGCGTGAGAGGAACCAGTCGTTCTCGCCTTGCCGCTGCTCGGCGATCGCGCGGGCGCGGTCGAGCGCGGCCAGGCCCCCCTGGCGCATGCCGGCGGCCACCGCCTGCGCGTCGAGGTAGGGATCCGGCCCGACCGAGCGCGCGTACAGCCAGTGCTGCAGGGTGGCGTGCCCGAGCTCCGCCGCCGTCAGGGCGAGCAGGACGCGCCGTTGCCGCCGCTCGTCGGCCCCGAGCTCGGCCTCCGACAGATCGGCGCCGAAGCGCACGAGCAGCTTCTCGGCGGCGTCGAACGCCCCCTCTCGATAGCGCAGGTACGCGAGCTCGAAGGACAGCGCGGCGCGGGTCGGGGCGTTGGTCGGGATCCAGCGCAGGAGCTCGGAGATCGCCTCCGCCAGCTGCGGGGCGGGCTCCTCCACGCTCCCGGCGCCGCAGCGGCTCGCGACGAGGCTCATCACCGGCGTCTCGTCGTCCCAGCGCTCCTCGGTGGCGGGCCACACGATGGTGGCGTTCGGGCTGGTTTCGGGCGGATTCCAGCGTAGGTGCTCGGCCCACGCAGGCACGTGCGCGCGCACGCGCAGGCGCTCGATCTCGAGGTGCGCCCGCGGCAGGCGCCACGGGCTCCGCACGTCCCCGCTCGTCCACGCGCCGCGTGAGCTCGGCGCCTCGCAGCGCGCGAGCGCGAGGAGCTCGAGCACGAACTGCATCGCCGGCTCGGGCGCGGTCCGAGGCGCCGCGTCGAGCACGCGACCCACCTCGACCCAGGCTTGGCCCGCCTCGCCCCGACCGAGCAGCGAGCACACGAGCACCACGAGCTTGACGAGGCTCACGACGCGGTCCCGGAGGTCAGGGTCCGCTTGCCGCTCACAGCATGAACCCCACGGACACGAGGGGTTTGAACCCGAGCAGGGGCGCCCAGCCGTCGCGTCGCTCCTCCGCCTGCAGCACGATGGCCACGTCGAGTCGCAGCTCGAGCCAGCGCTTGGGCCTCGCGCCCAGCGCGAAGCCGAAGTCCGCCATCGGCCCGATCGCATCCTCCGCCGAGTGCAAGCCGACGTGCCCAAACACCTGCGGGTCGAAGTGGACCACGGTCTCCTGGCCGACCAGGGCCTTGCCGTACGCGATGCTCCACCGGCCTCCGACCGTCACACTCGAC
Source organism: Myxococcales bacterium (assembly GCA_023248855.1). Taxonomy (GTDB): domain Bacteria; phylum Myxococcota_A; class Polyangia; order JAHFDS01; family JAHFDS01; genus JAHFDS01. The sequence continues at coordinate 8,143 of JAHFDS010000146.1, forward strand.
TGTTCGCGATGGGCGTTCGGCACGAAGCCGAGGTCCCGCCGGACCTGGTCGGTCGCATCCGTGTCGCCCGCGTGATAGAGCGCAGCCTGCGCCTCGAGGGCCAGCGACTCGTCGAGCCAGTAGCCTATGGTCCCCTCGAGCCCGACGTTCTGATAGAAGTCGCCGCGCGCAAGGTAGCCGAGCCCGAGCGAGAGCTCCGCGCGGCCGGTCTTCTGCACGAAGCGCCGGTCCACGCGCTGCGTGACGATCGGTGCTTCCTCCGCGCGCGCGGTGCCGCCGAAGAGGGCGAGGAGCAACAGCGCCGCTGTCACAGGGTTGGCAGAGACGCCAACCCCTTGGTGTTTCTCCCGCTCCGGGCTCCGCCCTGTCACGGCCCGTCTCCGCCGGCGCCGGCGGCACCGGCGCTCGCCTGGTCGTCGCGGGCGCATCGGTCGGAGGCTCGCCACGGCTGGGCGTCTTGCCGGGCAGCAGCCGGCGCGAGGACGGGGTGGTCGCAGAAGCGACCGCAGATCTCGAAGGGCACCACCACTTGACTCTGCACGAGCTCGCTCTTCGGCACGGTCACCTCGGTACGCAGGTCCACGTAGACTCCGGGCGGGAGCCGGGATGTGATCGCGACGGACGTGGTGTTCGCCGGAGAGTCGCCGAGGGCCAACGTGGCCGGGACCGTCCCCTTGCAGAGCTTGATGAATGCGCGTGCCCGCTGCCAGCCCTGCACGGCGCCCGCGTCGAGCAGCGGCGATGGCGGCCCCGAGCTCAACACGCTCTGGAAGGGCAGCAGCGAGCCGACGATCTTTTCGAGCGAGGGCAGGAGGTCCTGGAAGTCCGTGCGTTGCTCGGCCTGCAGTCCCACGGGACCAGCGCCGAGCGCGACCCAGGTATAGGTCCCGACCGGGTTCGCGAGCACGGCCTCGATCCGCGTGGGCAACCCGTTGATGGTCGAGAGCAGTCGCTCTGGCAGCGGGCTTGCGGCATTGTTTGCGTAGAACAGGATCACCCGCTGGGGCACGCCGCTGGTCTGGGATCGGCGCACGAGCTCGTCGGTGATGCGCAGCGCGATGGCGTCGCTGTCGAAGCTTCGCTCGGGACCCTGCTTGCATCCCGGGGCTAGATCCACGGGAGCGAATTCGAAGAACTGCGGGTCCGCCCGGTAGAACGCGTTGCGTAGCCCCTGCAGCGTCGCGGTGCGGAGGCCGTCGCAGCTCGCGGGGCCGGAGGCCTCGAGATCGAGAATCATCTGCACGACCACGGGCGAGGCCTGGACCGTGGGCGCGTAGGGCACCTGGCCGGGCGTCGTCTCGGGCACGGTGATCGCGAGCGTGGAAAAGCGCTTGCTGTCCTTGCCGTCCCTCGGCACGCCGTGGACCGAGACGCAGTAGTTTCCGGGCTCCGAGATCTGCAGGGGCTGCACCGAGCCACGCACGCACGTCTGCGGCCTGATCGCGTGCGTGTCCTTCGTGAGCGTCCCGGCGTCGCACGCGAGCTGCGCCTCGGCGTCGCAGTTCCCGGTGGTCGTGGGCCACATCGCGTAGGCGATGGGACGTCGCAAGGCAGGCGCCACGAGGGCGTCCTGCGCGTCGATGGAGACGGTGTTGTTGTCGGCCGAGAAGGTCGCGACGGGCGACATCGATCGGCACGGGACGTCCCCTTGTCGCGCATCCTTGCAGCGGAAGGATTCGAGCGTCTCCTGCTGCGCGGAGCCGCCGACGAACAGGCCCTCGTCCCGGTGCCGACCTCGCACGGGCGTCGCGAGCCCCGACAGGCGCGGCAGCCGCCCCCGCATCACCAGCTGCACGCAGGTGCCGAATTCGCAGTCATACGTGCCGCTCGGGTACGGGGCACGTTGGAAGTCGACCGGGGCGAAATGCCCCGCTGCGTCTGCCAGCTCGAAGACCAGATCACTCGAGCAATCCTTGCACTCGACCGACCAGGAGATGACGGTGAGATCCTCCTGCTGCGAATACCGGACCTGAACGCCCTGGGGAGACCACTTGCTCGGTACGAAGCGTACGTCGGTGCAGCCGTACGGAGCGGATGCGCCAAGGCAGGCCACAAGCACGAGGCGACCCAGCGCTCGTGTTCGTTGTGCGAATCGGGGCCTGCGCGGCATGCGTTCTTCGCGCTGCGTGCAAGGTCCGTGCGATGCTAGAAGACCTTGCGGACAGCGGCGTATCGTCTGCCGGTGTGCCGCCTTGTGTCAACGGGTGTGCCCTGGAAGCGACAGGTTCGGCGCGACGCCGCGCTTCCTGTCGTCCTGGCGGGCAGCGCTCACCGGCCGAGCGAGAACGTGGCGGCGTGCTCCCGACGCACCTGGCCGCTGCCGTCCACGAGCCACGGCATGACGAACTTCCTGGGCACCTGGATCGGCCTCGGCTCGGCACGCGTGTGGAAGACGATGTCCCAGAGCGGCGTGGTGACCCCGTGGTTCTGGCGAGCGTCGCCGAAGTGGTGGAAGAAGTGATGGCGTCGCGCCCAGCGACCATAGGCGCCGATGGGTGTAGCGACGTGGAGCCGGTAATGCAGCACCTCGTAGAAGGCGTACGCGCCGAAGAACCCAGCCCAGGCTGCGAGGGCGTGCGCGCCGAGCCCGACCGCCAGCGCGAGGGCAGCGAGGCCGATCGGGATCGCCATGCGCAGCTTGAGGCCGAGCGGCGCAAAGTAGCCGCTTTGCGCGTGGTGCCGCAGGTGCTGGCGCGAGAACTCATTTCTGCCGCGGGCGCGATGGCCGTGCCAGGCGTGCATCGCGTACTCGGTGAAGGTCCATCCGAAGGCGCCTGCGAGCGTGCAGAGTCCGAGCGTGATCATGACATCTCCTTGACGAGCTTCTGAGCCTTGGTGACTAGCTCGGCGCGAGCGCCGAAGCCGCGCAGGAGCGCAGCCGTGGACTCGTCGAGCAGGGTGTCGATGCTGGGCATGCCGCCTGCGCGTGCCAGCAGCTTCTCGAGCTGCACGACGCCTTGGGTACAGGCGAAGTAGGTGAGCACGCGCTCGCCCGGCGGACGATCGGGCAGGGCGCCGACCCGCGCTGCGTCGCCGAACAGGCCGCCCAGCACGAGAGCCAGCCGCTGGCACGCGTGCACGATCGGCTCTGCCTGCGGGTCGGCCACCAGCCTGCGCGGATCCGCAAGCGCCACCGACAGGAGGCGACGGACCGCCGGGTGCTCCACCAGGTGTCGGTGATAGTGGCGGGGCGCGAAGAAAATCCGCACCAGCGCAGGCAGCGGCGAGCGCGCCGCAGGCTCGGCAGCCAGCGCCTGCACCAGCGAGCGCGTGTAGTCGTCGAGCGCCCGGACCTCGAGGGCGGCGAGCAGATCGTCCTTCGACGGGTAGTAGCGGTACATCGCGCCCACCGCGAGGCCGAGCTTCGCGGCCAGCCGCACGATCGTCAGCCCCTCGATGCCATCGGCCTCCACCAGGGCGAGGGCGGCCGCGAGGAAGTCCTCGCCTCGCTGCACACGCCGCCGGCTCGCAGGCGTTTCGGGCCGTTCGTGAATCACATTCACATAGTGAACATAGTTCACTTCAGAGTCAAGGCCAATCCGAGGCGGCCCGTTCCCGTCCTTGGCCTTGACCTGTAGTAATAATGATATCAGTATCACTACAGGTCAGCCACGGAGGCACGGATGACGCACATCGAGACGCGCGCGGGCAGGGTGATGGTCGACGAGCGGGGGCAGGGGCCGCCTCTCGTGCTCTTGCACGCGAACGGGCACGACCACCACGATTTCGAGGCCATCTTGCCGGCCCTGGCGGCGAGGTTTCGCACCATCGCGATCGACTGGCCGGGGTGCGGCGAGTCGGACCTGCCACGACCGCCTTCCAGCGCGGGTGCGGGGCTGTGCTGCGACGTGCTCGAGGACGTTCTGTCGACCCTGGACGTACCTGCTGCGGTGTTGCTGGGCAACTCGGTCGGGGGGACGGCTGCGCTGCGGCTCGCGGGGCGACGACCGGAGAGGGTGCGGGCGCTCGTGCTGGTCGATTCCGGGGGTCTGGTGGCGCCGAGCGCTCTGCAGCGGGCCTTCTGCTGGGTGCAGAGTCGCCAGCTGGTGCGGCGTCTCACCGGGATGGCCTTTGCGCGTGCCTACCTGAAACGCCGCAACCCTCACGCGGAGGCCCTGCTGGGCCGTCATCAGGCCCACCGGGCCCGGCCCGGTCGGATCGCCCTGGACGCCGCGATGTGGCGCAGCTTCGGACGTCCCGAGGCGGACGTCAGCGCGGAGGCGAGGACCGTGCGCTGTCCGACGCTCCTCATCTGGGGGCGGCTCGATCCGGTCCTTCGAGCGCGGGTAGAGGGCCAGCGCGCCCGGCAGTTGCTGCCCCACGCGCGCTACCTGGAGCTCGACACCGGACACGTGCCTTTCGTGGAGGACCCCCAAGCTTTCCTCGACGGTCTGTTGCCCTTTCTGGCTGAGCTGCCGGCCATGTCGACAGTGGCCATCTGATGGCGCGAGCCAGGAAGGTGAGCGCGCCCCTGGCCGCGGACCCGCCGCCGCGGCCACGCCGTGGTGCGCCTGCCGATACTCGGCTACGCCTCCTCCAGGCGGCCGCCGAGGTCTTCAACCGCGTCGGGTACGAAGGTACCGACTCGAACCGGTTGGCGCGCGAGGCTGGCTATTCGGCCGGCACGTTCTACAAGCACTTCGCCGACAAGCGCACCGTCTTCCTGGCGGTCTACGAGGAGTGGGTCGCGCGCGAATGGGAGGAGATCGGACGCGTCCTTTCGGCGGCAGGGGCGGCGCGGCAGCGGGCCGAGCAGATCGTGGGCGTATTCCTGGCCCATCACGCGCGCTGGCGTGGGGTGCGCTCCAGCCTGCGCGCGTTGGTCGCGACGGACACCGTGGTCGCCGACTTCTATCGCGCGCAGCGTCGCGTGCAGCTCGACCGAATGGTGACGCTCTCGGCCGGTCGCCGCCACAAGGCCAGCCGCGAGGCCGACGTGCTCTTGCTCTACACCCTCGAGCGCGCTGCGGACGCGCTCGCCGACGGTGAGGCCACGGCGCTCGGCCTCCGCCCGGCCGCGCTGCGCCTCTGCCTCGTCGAGCTCGTGATCGCCCGCATCCGAACTTGAGCCAAACGGCCAGGCTACGCCCGCAGCGCGGACACGATCGCCTCGAGGTTGTGCTTGGCGTCGCCGGCGCACAGATGCGCCCTGGGCTGGATCCAGAGCGGGTTCGGGACCCCCGCCACACCGGCGCCGAGGCCGCGTTTGAGCACCACGACGCGCGCCGCGCCGCCGAGGTCGAGCGGCGGCATTCCAGCGAGCGCACCGCTGCGGTCGGGGTTCGTGACGTCGTTGGCGCCCACGATCAGCGCGATGTCGAGCCCGGTGAGCAGGCCATCCGCCGCGTCGAGCGGCCGGATCCGATCGTAGGGCACGTCGGCGTCCGCGAGCAGGAAGTTCATGTGCCCTGGCATGTGACCGGCGAGCGGGTGCAGAAGGAAGAACGCGTCGACCCCGCGATCGGACAGGGCCCGCAGCAGGTCACGCATGACCAGTTGCGCCTGGGCACGCCCGGCGCCATAGCCGGGCACGATCGCGACGCGCTTGGCCTCGCCAAGCCACCTGGCCACCTGGGCCGGCTCGGCGCGCTGCACACGCCCGGCGTAGAACGGATCGTCCGGCACCGCCGGTCCTGCCGGCTGCGCCGCGGGCAGCGCCGCCTTGCCACCGCCTGCCGCGAGCTCCTTGGCCGCGCTCGCCAGCGCCTCGGCCGTCTTCTTGGCATCGCCGAACAGCATCGACGTCTGGGGCATCGTGTAGAGCTCGTTATCGATACCTGCGAAGCCGGGGTTCATCGAGCGCTTGCACACCACGATGTGCTTGGCCTTGTCGACGTCGAGGATCGGCATGCCGTAGATGGGGCTCTGCGGGTTGGAGCGCGCCGCGGGGTTCGTGACGTCATTGGCGCCCATCACCAGCGCGAGGTCCGCGTGCGGGAAATCGGGGTTGATGTCCTCCATGTCGATGAGCTCGTCGTACGGCACGCGCGCCTCGGCGAGCAGGACGTTCATGTGACCAGGCATGCGACCCGCGACCGGATGGATGGCGTAGCGCACCTTGACGCCGCGGCCCTTGAGGACATCCGCCAGCTCACGCACGCCGTGCTGCGCCTGCGCTGCCGCCATGCCATAGCCCGGCACGATGATGACCAGCTTGGCCTCGAGCGCGATCTGCACCACGTCCGCCGCGGTCATCTTGCGTACCTCGCCGGCGGGCCTGGCCACCGCGGGTCCCGCGGCCGCTTTCGCGGGACCACCGCCGAACGCGCCGAAGAGCACGTTCGTCATGGAACGGTTCATGGCGCGGCACATGATGACCGACAGCACGACGCCCGAGGCGCCGTCGAGGGCACCCGCGATGATGAGGAGCTTGTTGCCGAGCACGAAGCCGGTCGCGCACGCCGCCAGGCCCGCGTAGGAGTTGAGCAGCGAGATGACGACCGGCATGTCGGCCGCGCCGATGGGCAGGACCAGCATGACGCCGAAGACGAGCGAGGTGCCCAGCATCCCGTAGAAGGCCAGGTTCACGTACTGGCCGTCGGGGTACGCGACCTGGTAGCCGAACAGCGCCAGCGAGGCCGCGAGGATGCCCATGTTGAAGACGTTCTGGCCGGGCCAGGTGATGGGCGAGCCGCGCATCCACTCCTGGAGCTTGGCGAACGCCATCATCGACCCGGTGAACGTGAGCCCGCCGAGGAGCACCTCGAAGCCGAGCGCCGCCGACGTCACGCGATCGAGGTGGCCGCCGTGTGTGTAGTTCTCCGCCACGCCGACCAGGGCCGCCGCGGCCGCACCGAAGGCGTGTGAAAACGCCGTCCGCTGCGGCATCGCCGTCATCGGCGTGTACATCGCGATGACGTAGCCAGCCAGCGAGCCGATCACCATGCCCACGGCGATCCACTCGAAGTGGATGATCTTGGCGTTGAACAGCGTCCCGACGATGGCGAGCGCCATCCCGATCTCGGCCAGCACCATGCCGCGTCGCGCCGTCTCGGGCGACGACAGCATGCGCAGGCCCAGGATGAAGAGGATGCTCGCGGCCAGGTACGCCAGCTCGAGCAGATAGGCCTGGATCATCGGTGGCCCCCGCCCTTGTTCGGCGCGGATGGACCCTTCTGGAACATCTTGAGCATGCGGTTCGTGATGAGGAAGCCGCCGACGACGTTCGTCATCGCGCACGAGACCGCGATGCCACCGAGGACGCTCGAGACGATGTCGTGCCCGCTGCCCGCGGCCTGCAGCGCGCCGACCACGCTGATCGCGCTGATCGCATTGGTGGCCGACATGAGCGGCGTGTGGAGCAGGGGCGGCACCCGGGTGATGGCGCCGAACCCGACGAAGCCGGCCAGGAGGAAGATGTACAACGAGTTGACCAGGGTCTCGTCCATGGGGCTCCTAGCTCGCCCCGAGGGCTTCCTTGACGCGGGGGTGCACGATCGCGCCGGCGCGCACGATGCAGGTCTCGCGCGCGATCTCGTCGCTCTCGAGGTCCGTGCGTAGCTCGCCGCCCGTGCACAGGTGCAGGAGGAAGGTCGTGATGTTGCGCGTATACATCTGGCTGGCGTGGTTCGGGACGGTCGCGGGCAGGTTAAGAGGACCGAGGATCGTGACGCCACCCGACACCACGGTGTCGTCCGCGCGCGTGAGCTCGCAGTTGCCGCCGCGCGCCGCCGCGAGGTCTACGATCACCGAGCCCGGCGTCATGCGCGCCACCATGTCCCTGGTGACGAGCACCGGCGAGCGCTTGCCGGGGATCGCGGCCGTGGTGATGACGAGGTCACTGTCGGCGACCACGTTGCCGAGCAGCTCGCGCTGCTTCTTGTAGAACTCCTCGCCGAGCGCCTTGGCGTAGCCGCCCTTGTCCTCGGCCGCGGACGTGTCGAGCGGCAGCTCCACGAACTTCGCGCCCACGCTCTCCACCTGCTCCTTGGCGGCGGGCCTGACGTCGTAGGCGCTGACCACGGCGCCGAGGCGGCGCGCCGTCGAGATGGCCTGCAGGCCCGCCACGCCCGCCCCGATGATGAGCGCCTTGGCGGGCGGGTAGGAGCCGGCCGCGGTCGTGAGCATGGGGATCATGCGCGGCGTGGTCATCGCCGCGAGCAGGACGGCCTTGTAGCCGGCCAGCGTGGCCATCGACGACAGCGCGTCCATCGATTGCGCCCGCGTGATGCGCGGCATGAGCTCCATCGAGAACGCGGTCAGGCCGCGCTCCGCCAGCGGCTTCATGGCAGGGGCGTTGCCGAGCGGATCCTGGAACGCGATCACGACGTGGTCCTTGCCGAGCTGCGCCAGATCCGCGGCCGAGGCCGTGGGGCTCTCGCCGTATCCGGACACCTGCAAGACGATTCGCGCGGCGCCGAGCACGCCGGCGCGATCGGCGAGGCGCGCTCCCTCGGCCTCGTAGCGCGCGTCGGGGAAGCCCGCGGCCTCCCCGGCTCCACGCTCGACCACCACGTCGAGGCCCACCTTCTTGAGCGTCTGGATCCCCGCCGGCACGAGCGCCACACGCCGCTCGCCAGGGGCAATCTCCTTGGGAACTCCGATGGTCGCCATCCGAGGCCTCCTCCGGCGCACCATATCACCGGGAACCGGCTAGACGCCCTGCGTCATTCGCCGATCACCTGACCCTTCGCAAGTCCGAGCCACCTGTCATACGGCCGGCCCTGCCGCGCCACGAACGGGTGCACGATGATCGAGGGAGCCTTGGCCCGGGAAGAAGACGCCGCCTCGCAGTCCGGCGAGGCGCTGGCGGAGGCGCTGGCGGCGCTGCACACCCGCAGCTACGCGTGGGCGCTGTCGTGCACCGGGTGGGCGCGCGACGAGGCGCTCGACGTCCTGCAGGCGGTCTATCTCGAGGTGCTCGAGGGCCGCGCCCGGTTCGAGGGCCGCGCCACGCTGCGCACCTGGCTGTTCGCCGTGATCCGGCGTCAGGCGGCCTCGCGCAGGCGCACGCGCTGGTTGCGGGCGCTGGTGCTGGAGCGCCGGCCGGACGCCACGCCGCCGCCGCCCGAGCCCGTGCAGCTGGTCGAGGAGCGCGAGCGCACGCTGCGGGTGCGCCGGGCCCTCGGCCGCCTGGCAGCGCGGCAGCGCGAGGTGCTCGAGCTGGTCTTCTTCCAGGACCTGACGATCGAGGAGGCGGCGACGGTGATGGGCGTCTCCGTCGGGAGCGCACGGGTGCACTACGCCCGCGGCAAGGATCGACTGCGCAAGGAGCTCACGTGAGCGAAGACGACGTCCGGAAGATGCTGGCCGAGGCCCACGGTGGCGACCGAGCGCCCCCGATCACGGCGGTGCTCGATCGATCGAGAGGGCATCACGTGCGCGGCCTGCCCCTCGCGCTCGTGGGCCTCGGTGCGGCGGGTGCGCTCTACGCGCTCGGACCAACGGGCCGAGGCGCGGACGCGCAGCGCGACGGCGGTCTCGCGCTGGCGCCGGCTGCCGCGGTGGCCATGCCGGCGGCGCTGGACCTGCCGCTGGATTTCTTGCTGGAGGTACCGCGAGCCGAGTGGCTGCGCGCGGCGCCGCAATTCGACCCGGAAGGAGCGCTGCCATGAAGACGCTGAAGTTGATCGTGCTGTGCGGGGGAGTCTTGCTGGGTGCGCCCATCGCCGCCGCCGCCGGGCCGGCCCC
>JAHFDS010000147.1:0-1934 GCA_023248855.1 Myxococcales bacterium
GGATCTCGGGGATCAGATCCGCCGAGATCTCGAAGGGAACCGAAACCGATTCGACGCCCGCTTCGGGCGACGATGCCACGAGCTGCGCCGGTATCCGGGTCTTTGCGACGATCAGCCAGATGGCGTGCATCGCCGGGGTTCCGGGGCTGAGATGGAAGGTCACCTCGCAGTCGGCCGCCCGGCCCGCCAGCACCGAAGAGCACGTGGCAATGACAGCTTCGTAGATCTCGCGGTGCCGAGTGGGACTGCTGAGCTTGATCGGGTGCCTCTCCACCTGGATCGTCACCCGGCCCGACAGCCACTCTTGAAACTGGGCGGCCTCCGCGTCGGCGCCGTCGGCCAAGAGGTGGAGCTCGTCGAACGAACGGCGCGAGACGACCTCGAGGATCGGCCCGAGGCCACCCTTGAGCTTGTCTTGGGCGGCCGCCAGATCGGTCTTCCCAAGCCACGCGAACAGCAGCCGCCTCACGAAGCCACTATACAAAGTTTCTTACATTTTGGGAAAGCTTTCTTCCGGCGCGGCCTGCATCGCAGCCTCGCGATTCCAGTGGGTTTGGTCACCAGGCCCGGCTGGCATGGTCCCCGCAGGAGAGAGAGGGTGAGCCCACTCAATCGCAAGCACGACCTCGGGAGACTCTCGCCGGTGCGCCATCTCGGCGTGTCAGCCACCGTCGGTAGACTGGCTTCCAGTAGCAAGGAGGGCGTATGAGCGGTATCAGCCCGATCGCGTTCGCGGCGATGGCCTTCGGGACCGCGCTCGGCGCGCTCGTGACCTGGTTGCTCCTTCGCGGCCGCGTCGCGGATCGCGTGGCGTTGGCGACGGCGCCCCTGGCGGCCGAACAGGCCGTGCAGCGAGAGCGCACCGTCCATGCCGAGCGTGAGCGGGACGAGCTCCGGATGCGCGTCGCTGACCTCGGAGCCGCGGCGTCGAGGCTGGGCGAAATGACTGCTGCGGTTACCCGGGCCGAGGCTGCCTTGCTGCAGGAGCAGCAGGTCGGCGTCGTGCGGGTGGGCGGCCTGGAAGCGCAGCTGACCGACCTCCGGACTCAGCTCGTCGCCATGCGGCAAGAGGATGCCGGCCGTGCTCACGAGCTGGCTCGTGCCGCGGCGGACCTGACGGAGGCCCGAACGGAGCTCGACCATCTCCGCCGGACCGCCGCCGATGGCTTCGCCGAGCGCGAAGCACGTCTGGCGCGGGCAGAGGATCTCCTCCGGGGTCGTGAGCTGCAACTCGATCAGCGCAGCCAGGACGTGGCCACGTTGCAGGCCGAGCGTGCCCAGCTCGCCGCCCAGCTCGCCGAGCAAGAGAAACGGCTCGCCGAGACCTCGACGGTGCTCGCAGGCATGCAGCAGCAGATGAAGGATGCCTTCGCCGCCCTGTCGGGCGAGACGCTCAAGGCGACGACCGAGCAGTTCTTCTCGCTCGCCCAGGCCCAGTTCGCGCGACTCCAGGAGGGTGCCCAAGGAGAACTCGCCCAGAAGCAGAAGGCGGTCGACGACATCGTGCGCCCGGTCGCGGAAACCCTCGGCAAGCTTGACGCGCACCTCCGTGAGTCCGAGCAAGCGCGAGCGGGCTCCTTCGCGGCGCTCTCACAACAGGTGCAGTCGCTCCTGCAATGTCAGGGCGAGCTGCAGAACACGACGCGCGCACTCGGACAGGCCCTTCGCAATCCGTCCACTCGAGGTCGCTGGGGTGAGCTCCAGCTGCGCACCGCGGTCGAGTATGCCGGGATGCTGGACCAGTGCGACTTCCTCGAGCAGGAGACGATCACGGGTGAGGAGTCGAACCTCCGCCCGGACATGATCGTTCGTCTCCCCGGAGGGCGCTCGGTAGTCGTCGATTCCAAGGTGCCTCTGTCCGCATACCTGGAGGCGCTCGAAGCAAGCGAGCCAGGGATCCGTGCCGCTCGCCTTGCGCAACACGCGCGGCAGCC
>JAHFDS010000147.1:1944-17660 GCA_023248855.1 Myxococcales bacterium
GCTCCGGAAGCATGTCGATGACCTGGCCAGCAAGGAGTACTGGGCACGCGTGCCCGGGTCGCCCGACTTCGTCGTGTGCTTTCTGCCGAGCGAAGCCGTCTTCGCGGCTGCCGTAGAGCAGGATCTTGAGCTGATCGCCGACGCGACGCGCCGACGAGTCGTCCTGGCGACGCCGACAACGCTGATCGCGATGCTGATCGCGGTCGCGTACGGCTGGAACCAGCAGCGCCTCGCGGAGAACGCCGAGCAAATCAGCACCGTGGGGCGGGAGCTCCACGAGCGTGTCGCGACGCTTGCCAAGCACATGGACGGGCTCCGCAAGAACCTGCATGGCGCGGTCGAGGGGTTCAACGACGTGGTCGGGTCGCTCGAGAGCCGGCTCCTTCCCTCGGCACGGAAGCTCGAGCAGCTGGGCGCCGGTTCTGGGAAGACCGTTCAGCCGATCAACAACGTCGTCACCATCCCCCGGCAGCTCCGAGCCCCAGAACTGCAGGAGCCAGTCACACCCCTCGCTCCCTCGTCCGCCGAAGCTGGCGATGACGTCCGCTCCGCCGGCTGAAGCCTCAAAGAGAGGAACGCGATGTGGGTTCGCAAGCTGTTCATCGATGGGTTCCGCGGCATCAAGGAGAGCGAGCTGCTCTTTCGGGAGCACAGCGCCCTGGTTGGCCCGAACGGGTGCGGCAAGAGCAGCGTGGTGGATGCGCTGTCACTCGTCCTCGGCCGACCCAAGATGGTCAGGCCGCTCTCGGAGCACGACTTCAGCGGCAGCTCCCCCGCACCAAGTGACCGCATTCGAATCGTTGCGACGCTGACCGGGTTCGCGAGCAACGATCCCAATGACCACGCTCAATGGTTCCGGGCGGACCGGGGCGTCCCGAAGTGGATCGACGAGACCGGCCGGATCCACGCCTCGGACGGCGCGGGCCGGGCGCTCTGCGTCGAGATCGGCTTCGTGGCGCGGTTCGATCATGAAGACCTTATCGTGGAGGCGAAGCGTTACTTCCACGATCACGACGACGAGCGAGACCCGCTGGACGAGACCTTCCCCATCGCCGAGGCCCCCGGCCGGGTGCTGAACGACCTGGGATTCTTCGTGCTGCCTGCTCGTCGCGGGTGGGAGGGGGCGGCCTCCTTCGCATCTGAGTTCTTCCGGCGGACCGTGTCCAACGCGGCTGGGCTGCCCGCGAGCGAAGTCCTCGCGCAGCGAGACCAGATCCGGGCACCGCAGCAGCCCATCGAGGCCAGTGCCGCCCTGGCGCCGCTCGTGCAGGCGATGAATGACCAGCTGGCGCGTCTTCTGCTCCAGCAACCAACATTCAAGCTGCGCCTGACATCCGGCGACTCCGACGCGGTGCTGCAGGCCTTGCTGCCGCACTACGAGTCAGGCGGAGCGACGTTGCCTGTGGCTCGGCATGGCTCGGGCCTGCTCTCGATTCAGGCCCTGCTCTTGCTGCTGGAGGTCGGGCGCGCTCGTCGGGCTAAGGGCCTCAACTTCATCTTGGCGCTCGAGGAGCCGGAGCTTCATCTTGCGCCCGGTCTTCAAGGTCGACTCGTCGCCGACGCCATCTCGTCCTCGGACCAGACGCTCTGTGTGACGCACTCACCACGAGTGGCGGTCCGATACGAGCCCACGCAGGTGTACGTCATGCGCCGGGAGCGTGACGCGGTTAGCGCCGTCGCCATGCTGGAACAGCCGCTGAAGGCGGCCGCCGCCAACCATGAGCGCAAGCTTTATCAGCAGAACAAGGCGCGGTTTCTCGAGGCCGTCATGCAGCCCTACGTCCTCGTTCCAGAAGGGCGCTTCGATGTCGAATGGCTGACGCGGTTGGCCAACTGTGGAGAAGCGCTTCAGAGGAGCACGCCGTTCTCCACGGTGTATGGCCTTGCGCCGACCGAGGACGCCCAAGTCGAGCAGATGGCGACTACAGTGAGACGCCTTCGGCCCGCGGTCGTTGCCCTCGTTGATGGGGATTCCGCTGGTGATCAGTACGTGAAGGCGCTCTCAAAGATGCCCGAGCCGCCTCTTGCCATCGTGCAGTGGCCCAAGAACTGGACCATCGAGAACGTCGTCGGGTGGATCCTGGAATCCCCCGGCGCGGCAGCCTTGCCGGCGATCAGCTCGGCGCTCGAGAATCGCTTCGCGCTCAACTCCTTGAGCGACCTCGTGTCGCTGCTCAAGATGAAGAGCAACGCGAACGGGCTCAAGGACGACATCGTCGCCCACGATTCGATTCTCGGCACACTCACGGAATCCTCCCTCGAGCGGACGGCGCTGATCCTCGACGCGCTCGTGGATGCAGCGACCGTCTTCCAGCATCCGAACCTGGTTCGCGAGAATGGGGCTGTTCCCCACCTTCGCTTCGCGCCGAACTCATGAGCCTCGCGGCTTTCTTCGGCGCGGCTGGAACCGGCAAGACGACCCGGCTGATGGCCGAGCTCGAACGGATACTCTCCAGCCGCGCCCTCGCGGACGGCCAGCGTGTCCTTGCCATCACTCGAATGCACGGTGCACGCCATCGGCTCGACGAACGCCTTCGGAAGGGACCGGCCAAGGGCCGCTTCGAGTGCATGACCCTCGATCGCCTCGCGTGGATCGTCGCGGCGCGCTGGCGCGGCAGGGCCGAGGCCTTGCAGCTGCCGCGCGTGGGCGAACTCGACTTCGACGCAACCTGCGAGCTGGCGGCAACGCTGCTCCACGACCGGGCGGTCGCGCGCTGGCTGAGCGCCCGGTTCCCAGTGGTGATCGTCGATGAGTTTCAGGACTGCCGCGGCGGCCGGCTCGGCATCGTGAAGGCTCTCGCATCCGTTGCAGAGACAGTCGTCGCTGCCGACGAGTTCCAGGACCTCGCGGCCGATGGCGCGAGCCCGAGCGTGGAGTGGGTTCGGGGGGAGATCACGCCCACGGAGCTTTCTCGGGTGTACCGGACGAACGACACCAACCTGCTCGGTGCCGCTACGGCGATTCGGTCAGCCAAGGCACTGGTGGCCGGCTGGGGAACCTTCTCGCTCGCGATCGCGCGGAACAAGGACGTGGCAGCCTCGTTCATAGCCAAGCAGATCTGCTGGGCGCGGAGCAGGGGCAAGGAGGTGGTCCTTCTTGCCCCAACGGGTCCCGCGAAGTCCAGGTTCGTCCGTGAGGCTCTGTCCCGCGTTGCAGCGAAGCCCATCAAGGACGCCAAGAAGAAGGGTGTCGAGTACGGCCCGTACTCGATTGAATGGGAGCGGAGTGCGGACGATAGCGAGACGCACCTTCGCGAAGCACTGGCCATCCCCGGGAATGGCGTCGTTACTCTTTCTGACCTCGACCGCGCAAAGGGCGTTCCCGGTCACGAGGAGCTCAAGCACTGGGCTGAGCGGCGACGGTCGCTCAAGGGCCAGCTCACCTTCTCGGCGACGGAGCTGCGGGACGCGATCGCGCGCGCAACTCAGCAGCATCGTGCTCACGCACGCCCAGGTCGCCGGCTCCGAGCAATGACGATCCATCAGGCCAAGAACCGTGAATTCGATCAGGTCATCGTCCTGTGGCCCTTCGAGGTGCAGAACGATCCCGAGCGCGCACGGCGCCTCCTCTACAACGCCGTCACCAGAGCGAAGGAGAAGGCCTTGGTAATCGTGCAGGATCCCAAGGAGGAACGCCTCGCGAAGGCTCCGTTCGCCTGAGCCATCCTTCCGCAAACGTGCGTGATACGGTCTGATAGTGGCGCAACGGGGACGCCCACACCGAGGGGAGGGAACGCGCGACGCTCGACCAGCGCAGCGGTTGATGCGCATCGCTGGCTGGTTGTTAACGCTCGCCGAACCGGTCACCCGCGAGGAGATCTGGGAGCAGTTCCCCGACGAGTACGCCGGCGACTTCGCGGCCAAGGAGCGCAAGTGGACGCGCGACAAGGAAGCGCTCCAAGAGGCCGGCGTACCCATCGAGTACCTGGAGGACGCGAAGGGCTACCTCATCCGCCGTGACGAGTACTATCTGCCGGCGCTGCAGTTCTCGCCTGCCGAGGTGGCGATGCTGTGGACGGCCGGGCAGGCTGCGCTCAGGCTGGCGGGCTTGCCCTGGCGCTACGAGCTCGAGTCGGCCCTTCGCAAGCTCCGCAGTGCTGATCCGGTCCGCCACGAGCGTGCAGCCGTTCCCCCCGTCCTACCGGGTGGCGCGACGACTGACCGGGACGCGCTCGCGCGGCACGTGGACTTGATCAAGGACGCCGCCCGGCGGAAGAAGCGGCTGTGGATGCGCTACTTCACCGCTGGGCGCGGGGAGGAGACCGAGCGCGAGGTCGATGTCCACGGGATCGCCTGGCGGCGCGGGAGCTGGTTCCTCGTCGGCCACTGCCACCTCCGCGGCACCGCGCGCGTGTTCTACGTCAGCCGCCTCCGCGATGCCCGGATCAACGAGCGCGATCCTGGGAGGCCGGACTACGAGGTCCCAGCCGACTTCGACATCCGCAGGTATGTCGTGCAGCAGGAGTGGGACTACTGGGTACACGCGCCCGTGGCGGTGCGCGTTGTGTTGAGGGCGGGGCTGAAGCCCATCGCCAGCACGTTGTTGCCCGGTGCGCAGCTCCAGGACGACCGGGCCGGGGCGGTCGAGGCTCAGCTGGAGGTGCGAAACCTCGACGCGCTGGTCAGGCACCTGCTGTCGCTCGGGCCGGACGCCGAGCTCCTCGCCCCGGAGGAGGGGCGGGCACGCGCCCGGGAGATGCTCGGGAAGCTGGTGCGTGCGTGAAGCCGGAGTACCTGCGCCGCCTCGAGCGCCTCCTCGTGCTCATCCCATTCGTGGCCAAGCACAAGGGTGGGGCGCCGCTCGACGAGGTGCTGGAGTTCGGCGGCTACCGCGACCGCGCCGAGCTCGAGGACGACCTCTCGCTGGCGTCCGAGATCGCCCTGCCCCCCGAGGAGCCAGGTGACTTCCTGGAGATCACGATCCAGGACGAGCGCGTCGAGACGATCCTGCCGCAGCGGTTCCATCGTCCGCCGCGCCTGACCGTGGCCGAGGCCGCCGCCCTGTCGGCCAGCTTGCGCGCCATCGGCGATCCGGGCGGCAAGGCGCTGGCCACGGCGCTCGCTCGACTGCGACATGCGCTGCCCGAAGGCGCAGATCCGGAGACCACGGCCGAGGAGAAGCGCTTCGCGATCGAGCCGCCCCCGGCCACGCAATGGCACGAGGTGCTTGAGCGGGCGATCGCGGAGCGCAGCGAGGTCATGCTCGAGTACTGGGCGCGCAGCCGCGAGGTGACGACGAGGCCGACGGTCGAGCCGCTCCTGCTGCGCGTCCACCAAGGGAACTGGTACCTCATCGCCTGGAACCCGACCCTCGGTGCAGAACGGACGTACCGGCTGGACCGCATCGCGAACGTACAGGTGGGCACGCGCGTGTTCGAGCCCAGGAAGCCAGCGCTCGAGCGCTACGACGAGACCATGTTCGTCGCGCGCAAGGTGACGCCGCGGGCGGACGTGCGGTTCTCCTCGGCCCTCGAGAGCTATGTCCTCGAGACCTGGCGGGAGCGGGCGCAGCGTGACGCCGACGGCTCCTTCACGGTCTCCTGCGAAGTGCGGGGCGGCGACGCCTACTTCATCTCGTGGGTCCTCGGTTTCGGAGGCGAGGCAGAGGTCGTGAGCCCGGAGCCCCTGCGGCTCGCCTTCCGAGAACGCGTGGCCCAGCTGGCGCGCTTGTACGCCGCTCGCGACGGCGCGCGATGAGCGCGCGCGTTCGCGAGGCGATCGCCACGTTCGATGGCGACGTCCACGCCGCGCGGCAGGAGATCGGCGCGTTGGTCGGGCGCGTGGCGGACGAGGCGGTCGTGCCGGTGCTCCTGGGGCGGCTCTTCCAGATCGACCAGCATCTGCGCCGATTTTCCGACCAGCCGCATGAACAAGGCTTTGATGCCGGGGAGGGGCGCCTGTTCGAGCAGCTCCTCCAGGAGCGATGGCGCGATGTCGACGGCTTCTGCACGTCCGCGCTCAAGCAGATCCTTGCCGCCCACGGTTGGCCCACGATCGCCAGGTTCGGGCGCGCTCCTGACAACCACGCGTGGATCGTCGCGCAGCACGCGGATCACGATCGTGTTTTCCAGCGCGAAGTGCTCGCCCTGCTGGGCCCGCTCACGGCCCAGGGGCAGACCGACCCAGCCCATTACGCCTACCTCTTTGATCGCGTGGCGGTCGGCGAGGGGCGGCCCCAGCGCTACGGGACTCAGGGGCGCTGCCTGGAACCCGGTCGATGGGCGCCGCGTGAGATCGAGGATCCGGACGGGGTCGATGCGCGACGCACCGCCGTCGGGCTCGGTCCCCTGGCGGAGTACATCGACACGATGAAGGGCTTCTGCCGGTGAGGACGCGGCCAGCTGCTACGATCCCAGCAGGATGACGAAGGCCAAGCCGAAGGCGCCAAAGCGCAGGCTGCCGAAGGCCGGACGCAAGGGGCGCGAGCAGGACTTCCTCGAGGACTGGAAGCGCCTCAACCCGGACCCGCCGCGCCTGCCGGACGAGCTCGTCCGCCCGCCCGGCGACCGCAAGTAGCCGGGCGGACGGAACCGACGAGCCTCAGGCCGCCAGCCTTGGCGGCGGCCGCTCGCGGGAGCGGGAGAGCGCGATCGTCGCCGCGCAGCTCGGGCAGGCCGTGACCTCGCGAACGATCTCCGTGCCGGTGCCGCCCGGGTCGTCGATCCACTTGCCGCGCTCACCGTCTTTCGGCGGGCGCCAGTGGACCTTCGGGCGGCGCGGATACGTGACCGCGCGGGTTTCTACGACGATGGCTTGAGCAGGGGTGCAGGGCGGGACGACTTCTCTACAGACTCCACATCGGTACATCCAGACAGCCGGTGAGCAAGCCTTGTCGGGGTGGCTGAGGTCCCGACAGGTCCTCCCAGTCTACTCGATCCGACGCGCCAGCTACTCGCCCATCACCTGGATGACGAACGCGCGCTCGCGCGGTTCGACGTCGAGCTCGACCAGCACGATCTGCTGCCAGGTGCCGAGCGTCAGCTTGCCGGCCCGGAACGGCACCGACAGCGAGGGTCCCAGGAGCGCCGCGCGCACATGGCTCGAGCCGTTGTCGTCGCCCCAGCGCTCGTGGTGCTTGTACGGTGCGTGGCGCGGCACGAGCCGCTCGAGCAGCGCCGCGAAGTCCGCCACCGCGCCGGGCTCGAACTCGATCGTCGTCACGGCCGCGGTCGAGCCCGTGACGAACACGACGGCGACGCCGGCGGCGAGCTTCGACTCCGTGACGGCGGCGGCCACGGTCTCCGTGATGTCGTGCGTGTCGCCCTGGCCGCGCGTGCGCAGGTGGCGATCGAACGTGACGATCATGACGGGCGAGGGTACACCCGGGTCGATGCGCCCCATCAACCTCGACCAGAAGCTCGGGCTGTTCAGCGATCACTGGAGCCCGAAGGTGATCAGTGAGCTGTACGGCCAGCACGCCAAGCTGGTCAAGTTCCGCGGTGAGTTCGTCTGGCACAAGCACGACGCCGAGGACGAGCTGTTCCTGGTCGTGCGCGGGCGATTCCGTATGGACTTCCGCGAGCGTTCCGCCTGGGTCGAGACCGGTGAGCTCATCATCGTGCCGCGCGGCGTGGAGCACCGGCCGGTCGCCGAGGAAGAAGTCGCGGTGCTCCTCTTCGAGCCCGCCACGACCCTCAACACCGGTGATGCCGCCGATGCGCGTCGGGTCGACCGTCCGGAGTGGATCTGAATGACAGAGCCGCGCAGATCCGCACTTACGGTCCGCGCGCGGCGGGTGTAGGGTCGCCTCGACAACGGAAAGGACCCGTCATGGCCGCTCCTTCCTGGTTCACCGCCGCAGTCGCCGGCTCCGACAGGCTCCGCTACGTGTTTCACAATCCCCTCGGTGAGGCCTGGGCTGCCGAGATCGACCGCACCGGCGCGATCACCGTGTCCGGCCAGGACGTCGACTGGGAGACCATCACGCTCGCGGCCGACGACGTGCCGGCCGAGCTCGGCCGCCATCGGCTCGGGGTGGCGCAGCGGCTCGTGGAGCCGGACAGGCCCGCGCAACGCGCCCCGCTCGCCGGCAAGTGGGTGATCGGCGAGGAGGAGCGGGCCTGGTGGGTCGCCATCCTGCTGGTCGCGTCCGCGATGCGACCGAAGGCCACGCGGACCAGCACCCAGGCCTGAGCCGCCGAGCCGTACGTCGGCCGTTCCCGATTCCGTTCCCGTGCGCCCCTCTACGGAACGGGAACGGGAACGCCGGCCAGACGTGTCGGATCTGCGTGGCAGACTCGGGACCGTGAACGCTTCGAACGACGACATCGGCGCGCTCTCCGCCGAGTTCGAGACGGCGTGCGTGCGCGCATTGCTCGACGAGTGGAAGACCCTGAACGCGTCCCACTTTCGGCGGCGTATGCGCCCGCCGATGATCGCGCTCGAGGACTCGGAGACGCGGCTCGGCTGCTGGTCGGGGCGCGAGCGGACCATCCGGATGGCTCGCCGCCTCGTGCTCGGCCGTCCGTGGCGGGTGGTGGTCGAGGTGCTCAAGCACGAGATGGCGCACCAGTACGTCGACGAGGTGCTGCGCATCCAGGGCGAGGCCGCACATGGCGAGTCGTTCCGGCGTCTGTGCGCCGAGCTCGCCATCGACGCGCGCGCGACCGGGTTGCCCGACGCCGGCGGCGAGGCGGAGCAGGACCGCGTGCTCGGTCGCGTCGCCAAGCTGCTCGCGCTCGCCCAGAGCCCGAACCTCCACGAGGCCGAGCTGGCCATGCAGGAGGCGCAGCGGCTCATGCTTCGCTACAACCTCGACGCCGCCACCGCCGGGACCCGCCGCGCCTTCGGCTTCCGCCAGCTCGGGACGCCCACCGGCCGCGTCCAGGCGCCCGAGCGCATGCTCGGCGCCATCCTGTGCACGCACTTCTTCGTCGAGGCCATCTGGGTCACGGTCTACGAGCCTCGCCTCGGCACACGCGGCAGCGTGCTCGAGGTGAGCGGCACCGAGGCGAACCTCGCGCTCGCCGAGTACGTCCACGGCTTCCTCCTGCACACGAGCGAGCGCCTGTGGCGCGAGCACAAGCGCCAGCACGGCATCCGCTCGGACCGGGCGCGACGCAGCTTCCTCGTCGGTGTGATGCGCGGATTCCTCGACAAGCTCGGGGCCGACCGCACGGTGCAGCAGGCGGAGGGCCTGGTCTGGGTCGGCGATCGCGACCTCCGTCGCTACTACGACGCGCGCTACCCGCGCCGGCAGTCGGTAAGCCACTCGCGCATCTCGAGCACGGGCGCGTACCGCGACGGCCAGAGCGCCGGGCGCGGCATCGTGCTCCACAAGCCCATCACGCCCCACGCTGGCAACCAGGGGCGCCTGCTCGGCGCCGGGGCCGGCCGATGACGGCGCGCGCCAAGAAGCGAGCCACGATTCCGAAGGCGAAGCTCGAGGAGATGATCGAGACCGCCACCGTCGACTGCTACAACGAGTCCGAGCAGGCGACCGGATGGTTCACCGCGCTCGAGGACAACGTCGCGCTGCCGTTCGAGACGACGGTCCTCGAGGTGCCCGTGCACGTACACCGCTTCGACCTCACCGAGCGCGAGGAGATCGTGGCCATCTGCGTGCGCGGCAAGAGCAAGCAGGCCGTCCCGATCCTCGAGCTGCCCCTGCCTTCGCCGCGACCGGCCGGGACGGAGTGGATCGAGGCCTACCGCATCTGGTCGAGCGGAAGCTGGTAGCGCGCCCGGGCGATCGACTCAGGGCAGGGTGACGCGCTCGATACTTCCGTCGTGGTAGCACACGGTCACGCTCGCCTCGTCCTCGGCGAGGATCAGGCTCGAGACCCCGTGGTAGCTGGGATCCCAGGGTTTCGACAGGTCCGGTGTCTCCTCGAAGGCGAACACGACCCGTCCCGTGGCGATCTCGACCACCCGGTGCTCGTTGTGCCACGGGTGGTCCGGCCCGTAGAGCCCATCGCCGACCTCGACGATCTCGATCCCGAATCGGGGTGCCATGCGTCAGCCGACCTCGAAGGTCACCCGCCCGATCATTGCGCGCTCCGGGCCACGTCACCAGCACGCCTTCGTGATACCGATCCGGCATGCCTGGCAGCCCGAAGCGCCCACCGTTCATCGTCTCGAGCGAGGACGTCCCCGAGAAGCCCGGGCAGTACCCGGGAAGCGACGAGGTGCTCGGTCACGGACGCGCCATCGGGCGCGCGGCGGGCCTGCTCCGGATCGGTCTCCACCTCGAGCGGCTCCCGCCAGGGCAGCGCACGTCCTACCCGCACGCCGAGGAGAAGGAGGAGGAGTTCGTCTACGTGCTCGAGGGCGAGGTCGACGCCTGGGTGGACGGCGTCCTCCACCGGATGAAGGCTGGCGACCTGGCTGCGTTCCCCGCGGGCACGGGCATCTGCCACACCTTCATCAACAACGGCGAGCGCGAGGCTCGCCTGCTCGTGGGCGGCGAGGCCAGCAAGTCCGACAACCGGATCGCCTACCCGCTCCACCCGCATCGGCGCGAGCAGATGCCGTGGAGTCACTGGTGGGACGACATGCCGGAGCGCCCGCTTGGCGAGCACGACGGCCTGCCCGACGCCCAGCGACGAGGCCAGGCGTGATGCTCCAATCAACCGAGCACCCCTCGGGTGGTCAGGCAAGCGGCAAGCTCTGCCCCGGATGCGGTCGCGACATCGGGGTGTGGCCGGTGTTCTCGGCCGGTCTCCCGACCCGGATCTGGTGTCCGCATTGCCGGATCCGGTTGCGCTACCAGGACGCGAACGGGATCTTCGTCGGGCTCCTCGTCGCCCTGGCCGTCACCGCGCTGGGTGCGTGGTGGATCTCCGGTGAGCTCGGGCCCCTCGTCTGGCGCACGCGCGTGCTCTGGTTCTGCGGGCTGCTGCTGGCCGTCTGGGTACCCGTCGAGCTCGTCGTGGTGGGAATGCTCCGCAGCAGAAAGACGCTCACGCGCGTCGATGCGTGAGCCCTGAGCCGCCCATGCTCAAGCACGCCATCCCGGTCCTGCATGTTGCCCGCTCTCGAGCGGCGGAAGACTTCTACTGCCGCCAGCTGGGGTTTCAGAAGGAGTTCGCGTACCGCGTCGACGAACGGGTGGACGACCCCTGCTACATGGGGCTCGTGCGCGACGGCGTGCGGTTGCACGTCTCCTCGTTTCCCGGCGACGGCGTTTCGGGCGGGGTGGTGTTCCTGTTGGTCCTGGACGTGGACGCGCTGCATCGGGAGCTCGCCGCCAGAGGAGTGGCGATCGACCTGCTGCCCACGGACCAGACCTGGGGCAACCGGGAGATGTACGTGAAGGACGCCGACGGCAACTCGATCCGCTTCGTCCATGGTGGGAAGGACTGATGCGATGAAGCGCCTCGGAATCGCCGCCAAGGCAACGCCGATCGACGACTACCTCCGAACGGTTCCCGAGGACCGGCGACGAGCGCTCGAGGACCTCCGCGCCAAGATTCGTTCCGTCGTGCCAGAGGCGGAGGAGTGCATCAGCTATCAGATGCCGGCTTTTCGCGTTCACGGGAAGGTGGTGGCCGGTTTCCAGGCGACCAAGAGCGGCGGCTCGTACTATCCATTCAGCGGCTCCACGCTGGCGACCGTCGCACCCTTCACTCGGACCTACGGCCAGACCAAGAGTGCTCTCCACTTTTCACCCGACAAGCCCTTGCCGACCACGCTGGTCCGCAGGCTGATCAAGGCGAGGCTGGCCGAGATCGATGAATCGCAGGTCAGGCGCTCAGTGCCTGGTCGACCCCGGGCGCGATGACGACGCTTAGGTCGACGGTTCCGCTGAACAACGGCGTGGAGATGCCGCGGCTCGGCCTCGGCGTCTACCAGATCCGCGCCGGCGGTTCCGCTCGCAAGGCGGTCCTGTCCGCGTTCGAGGCCGGGTACCGGCACATCGACACCGCCGCGCTCTACGGCAACGAGGCCGACGTCGGCGAGGCCGTGCGCGAGTCCGGGCTGCCTCGCCGGGAGGTGTTCGTCACGACCAAGCTCTGGAACAGCGAGCACGGCTACGAGCGCACACTGCGCGCGTGCCGGCGCAGCCTCGACGAGCTCGGCCTCGACGTGATCGACCTCTACCTCGTTCATTGGCCGGTGCCGCGCTTGCGCAAGGACACCTGGCGCGCGATGGAGCAGCTCCTGGGCGACGGCCTCTGCCGCGCCATCGGCGTGTCGAACTACATGCCGCAGCACCTCGAGGAGCTGCTCGGCCACGCGCGCGTCGTGCCCGCGGTCAACCAGGTCGAGCTGAGCCCCTTCCTGCCCCAGAAGGCCGTGCGTGAGCTCTGCGGGCGCCACCGCATCGTCGTCGAGGCTTACAGCCCCCTCACGCGTGGCGAGCGCCTCGACGACCGGCGCCTCGTGGCCATCGCGAAGCGACACCGCAAGACGCCCGCCCAGGTCCTCATCCGCTGGGCGCTCGAGCAGGATCTCGTCGTCATCCCGAAGTCGTCCCGCAGGGAGCGCATCGTGGAGAACGCGAACGTGTTCGACTTCGTGCTCACGCCCGAGGACCTACGTGTCCTCGACGCGCTCGACGAGAACCTCCACACGGACTGGGATCCCACGGATGCACCGTAGGCGTTGCTGCCCGACGCGAGCTCGGCTGGGTTACGCTCGCGCATCACGCAGAGGAGGGGTCGATGCGTAGCGTGTGGATCGTGATCTTGCTGCTGCTCGGCGGTGCTCGAGCGGCGAACGCGGACGCCGCCGCGGAGGTGAAGGCCGGGACCGGCATCGAGGACCGGGAGCCGACCGGCGTCGCGAACACCTTCAAGAAGGGCGACACGGTGTTCGTCTGGTCGAACATCACCGACGCCGACGGGCAGACCGTGGAGCATGTCTGGAAGCTCGACGGCAAGGAGGTCTTCAAGGTCTCCTTCGAGGTGAAGTCCAAGCGCTGGCGCGTGAACTCCCGCCGGCGCAACCTGGCCACCGGAGCCTACGTGGTCGAGGCCACGATGGACGACGGTAAGAAGCAGCTCGGCGAGGTCGCGTTCAAGGTCGAGTGAGACCATGAAGCACATCGGGATCGTCGCCTGCAGCGTGGAAGGGGCCGCGCTCTGCTACCGGACGATCGCGGAGGCGTCGGAGCCGCACGTCGGCGCGTACAACCATCCGAGGGTCACGCTGCACTCGATCCCGATGGCCGACTGGATGCCGGCCTTCGGCGAGTGCGACTTCCGCGCGGTCGGCGAGCTCATGCTCGAGTCGGCGCGGGTCGTCGCGAACGCCGGAGCCGACTTCGCGATCTGCCCCGACAACTCGTGCCACCTGTCGTGGGAGCACTTCATCGATCGCTCGCCCATCCCGTGGCTGCACATCGGCGAGGTGGTCGCGGCCGAGGCGCGACGAAACGGCTGGAGCAAGGCGGGTCTCCTCGGGACGCGGTTCACGATGGAGGGACCCATGTACCCCGACGTGTTCCGCCGCCACGGGATGGAGGTCCTGCCCCCGTCGACCGAGGACAGGGCGATCGTCCACGACGTCATCTTCGAGGAGCTCGTGCGCGGGAGGTTCCTCGAGCCCTCTCGCCTGCGATTCAACGAGATCGTCGCACGGCTGAAGGCGCAGGGATGCGACTCGGTGATCCTCGGCTGCACCGAGATCCCGCTCCTCGTGCGCGCCGACGACTGCCCGCTGCCGACGCTCGACTCCACGCGCCTGCTGGCGCGTGCCGCCGTGATGACCGCCATCGGGAGAGGAACATGATCGCTGCGACCTGCCATTGCGGAGCCGTCCGGATCGAGGTCCCGCGGCGCCCGCGCACCCTGACGGACTGCAACTGCTCCATCTGCCGGCGCTATGGGACGCGCTGGGCCTACTACAAGGCCGCCGCGGTGAAGGTGCACGCGGCCGCGAGGGGCACCGCCTCGTACGTCTGGGGCGGCAAGAGCATCCGATTCGTCCGCTGCGCGCGCTGCGGCTGCGTCACCCACTGGGAGGCAGCCAAACCGGGCGTGACGGACCGCATGGGCGTCAACGCGCGCAACTTCGACCCTGCCGATGTCTGCGCCGCCCGCGTTCGTCGCCTCGACGGCGCGTCCACCTGGAAGTACCTCGACTGAGCGGAGTCTCTCGCCGCGCACGCAACATCGAACATGCCCAGCACTCCCGGCCGTTCTCCCAAATGCTGCGTGCGCGGCTCTCTTCACCGAAGGTCGGCCTACGGCGCTCCGTAGCGCTGCTGGAACTCCATCAGCGCACGCCAAGCCTCGGCCTCTTCCTTCTTCCTGGCGGCGCGTTGCGGCCGCGCCTGGATCCGCTCCTTGGCCGGAAGGAGGTTTCGGAGCGGTCCTCGGATGCGCTCCAAGAGCTCCGCGTACTGCCGGCGAAGCGTCTCCGGCAGGCCCTTCTCCCAGGCGTCCATCAAGCGGTCCCGCACCTCGCGGGCCGCGGCAAGCTCCTTGCTGATCTGCGCACGCCGCCGGCGTAACCGCTTGAGCTCCTCGGGGCTGGCTCCTGCGCGCTTGCGCTCGGCAACGAGCTCACCGAGCCGGGCCCACTCCCCGTCGAGATGGTCTTCGCGTTCGGCCGTCATGCCGGGCGAAGTGGGCAGTGGTGCTGGTACCGGCCCACCGGTGATCGGTGAGGTTGGTCTGGTCTCGAGCGCGACGGCGATGCGCTCGAGCACCTTCCCGATGTGCGTCAGTGCGATGGCGATGTCATCGGTGTTGCGCTCGGATCCCATGCGCCCGACCGTACGGCCGTGGCGTCCACGCGGCCATCGGCGATGGTCCCCGCCCAGGATCAGCTGGACGCCAGCGAGAGCACGCGACGCAGGCGGGCGAGGGCTTCCGGCGGCCGCTCGGAGCCGCCGCCGCGCAGGGCGGATCGATACCAGTGGGCTGCCAAACAGAGCTCGTGAAGGCGAACCTCGGCGACAGCCAGGTCGTGGCCACCGGCCGCGCGATAAGCGTCGATCAGTCGGTCGAGCCCGCCGGCGATCTGGAACGGCTGGCGGACGCCGCGGGTCACGATCGCGAGGTCGTGGGCGGGGTCGCCGAGCGCGGCATACTCCCAGTCGATCACCGCGGTCGGCTCGCTCGGGTGGAGCAGGAGGTTCTGCCCGAGCAGGTCGCCGTGTAGGAGCGAGGCGGGTGTCTCGGGCGGCAGGTGCTCTCGGGCCCAGGCCAGCGCATCCTGCGCCTCCGGCTCATCGAGACCCGTGAACGCCGCGGCCAGGGCCGACTCGGCGTGGGCGCGGCGTGTCGGTGATCCCGGCAGCCAGCGGAACCGCTCGGTGTCGATGCGGTGGATGGCCGCGGCGACCTCGCCCGTCACCTGCCAGGGGCGCACGCTGGGTTGCCGGCCGGCGCGTGGGTCCAGCGGCACGCCGTCGAGCCACTCCCGCACCAGGCACAGGTGACCCGCCTCGGGCAGGGCGCCGATGACCGCCGGCGCGCGCAGGGACAGCGCGAGACCACCGAGCGCGCCGAGGACGCGCAGCTCGCGGCGCGTCCTGTGGTCGAGCTCGGGATCGGGATCGCGGCGGGGCATCCCGACCGCGAAGGCGCCCTCCTTGCGCGAGCCATCGGGCCAGGTGACCTCGACGGGAGCGCCCCAGAGATCGCGCGACAGGCCCTCTCCCATCATGCGCGTCCGACCCACCTCCACCTGCGCGCCCGGGCCAGCCCAGAGCACGAACAGATCGTGAAGGACGCCCTTGGCGCGCGCCCAGCCCGCGCCCGCGTGGTCCTCCTGCCAGAGCCGGCGCATCTCTGCCTCGGGCACGCCGAACGGAACGCCGTTCG
>JAHFDS010000148.1 GCA_023248855.1 Myxococcales bacterium
CCGCTCGACCTCGGCGCGCGTAGCCTCGGGACCGAGGCCGAGCACGTAGAACGGATTCTCGGCGAGCCGGCCCTGCACGACCCGAGGATTGTAGCCCGACCCGCGCGCCCGCGCCGCCTCCCTACCCCGCCGGAGGCACCGGAGGCGGCACCACCCGCGTGACCGCCGGCACCACGGCCTTCCCACCACCGCCGCCATCGCCCTCCCCGCTCGCGCGCTCGGCCTTGCGGATGGCGTCGCCGATCTGCGGCAGGGCCTTGAGCAGCTCGCCGAGGTTGACGCCCGAGAGCGTCTCCACCACGGCCGGCAGCTGCGCCAGGATCCTCGTGACGTCGCCCGTCAGCTTGCTGGCGCCCGCGGTGCCGTTCGGGCCGTCGCCACTCGAGATGAGGGTGATCTTGTCGACCTTCGCCAGCGGCGCCGTGATGGCGCGGACGATCTCCGGCAACTGGCTGATCACCTTGTCGAGCACGGCCGCCTGCGTGTAGCCGCGATACGCCTCGGCGCGCTTCTCCATCGCCTGCGCCTCGGCCTCGCCCTCGAGCCGCATCACCTCGGCGCGCGCCGTCCCCTCGGCGCGGATCTTCGCGGCCTCCGCGTCGGCCGCCGAGCGGGTCGCCTCCGCCTCGCCCTGCGCGCGAATGGCCACGCGCTCCTTCTCCACCTGCGCGGCCAGGCGGACGCGCGTCGCCTCGGCCTCCGCGGGCTTGATCTGCTGCGCCACCAGCTCCTTCTCGCGCCGCTGGATCTCGGCCTCCTGCACCGAGATCTGCGCGGTGCGCTCGATCTGCTCGGCCTTGGTCTTCTCGGCCACGATCTGCTGCTGCATGATCTGCGCCTGGATCTCGTAGGCCTTGTCGGCCTGCGCCCGCTGGCGGTGCACCACCTCCGCGTACTGCGCCTTCTTGATCTCGAGGTCGCGCTGCGCCTCGGCCTGCTTGCTGGCCGACGCCGTCTCCGCGATCACGCGCTCCTGATCCGCCATCGCCTTGGCGACCGCCGCGGCGCGCATCGCCTCGGCGATCTTGATCTCGGTCTCGCGCTGCGCCTCGGCCGCCGCGATGTTGGCCGTCATGCGGATCCGCTCGATCTCCGGGCGGCCCATGCTCGCGATGTACTCGTTCTGATCGCGGACCTCCTTGATCGTGAACGAGATCATCTCGAGACCCATCTTGCTCAGGTCCTCGGCGCAGGTCTTGCGGACCTTCTCGCCGACCATCTCGGGCTCCTTGACGATCTGCTCGACCGTGAGCTGACCGACGATCCCGCGCAGGTGGCCCTCCATGACGAGGCGGATCGCCGCCTCGCGCGTCTCGGGCGTCTTGTCGAGGAACTGCTCCGCCGCGGTGCGGATGCTCTGGTCGTCGCTGCGCACCTTGAGCTGCGTGACCGCGTCGATGAGCACGGCCACGCCCTGGTGCGTGAACAGCTCCTTCTTGGGCGCCACGTCGAACGACATGAGCTCGAGCGAAAGCTTCTCCGTCGACTGCAGCATGGGGATGACGAGGCGCCCGCCGCCGCGCACCACCTTGGTGCCGCCGAAGCCGTAGACCAGCATGGCCTCGTTGGGGCCGACCTTGCGGTAAAGGCGCGCGATCATCGCCAGGAGCACGATGAAGGCGATGGCGCCGCCGATCGCGTACGCCGCCAGATGTGCCATCGACCCGTTCATTCCTCCTCCTTCATGCCGAGCACCTTCTGGCTCGGCGCCACGCGCGCCACGCCGCGCTCCAGACCCACGATGATCACCTCGATGCCCGCCACGATGGGCGCGTCGGCGCGGGCAGGCAGCGACGTGCGCGCGCCGTCCTTGAGATAGACGATCTCGCCGATGCCGTCCTCGCGGATGGCAGCGGTGACCGTCGCGACCGTGCCCTCGTACAGGAAGGGCCGCTCCTCGATGGAGTTCTTGACCAGCAGGCGGAGGAAGCTCCCCACGAGGTACGCCGCGCCGAGGCCAGCCGGCGCCGAAAGGAGCGCCGAGACGATCGCGCCGGCGCCGAAGAAGCGGCGCGAGAGGAAGCCCACGCAGCCACCGACCAGGAGCAGCGCGCACAGCGAGTTGAGGTTCAGCAGAGGCCCGAGCGCGCGCGGCAGGAGGCCGCCCCGGCTCCCGCTGTCCCCGTGGTCGTGCCCCGCGCCATCGTGCGCATGGCCGGCGTGCGCATGGCCGGCGTGCGCATGGCCACCGTGCGCATGGCCGCCGTGCAGGTGGCCGTGCCCCCCGGCGTCGCCGTGGTCCCCCCCCGATTCCCCGGCGCTGGCGAGCAGAAACGACAGGATCGAGAACGCCGCCCCGCCGATGAACGCGACGAAGTAGGTCGCGGTCAGCGTATCCACGGAGGACAGTCTAGCGCAGGCCGGAGTCGTAGCCCAGGCGGCGCTGCTGGGCGCTGACGGGCAAAAGGTCCCACAGCTGCTCGGTCACGCGGCGCAGGCTCTCGTTGTCCTTCTTGCCGAGCGCCCGCCTCCCCTCCTCCACGAGCTTTCTCGCCCGCGGCAGGTCGCGCGCGCCGTCGATGTCCGACGCCGCAGACTCGAACAGCCACTCCCAGGCCTCCGGGTGGCGGTGAAACGCCGTGCTGCCGAGATCGCGACAGAGGCGCATCTGGCGCTGGAGCTCCGGCAGATCCCGCGCCTTGCGCGCGCGCGTGAGGGCCTCGGTCACTTCGGCGAGCACCGCCTTCTCGTGGGGCGTCCCGTGCTGCGACACCCAGCGGCCGGCCCACACCAGGCGCTCGCGGGCCTCGCCGTCCACCTCGGGCCAGCGCGCGTCCGCCTCGACCTCCTCGACCATCGCGTCGAGCTCGAGCAGGGTCCGCCGGGCCTTCTGGGCCGCGTCGGCGTCGCCGCCCCGGGCCGCCGAGAGGTCGCGCTGCGCCTCGACGAGCAGCTTGTCCGCCCCCGCGAACTGCTCGACCACCGCGCGGTCCCCCCGCCCGAGCGCCGCCTTGCGCACCGCCTGCAGGCGCTCACGCAGGGCCACCACGCTGGCCTCGAGCACCGCCGGCGTCGCCTCCGGCACGAGCAGCTCGGCGACGTCCTCGAATACCTGGCCGAGCGCCGGCACGAGCGCGCGCGCCGCCAGCCGCCCGCCGCGATCGAGCTCGAGCGTGATCTCGATCGGTGAGCCCGCGGGCACCGCGGCCTTGACGCGATCCCCGGGGATGACGAGGGTACCGACCAGCCGACACAGGTGCGCCTGCTCGTACTCGCCCTGCACGATGGGGATGCGCAAGAGGGCCTCCTTCTGGCCCTTGGCGACGCCTTCGAGCGTGTGCCGCACGACCGTTCGCTTGTTGGGCAGCGGCGAGCCCTTGTCGAAGAACACGTGGACCTGATCGCTCGCCAGGGCGACGCCGATCGAGCGCGACAGCGGCGGATCCGACAGCGTCAGCCCCTGCACGATGGTGAGCGTCGCGGGCAGCACCGGCACGCGCTCGCCCTCGGCCGCCTCCGCCTCGAGCGCGAATACGTTGGGCCGGCGCGGCAGGAGCTCGACCTGCACCACGAACGTGCCCTCGGCGTCGAGCTCCGCGGGCGGGCTCGTCCACAGGCCGTCGGCGCGCGAAAGGCGCACCCGCACGGGGGCCGGGCCCTCGCCGTCGCCCAGCAGCTTGCCGACCACGTGCGGCGCGGTGTCGGTGGACATCGCCGGGTGCTGCACCCAGAAGCGCCGGCCCGCCTTGTCAGCCACCTCCGGCGCGCGCGCCTCGAGCCCGAGCGAGGCCGCGTACAGCGCCGCGCCCTCGGCCACGAGCGTCATCGGATCGAGCCGCTCGGCGACCGGGCCGAGCCGGCTGCGCACGCGCTCGCGTACCATCGGCATCGCGGTCGGCCCGCCGACGAGCACCACGCGTTCGAGCCTGCCCGGCGCCACGCTGTGGGCCGTGCACAGGCGCTCGCAGATCGCGATCGCGCGATCCACCAGGCGCTCGGTCAAGCTCTCGAGCCACGCCCGCTCGAGCGACAGGTCCACGTCGATCTCGTCGTCGCCGACGCGCAGACCCGGGATCGCGAGCCCCGCAGTCGGCGCGCGCGACAGCTCGATCTTGGCCTCCTCCGCGGCTTGCTTGAGCTGGCGCAGCGCCCCCGCGTGCGCCGGATCGTCGCGCTTGATGCGCCCGCCGAGCTCGCCGATGACGAAATCCACGATCGCCCAGTCGACGTCGCGGCCGCCGAGGAAGTTGTCGCCGTCGTGGCCGACCACCCGCAGCATGCCGTCCTTGGTCTCGAGCAGCGACGCGTCGAAGGTGCCGCCGCCGAGGTCGAACACCAGCCACAGACCACTCGAGCCGTCGGCCGACCAACCCGCCGCGAGCGCCGAAGCGATGGGCTCCTGGATGAGCTCGACCTTGTCGAAGCCGGCCAGGCGTGCGGCCTCGCTCGTGGCCGCGCTCTGGGGCAGCTCGAACAGCGCGGGCACCGAGACCACGGCGCGCGCGGGCGCAAAGCCGAGCTGCGCCTCGACGTCGGCGCGCAGGCTCTTCAAGATCTCCGCAGCCAGGGCCTCGGGCCGCCGCGTGACCTTGGCGGCCGCGAAGTCGAGGGCGGTCGCGGTCCCCATCAGGCGCTTGAACTCCGCGCGCGTGTTCTTCGGATCGCTCTCGAGGAAGCGCCGGGCGCGGGCGCCGACGGTGACCGTGCCCTTGCCGTCGAGCCGCACCACCGAGGGGGTGAGCGAGCTGCCCTGGGCGTTCCTCACGACGGTGACGCGTTCCCCGTCGAACACCGCCGCCGCCGAGTTGGTGGTCCCGAGGTCGATGCCGAGATAGACGGGCATTGGCCCTGATTGTAGCGGAGACACCCAACCCGGTCGCGTGGAAGCCGAGCCCTGCAGCGTTCCCGTTCCCGTTCCCGTTCCCGATTTGTTGCGCCGCAACAAACGCCCTTGACAGATCCGCCCACAGAACCTAGCTTCCTGTCGCGCTGATGTTGCAGTGCAACAAAGGAGACTGTGATGGCGAACGAGAGCAAGACGAGTGCCCCCGCGGGCAAGACGGTCCCCGGGACCGAGCCCCTGCAGGCCATGATGGAGGAGTGGGCGCGGTTCGAGCAGAAGGGGCTCGAGCAGGCGCGGCAAGCGGTGGACGAGCTCGCCCGCATGGCCCAGGCGAGCCTCGCCTACGCGGCGCAGCTCTCGGCCGAGTGGCGGCGACTCTCGATGGAGGGCGCGCGTCGCGCGGGCGAGGCGGTGGGTCAGAACCCGTTTGCGCCACGGGCCTAGAGAAGCACGGGCCATGCGCGCACCGACCCCCAGGGACACCATCCACCGGGAAGGCACGGCGGCCCTCTACCACTTCCGCGCCCCGGCCGGCCGAGCGCCGGCCGGGGAGAGCGGGGCGGCGCCGGTGCTGCTCGTGCCCTCGCTGATCAATCGCTGGTACGTCCTCGATCTACGGGAGGGGGGCAGCCTCGCCGGTGCGCTCGCCGCGTCGGGCCTCGACCTCTACTGCCTCGACTGGGGCGTCCCCGAGGACGAGGACCGGTACCTCACGTGGGAGGACGTGCTCGGGAGGCTGGGGCGTGCCGCTCGCGTGGTGCAGCGCAACACGGGCGCCGACCGGATCTCCGTCGTCGGTTACTGCATGGGCGCGACCCTGTCGGGGATCCACGCGGCGCTGCATCCGACATCGCTGGCGAGCCTCGTCAACCTCGCGGGCCCCTTCGATTTCTCGGGCGCGGGATTGCTGGGGCGCATGACCGACCCGCGGTGGTTCGACGTGGAGGCCGTCGCGGCAGCGGGCAACGTGGGCGCCACCCAGATGCAGAGCGGCTTCCTCGCCCTGCGACCGACCCAGACCCTGGCCAGGTGGGTCGGGATCGTCGACCGGATACACGATCCGGTGGCGAGAGACTCGTTCGAAGCGCTCGACGGCTGGGCCTCGGACAACATCCCGTTCCCCGCGGCGGCGTACGTGACCTACCTCCGCGAGCTGTACCAGGAGAACCGCCTGGTCGCCGGCACGCACCACGTGGGAGGTCGCCGCGTGGATCTGTCGCGGATCACCTGCCCGGTGCTGACCGTCGCCGCCGAGCGCGATGCGATCTGTCCCCTCGCGGCGGCCAGCGGCCTCGAGGCGCTGGTCTCGAGCGCGATCAAGGACCGCCTGGTCGTGCCGGGCGGACACGTGGGCGCGGTGGTGGGCTCGCGTGCGAGCCGTGTCCTCTACCCCGAGCTCGCGCGGTGGCTGGGCGCGCGCTCCTTGACAGGAAAGGAGAGCCAGCATGCAACTGCGTGACCTCAAGATCATCGTGACGGGCGCCGGATCCGGCATGGGGGCGCACTTCGCCCGCCAGCTCCACGCGGCGGGCGCGCGGGTGGCGGCGGGCGACCTCAACGTCGCCGCGCTCGAGGGGCTGCCAGCCGGCATCGCGCGCCGGCGGCTCGACGTCAGCGACGAGGCCGACGCGGCGTCGTTCGTGGACTTTGCCGCGGCCGAGCTCGGCGGGCTCAGTGGCCTCGTCAACAACGCCGGGATCCTCAGAGACGGGCTGCTCGTCAAGCGTGACGGCCGGACCGGCGAGATCCGCAAGCTCTCGACCGAGGACTGGAACGCCGTGATCGCGGTGAACCTCACCGGGGCAACGTTCATGGTGCGCGAGGTCGTGGCTCGCATGCTGGCGGGGGGCCACCGGCCCGGCGTGATCGTCAACCTGTCGTCGATCGCCCGGCACGGCAACCGCGGCCAGTCGAGCTACGTCTCTGCCAAGGCCGCGCTCGCCGCCAACACCCTCACGTGGGCGCGGGAGTTCGCGCCCCATGGCATCCGCGTGGGCGCGGTCGCGCCAGGCATGGTCGAGACACCGATGACCCAGGGCATGCCCGACCGGGCACGCGAGGCGCTGGTCGAGCGGATCCCGGTGGGGCGCATCGGTGTCCCCGAGGACATCTGGCAAGCGGTACGCTTCGTCCTCGAGTGCGACTACTTCAACGGCCGCACCCTCGACGTCGACGGCGGGCTGTCGATGTGAGCTCGGCAGCCGACCGCCGGCAGCCGACCGCCGACCGCCGGAGCCGCGGGGGCTGGGTGCTCTTCCTCGTCGTCTCCTCGGGGTGCGGCGGTGTTGCGGTGCAACAGGAAGCGGGCGCAGCCGGGGCTGGACGCGGGCCCGTCGTGGCCGAGGACGGCGTCGCCACCGGCCGGGGATCCACGGGGGCCGCGTCCGACGGGGTGGCCGCGGGGGCCTGCGGGCCGGTTCCCCGGGCGGGTCGGCAGGAGGTCGTGTGCACCGCGCTCCGCTTCGTGGTGACCGCGCCCGGCGACTGTCCCGCCCGAGGCTGCGGCCTGGTCGTCGATCTGCACGGCTACGGGATGACCGCGGAGGACGAGGAGGCGCACACGGGGCTCGCGGCGCTCGGCGTGCCTCGCGGCTACGTCGTCATCCAGCCGAGCGCGCCGGGCGCCCCGGCCTCGTGGGAGCGCGCGGAGCGGCTCGATCTCCACCCGTACGACGCCGCCCTCTGGGGCTTCGTCGAGGCCACGGAGCGGGCGCTGGCCGTGGACCGGTCGCGCCTCCACGTGGTCGGGTTCTCGCAGGGCGCGCTGGTGGCTTTCCGGTTGCTCGCGGGCCACGGCGAGCGCCTGGCGTCGGTCGTCGCGGTCGCCGGCGCGGACGCGCTCGATCGACTCCCGCGACAGGCCGTGCCCCTCTTCTACGTCCACGGGCGGTTCGACCGCGTGGTGCCCTACGCCGTCCTCGGCGCGGTCGACTCGGCCACTGGCGGCGCCTGGGCGCTCGGGCCACCACAGACCCGGACGGAGGGCCAGGGAAGCACCCTCGTTGTGCGGCGCACCATGGACGGGGTGCCGGTGGAGCTCCTGACCCACGATCGGCTGGCGGACCTCGCAGGCCCTCTCGGCGGTCACTGCTGGCCGGGGCGCCCCGAGCCGTTGCCGTTCCGCTGCGCCGGCGAGGGGCAGCCCCAGCTGTCCGTCCTGGCGCTGGCCCGCTTCGACGCGCTGGCCTACAGCCCGGCGAGGCGCGACAGGAGGAAATAGCAGCCAGCGCCCACCAGGCCCGCCGCCGGGATCGTGAAGATCCAGGCCCAGACGATGCGACTGGCGAGCCCCCATCGGATGCCTCGCACCATGGTGGTCGAGCCGACCCCGACGATCGCGCCGGTGATGGTGTGCGTGGTCGAGACCGGCACGTGCAGGTGCGTGGCCACAAAGAGCGTCACCGCGCCAGCGACCTCGGCGCAGAAGCCGCCGACCGGCTTGAGGCGCGTCAGGCCCATGCCCATCGTCCTGACGATGCGCCAGCCCCCGACCGAGGTTCCGAGCGCCATGCAGCCGTAGGAGGCCAGCGTGATCCAGAAGGGGATCTTCTTCGAGTCCGCCTCCAGGTAGCCGCCCGCGACGAGGACCGCCACGATGATGCCCATGGTCTTCTGCGCGTCATTGCCGCCGTGCCCGATCGAGTAGGCCGCCGCCGAGACGAGCTGACCGACGCGGAAGGTGCGGTCCACCTTGTGCGGGCGCATGCGCCGAAAGAGCCAGAAGACCGCCACCATGATGAAGTACCCGAGCACGAAGCCGATGATCGGCGCGGCGAGGATGAACTCGACGGTCTTGACCACGTTGTCGTGCTCGAGCACGCCGAACCCGGCGTGGGCGATGCCCGCGCCCCCGACGCCGCCGATGAGCGCGTGCGAGGAGCTCGACGGCAGGCCCCACCACCAGGTGAGGAGGTTCCAGACGATGGCTCCGAGCAGCCCGGCCATCACGACGTAGACGAAGGCATGGTCGCTCGGGTTGATGTGGATGATCTTCGAGATCGTGCGAGCCACCCCCTCGCCGAAGATGGCGAGCGCGACGAAGTTGAAGCCGGCCGCCCAAAGGACCGCGACGCGGGGAGAAAGGACGCGCGTCGAGACCACGGTGGCGATCGAGTTCGCCGCGTCGTGAAAGCCGTTGATGACGTCGAAGGTCAGCGCACAGACGATCGTGATGACGACGACGGTGTGGGTGTCCATCAGGCGTTCTCGAGCACGACACCTTCGATGATGTTCGCGACGTCCTCACAACGGTCCGTCGCGTTCTCGAGGTTCTCGTAGATCTCCTTCCACTTGATCACGGCGATCGGGTCCTTCTCCTCCTTGAACAGGCGCGCGACCGCCCTTCTGAGGATCGCGTCCGCCTCGTTCTCGAGGCGGTTGATGTCGATGCACTTGCGCAAGAGGGCCTCGGGCGACTTGAGGTTGCGCAGTCCCTTGCAGGCCTCCTCGACTTCCTGGGCCGCGCGGTAGAGCACGTCCGCGAGGTCTCGCACCTCGGGGGTCATCACCGTGAGCTCGTACAAGGTGATGCGTTCGCTGGCCGCCTCCACGAAGTCCATGATGTCGTCCATCTTCGTGATCAGCCGATGGATATCGTCGCGCTGGATCGGCGTGATGAACGTGCGATGCAGCGCCTCCACACAGCGGTGCGTGATGACATCGGTCTCGTGCTCGATGTCCTGGATGCGCCTGGCCTTGGCCTCGATGTTCGCGGCCGTGGCCACGAGGGAGGTGAACTCCTTGCAGCCCTCGACGGTCAGTCGGGCGTGCTGCTCGAAGAAGTCGAAGAAGCTGGTTTCCTTGGGCAGGAGGCGACCGAACATGGCCTCGTCTACCATGCCGGGCGAGGCGCGCGGAAGGGACGATCGGCCGGGGAGCTCCCGCGGGCAACCTCAGCCGGTCGCCGTGCGTGCCCCGAGGGCACGGGCCGCTCGTGCGAGCTCTGCGATCTCCGGGTCGGAAATCCCTTTCTTGCGATCCGCGAGCGCGGTGAACCGCGCGTACACGACGTCCAGCTCCGCCGCGGACAGGGCAAAACCGAGGTCCTCGCAACGCTTGCGCAGCGCGTGGCGGCCGCTGTGCTTGCCGAGGACGAGGCGGCTCTCGGGTACGCCGACCGATCGGGGCTCGATGATCTCGTAGGTGCTCTTGTCCTTGAGGTAGCCATCCTGGTGGATGCCGGCCTCGTGGGCGAAGGCGTTCGCGCCGACGATGGCCTTGTTGGGCTGCACGCCGAAGCCGATGATCGAGGACAGCCGCTGGCTCGCTGGATACAAGAGCTCGGTTCTCACCGAGGTGTGTTGCGGCAGCACATCGCGCCGCGTCCGCAGGATCATGACGATCTCCTCCAGCGAGCAGTTGCCGGCGCGCTCGCCGATGCCGTTGAGGGTGCACTCGACCTGGCGTGCGCCGGCCTGGATCGCGGCCACGGAGTTGGCGACCGCCAGGCCCAGATCATCGTGACAGTGCACGCTCACGATCGCGCGGCCGGCGAGGGCGCGGACCACGCGACCGATGAGCGCGCCGTATTCGGCGGGGATGGCGTAGCCGACCGTGTCGGGGACGTTGACCGTGCTCGCGCCGGCGTCCACGACCGCGGTGGCGATGCGCTCGAGGAAGGCGGGGTCCGTTCGCGCGCCGTCCTCGGCGGAGAACTCCACGTCGTCGACGTACCGGCGCGCCAGGCGCACGGCGTTCACGGCTTCCTCAAGCACCTGCTCCTCGGTCTTCTTGAGCTTGTGGCGCAGGTGGATGGCGCTCGTGGCGATGAAGGTGTGGATCCGGGGGTTCTGGGCCGGTTCGAGCGAGCGTGCGGCGCGCTCGATGTCGGCGGTGCACGCCCGGCCGAGCGCGCAGACGCGCGCCCAGGGGAAGGCTCGCGCGATGGCGGAGACCGCCTCCGAGTCGCCCTCGGAGGCGATCGGGAACCCCGCCTCGAGGACGTCGACGCCGAGGTCGACCAGCGTCGCCGCGAGGTCGATCTTCTCGGAGACGGTCATGCTGCAGCCAGGCGACTGCTCGCCGTCGCGCAGGGTGGTGTCGAAGACGTAGACGCGGTCCGGGTCTGAGGGGGTCATCCGCGCATGATGGGCGAGGTCGTCGGATATGCAAAATCTATAGTCATGCCGATATCAATTCACTTCACTTATGATATAAGCATCGCTTATGCATCTGGACCTGCGGGATCTTCACGTGTTCCTCACCGTGACCGCCGAACGCAGCTTCTCCCGCGCCGCCGAGCGGCTGCTGCGGACCCAGCCCGCGGTGTCGCTCGCGCTGCAGCGCCTGGAGGCGGAGGTGGGAGACAAACTCATCGATCGCTCGGCGCGCACGCTCGTCCTGACCGATACGGGGCACACGGTGCTCGACTACGCGCGCCGCTTCCAGAGCCTGCGCAGCGACCTCGAGAACGCGCTCACCGAGCTGCGTGACCTCTCGGCCGGTCGGCTGATCGTCGGCGCCAACGAGTCGTCGACGCTCTACCTGCTCGGGCACGTGGAGCGGTTCCGCCGCTCCTATCCGAAGGTGAAGGTCGAGATTCGACGCAGCCTGTCCAGCAAGATCCCGACCGAGTTGCTCGAGGGCCGCCTCGAGCTCGGCGTGGTCAGCTACGAGCCGGCCAGCGAGGGGCTCGCCTCGAGCGTGCTGTACACGGATTCGCTCGCGTTCGTGGTCGCGCGCGAGCATCGGTTCGCGCGGCGTCGCGTGGTGTCGATCGAGGAGCTCGGCCTCGAGACCTTCATCGCCCACAACGTCACCTCGCCCTACCGCGCGCTCGTGCTCGCCGAGTTCCAGCGGCACAAGGTGCCGCTCAACATCGACGTCGAGATGCCGACCATCGAATCGATCCGCCGCTGCGTGCAGGCGAACCAAGGCGTCGCGTTCCTGCCCCGCATGTGCGTCGAGCGCGAGCTCGAGCAGAAGCTCTTGTGTGAGGTGCGGGTCAAGGAGCTGCGGGTCGAGCGGAAGATCCGGCTCGTCTACCCGGCCGCGCGCACGCTGTCACACGCCGCCCGCGCCTTCCTCTCGGTGGTCAAGGCCTGACACGCTCGGCCACCTGCGTCGCCGCGAGGTCGCCCACGAGGCGCAGCGCGGTCTCGATGCGGGTGGACCACGGGAAGCCGCAGCTGATGCGTACGCAGCTGCCGAAGCGGCCGCGCGCCGAGAAGATCGGCCCCGGCGCGATCGAGACGCCTCGTGCGAGCGCCTCGGCCTGCAGCCGCAGGGCGTCCACCGAGCGTGGCAGCTCCACCCAGAGCACGAAGCCGCCCCTCGGCTGGGAGACGCGCGTGCCCGCGGGGAACCGGAGCGCGATCTCCTCGCGGAAGCGCTGCACCTGCTGCGCCAGGCGAGCGCGCATCGTGCGCAGGTGGCGATCGTAGCCGCCCTTGGCGAGGTACTCCGCGACCGCCATCTGCGGCAGCGTCGGCGTCGCCAGGGTGGTGGAGCGCTTGCGTTGCTCCACCGCCCGCTGGTAGCGGCCGGCGACCAGCCACCCGAGGCGGTATCCCGGCGCCAGCGTCTTCGAGATCGAGCCGACCAGGAGCACGTGCCCCGTGGTGTCGAAGGCCTTCGCCGGCCGCGGCCGGGCGCCGTCGAACCCGAGGTCGCCATAGACGTCGTCCTCGACGAGCGGCACGTCATGGCGTGCGCACATGCGCACGAGGCGCTCCTTGCGGTCGTCGGGCATGAGCGCGCCGAGGGGGTTATCGTAGTTTGGTGAGCAGACCACGGCTCGCGCGGTCGAGGCGCGCAGCGTGCTCTCCAGGGCGTCGAGGTCGAGGCCGGACTCGGGCGAGCACGGCACGTCGAGCGCGCGAAGGCCCATCGACTCGAAGAGCTGCAGCACCCCGAAGTAGGTGGGCGAGGCGACCACCACCGTGTCGCCCGGGCGCGCCACCGCACCGAGCGCGAGGTGGAGCGCCTCGGTGGCGCCGACGGTCGGGATGAACTCGTCCTCCGGCAGCGGAGCGCCCCAGGTGGCGGAGCGCCGCGCCAGCTGCCGCCGCAGGGTCGCCACGCCGGCCACGCTCTCGTAGTGCGCGCCCGCCGTGGTGGCCTCGCGCGCGAGCGCCGCCAGCGTGCGATTGAGCGCGCGGATGGGCAGCAGATCGATGCCCGGGACCGCCGAGCCGAGCGGGACCACGGCGGGGTCGCGCAGCGAATCGAGCAAGGCCCGCACGCCCTCGAAGACGGAAGGACGCGACGGCACCACGACCAGGCGCGGCCGGTGCGCGGGCGGCAGGGTGTCGCGGCGTCTCACGAAGTGACCGCTCTTCGGGCGAGTCTCGACCAGGCCCTCGTTCTCGAGCTGCAGGTACGCCGCGAGCACGGTCGAGATGGAGACCACACGGTCCTGGGCGGTCTTGCGGACCGAAGGCAGGCGATCCCCCGGTCGCAACGCCCCCCGCGTGATGAGCGCCCGGAGATCGGCGGCGACCTGATCGTAGAGCCGGGCAGCGTCCCCCATGGCGACAAAGGCTACCCGAACCGCCCTGGATCGTCGAGTACAGATTATTTTCTAGCTGGCAGATCAGATGGCAACTGTACCTCTCTAACGCGCTGCGTTCTGCGCCCTGGCGAGTCGCGCCCGCGTGGCCACAATGGAGCCCGTGCGCGTATCCTCTTCGTCTGCGATGCCGTCGGTCTCTGCGCCCTCCCTCGCCCCGGGCTCGCGTGCCGCCATTGGCCTTTGCCTGGTGGCCGTGTACGTCATCTGGGGCTCCACGTACCTCGCCCTGCGGTACGTGGTCGAGGGCATGCCGGCGCTGCTCGCGAGTGGTCTACGCAACGGCAGCGCGGGGCTCATCCTCTACGTGGCGCTGCGCTGGCGCGGGGCGCCGCGGCCGACGCTGCGCGAGTGGGCCTGGTCCGCGCCGATCGGGGGGTTGCTCTTCCTGGTCGGAAACGGCTTCGTGGCGCTGGCCGAGCGCGACGTCGCGTCCGGCCTCGCGGCCACGGTGTGCGCCGCCATGCCGGTGTTCGTGGCGGCGCTGGTGGCGCTCGCCGGCGAGCGACCCACTGCGCGCGAGTGGGCAGGCCTGCTGCTCGGCTTCGCGGGCGTGGCGGTCATGAGCGTCGGCGATCTGCGCGCGACGCCGCTGGCCGGTGGGCTGCTCGTGCTGGCGCCCATCGGCTGGGCCATCGGCTCGGTGCTGTCCCGGCGGCTGCCGCTCCCGCGGGGCCTCCTGTCCGCGGCGACGCAGATGATCACGGGTGGCGCGGTGCTCGGTCTCGCGGGCGTGGTGACCGGCGAGCGCTGGCCCGCGGTCGTGCCAGGACGCGCCATCGGTGCGCTCGTGTACCTCGTGTTCGCGGGTTCGATCGTCGGCTTCTCCGCGTACTCGCACCTGCTCCGACACGCGCGGCCCGCGACGGCGACGAGCTATGCGTACGTGAACCCCGTCCTGGCCGTGCTGCTCGGCGCGGCGCTCGCGGGCGAGCACCCGGGGCCATCCACGCTCCTTGGCGGCGCGCTCGTGATCGGCGGCGTCGCCCTCGTCCTCGGCCGCCGCCGCTGAGCATGCCGCAGTGTATGCTCGATCCGCGTGAGTGACCGGGTCGAGCTCACCGAGACCGACACCTCGGTGCCGCAGGGGCGACCGACGGCGCTTGGAGTCGGGTCGGTGGTGGCCGGTCGCTTCGAGATCCGCGCCTTGCTCGGCCAGGGCGGGATGGGCGCGGTCTACCGGGCCCAGGATCGCGTGGCGGCAGAGGAAGTCGCGCTCAAGGTGCTCTTCGCCGACGCCGACGACGCCGTGGCGCGCGTCCGGCAAGAGCTGCGCACCGCGCGCCTCGTGACCCACCCGGGCGTCGTGCGGATCCACGACCTGGTCGAGGACGGCCATCGCCTGCTGCTCTCGATGGAGATCGTGGAGGGCGAGTCGCTGGCAGCGCGGCTCGAGCGCGAAAAGACCCTCGATGCCGAGGCGGCCTGGCGCCTCGCGCGTGAGCTCGCGGCGTCCCTCGCGGCAGCCCACGAGGCCGGCGTCGTGCATCGCGACCTCAAGCCCGCCAACGTGCTCCTGCGGCGCTCGAGCGGCCGCGCCGTGCTGACCGACTTCGGCGTCTCACGGCTCGCCACCGCCGCCGAGGCGCTGGCGCTGGCCGCGCCTGCGCTCTCGCGGACCGGACAGATCGCGGGGACGCCGCTCTACATGGCGCCCGAGCAGTTCGCCGGGGAGGCCACGCCGGCCTCCGACGTCTACGCGTATGGCCTCGTGCTCCACGAGGTCGCGTGCGGCAAGGTCCCGCACGCGGCGCCCTCGGTGGCGGCGCTCATGAATGCGCGTCTTGGCGAGCCGCCGCCCGCTCTCGACGAGGTGCGACCGGACCTCGCGCCCGAGCTGCGTGCGCTGATCGTG
The DNA here is from genome assembly GCA_023248855.1 of Myxococcales bacterium. Taxonomy (GTDB): domain Bacteria; phylum Myxococcota_A; class Polyangia; order JAHFDS01; family JAHFDS01; genus JAHFDS01. The sequence continues at coordinate 15,148 of JAHFDS010000148.1, forward strand.
CGGTGCCTGGCGCGCGATCCGGCGCAGCGCCCCCGGGATGGGGCCGCGCTGGTCGAGGCCCTCGGCAGTCCGACGGGCGTCGCGGCACCACCCCGCTCCAGGCGACGCCCGTGGGTCCTCGCGGCAGTGGCGCTCGCGCTCCTCGCGGGTGGAGCGATCGTCCTGGCAAGACCATCGCTGCCGGCGCGTGACCGGCGCGTATCTGTGGTCCCCGAGGTGCGGGGGATCGTGGGCGTCGACCTCGCCGCGGCCCTCGGCCGGATGGCGGAGCGGGTGCTCGCCGACGAGGCGGGGCGGTATCGGGTCGGAAGCGGCCGGGACGGCAACGTCACGCTGCGCCTCCTGCTCGAGCCGACCTCGGAGGGCGCGAGGCTCCGCGCTGACCTCGGGCCGGCCGGTGAGACGCCCGTCCTGACGCTCGAACGGTCCGCTGCGTCCGCCGAGGCCGCGCTCGACGAGCTTGGACCGACGCTCCGTTCGACGCTCGGCGAAGGACAGCCCCCAAAGCCGCAGGCGGCCGCCGATCTGAAAAAGGACATGGCCCGCGTCGGGGCCCAGACCGAGGCGGCCTACCGGGCGTACTCCGCCGCCATACGCGAGCTCTACGGCCAGGTCGCGCAGGACACGGGCAAGGTGGACGCCGGCTTGGCGGGAGCGCGCCGCGCCCAGCCGGGGTGGAGCCACGCGATCCTCGCCGCTGCCATGAACGAGATGGCTTCGCGGGCGCGGGTGCATGCCTTGCTGGCGCAGGCGGATCGCACGACGGACGAGCGCGGCTACCAGCTCTTCGAGGCCTGGGCTGCGATGCTGGAGGATCGCGTCGACGAGGGGGCCGCGAAGGCGCGTGCCCTGTACGTGGCCGATCCCGACGATCTCCTCGCCGTGAGTGTCTTCGCGCAAATCGAGCGCGTCGCCGGACGAATGGAGGTCGTCCTGTCCACGCTGCGCCGGGCGCACGAGCGTTGGCCAGACCTCCAGTTCGGAGCCGAGACCTTGACCTTGCTGCGCCGGATGGGGCGTAGCGGCGAGGCCGGTGCGTTCGTGGAGGACTGGCTGCGGCGCGCGCCGGACAGCGAACAAGCGCTCATCCAGCAGGCCCTCGTGGGCCAGGACGCCGACGAAGGGCGACCGGAGCGAGTGATGCGCGGTCTGCTGGTCCTGCGCGGGGAGAACCCTGCTCGGCGCGAGCTCCTCGCCGACGCGCTCATCGTGGCACGCCGCTGGGACGAAGCCGCGCGGCTCGCCGATCGCGTCCTCGTGGATGCGCGCGCCGCGAACATCGGGGATGGGGATGCGACGGCCCGCCTCAGGATCGCGATGCTCGCGACGCTGCGCGGCCGCTTCGCCAACGCTCGCTTGCTACTCCAGCCCCTGCTGGCTCGAACGGAGCGCACGGACCTGGCCCGGATCACGGCGCACAGCATGCTCGGGTCCACCGCGCTGGCCCTCGGCGAGACGCACGAGGCGGCGAGGCACTTCCACGCGTTGACCGGCAGCTATTCCGGGCTCTCGAGCGCGGCCAGGTGGGCGGCAAACACGAAGATGCTGGCGGACGTGACGGAGGGCTCGACCAAGGCGTGTCCGGACGTGCCCGCGATGATGCGGCGCCTGGAATCTTCCAAGTCACTCGAGGCCCTGACCCTGGCGCGCATGGCCGCGGGCCTCGGCTGCGCCCCTTGCGCTCTTGCGCTGCAGCTAGGGGGCGGCAATGACGGAGACCCGGTCGCGACGTTCTTCTATGGCGACTGCGCGTTGCGCGCAGGGCAGCTGGAGCAGGCCCGCGTGGCGTTCGAATCGCTCCGCGCCCCGCGCACGGCCAGCGCGGATGGCTACTTCCTGGGGGCGCCGGCGTACACCGTGCTGGCCCTGCATCGGCTTGGCCTGGTCTACGAGAAGCTCGGCCGACGCGAGGACGCCAAGAGGAGCCTTTCGCGCTTCGTCGAGCAGTGGGCCGACGCGGAGCGTCCGATCGCCGCGCTCGGCGAGGCACGCGCGGCCCTGGCGCGCCTCCAATAGCGCGTTTCGGTCGACGCGCGCGGCGCGGTACGCTGCGAAAGGTGGCGTGTCGAATTCGCCTGTGCGCATGGATTCTGGCCGCGCTCGTCGTCACGCCGGCCAGGGCCGGCGCCGAGCCCATGCGGGTGCTCGTGCGCGTCGACGGCCGCGCGGACGAGGCGCTGCACGCCCGGGTGCGGGGCCAGGCCAGCGACCTCGACGTCAGGCTCGAGGTGCGACGCGGGACGATCGAGGGCGCGCTGCGCGAGCAGATCGCCGCGGCCATGACGCTCGCGCGGGAGCGTGGCGTGCGCGCGGTCGTCTGGTTCGTGACGGCGGAGCGCGAGGTGGTGGTGCATGTCCTGGAGCCGGGCGCTTCCCGGGTGCTCGCGCGACGGGTCACGGCCGAGGAGCCCGGCGCGCGCGGGCGGTCAGCGATGCTCGAGGCGGCCGCGGTGGTGGTGCGCGGCGCGTTGCGCGCCCTGGCAGCCGGCGGCGAGATCGGGGTCGTG
>JAHFDS010000149.1 GCA_023248855.1 Myxococcales bacterium
GGCCATCACCGCGTCGGCCCGCTCGGCGAAGTCGCGCTCGCGCGGGCCCGGGGCCGCGGTCGGCGCCTCGACGATCAGGATCTCGACGAGATCCAGCCCCTCCAGCACGAGCCGGTGCAGCGAACCTGCCTGGCCCGTCAGTTGCGCGAGCGCCCGCTTGGCGGCGTCCTCGATCTTGTGCGTCACCGTCGACGCGCCGACGAACCCCATGACGCGGCACTCGCCCTTGAGGGTGTGCAGCTCCCGCAGCGACTCCTCGACGTCCTCGGGCGTGCCGGAGCCGCCCTCGATGGCGACCCAGCGCCGCGCGACGTTCTCGACGCGCTCGCGCCCCACCACGCGGAATTTCTCGAGCAGCGCCTCGGAGCGCGCGCCCGTCCGCTTCATCCGGCGCCGTCCACGGGCATCTAGCCCTTGCCGCCCAGCGTGAACGTCACCGCGGCCTCGCGCAGGTCGCCCGCGAGCTCCGCGAGCTGCTGCGCGGCGGTGGTGGCCTGCCGCGTCCCCGCCACCGTCTGGTTGAGCAGCGACGTGATCTCGTCCATCGACATCGTGATCTGCTCGGTGCCGGTGCGCTGCTGCTGGGTGATGAGCGTGATCTTGCGCGCGCTCTCGGTCGTCTGCTCCACCCGCTCGACGATCTTCGTGAACGACTCGCCGGCGTGGTTGACCATCGTCGCGCCGCGCTCGGCGACCTTCATGCCCTCCTCGGTCGCCAGCACGCTCGCGTGCGTCGAGATGCGGATGTCGTCCACGAGCTGCTTGATGTCGCCGACCGACTCCATGACGTTCTCCGCCAGGCGCCGCATCTCGGTCGCGACCAGCGAGAAGCCCTTGCCCGCCTCGCCCGCGCGTGACCCCTCGAGCGCGGCGTTGAGCGCGAGCAGGTCCGAGCGATCGGCGATGCCGCGGATGATGTCGAGGATCTCCGTGATGCGCACGCTCTGCGCGTTGAGCTGGTGGATCCGCTCCGCGATCTGCCTCGATGACGCCAGGATCATGTCGATGGTCTGGCGTGACTCGGCGAGCTCGCGGTGGCCAGTGCGCGAGAGCTCGAGCGACGCCTGTGCGCTCTCGAATACGGTCTCCGAGCTCCCGGCGATCTGCGAGGCCGCCGCGAGCAAGTGCTCCATCGTGCGCCGCGTCTCCTCGACGCTCGAGGCCTGCTCGGTCGCGCTGGCCTCCTGCGTGCGCGCGCTCTCGACGATCGCGTCGGCCGCTCGCCCGATCAGCAAGCTCGCCTTCTGGATGCGTGCCACGATCTCCGCGAGGCTCTTGACCATGCGGTTGAACGCGTCGGCGAGGTCGCCCGACGCCTCGATGCGCTGCGACAGGTCGCCGATGGCGATCTTGCGCGCCTGATCGGCGATCGCGCGCAGCCGCTGCACCATGAGCGAGAACGTGGCCGCCAGCTCTCCGACCTCGTCCTTGCTGTCCACCTTGACCTCGCCCGACAGGTCCCCGTCGGCGATGCGCATCGCGATCCGCCGGAGCTCGTGGATCGGCGCGAGCAGCCGCTGGGCCGCGACGCGCGCCACGAAGACGCCGATGAGCGCCGCCAGGAGCACCACGAGCCCGGATCCCAGGGCCTGGTTGCGCGTCTCCGAGAGCCTCGCGTGCGAGAACGCGACCGCCACGATGCCGAGCCGCTGCGACTCGATCTGCACCGGCGCGAAGGCCACGGTGTTGCCGTCCCGCGTGTCGTCGACCTCGGCCGTGGTGACCGAGCGCGCGCGCTGCGTCACGGCCTCGTCCATGACGCCCTTCTGCGCGAGCACGTTGCCGGTCGCATCCACGACGACGGCCAGGCTGGCGTCGCGATCGAGCAGGCGGTGCGCGACCATCTCGGACAGCTTGGTGCGATCCTTGGTCGCGAGCGGCACCTCGGCGTCCGCCGCGAACGAGCGCGCCGCGCTCTGCGCCTTCTCGCGCAGGAACTCCGTCACGAGGGAGTAGTGGCTCCCGTACAGGCGCAGCCCGAACCACACCGTCGCGGCCATCAGGCCCGCGATGACGGCCACGAGCAGCATGAGGAGCTTGTCGCGCAGGCTCAACGGGACCTCCAGATCACAGTGGCACCGCGAGGCCGCCGAACGGCAGCAGGCTCACGAGCAGGAAGAGCGCCGAGCGCTCGGAGACCGCCATGCCGACGATGCCGCGATCCGCGGCTTGATCGGCCAGGATGGCCGGGATGGGCAGGAGCTGCGACCGGTACACGCGCTGCAAGGACACACGTCCGCGCACGAGCGCCACCACGGCCTCGCCGCGTCCGATGATGACCCGCGGCGTCTGTGCGCCGCCGGTGCCATCGGGATCGAGCAAGGAGTCGAGGTCCACCACGTCGGTCATCCGCTCCGAGCCGAGGTGGCGGCGCGCGTCGCCCAGCGCGAGCACGCGGTCCACCTCGTCCGCCGGAAGGCCGTAGACCTGCCCGCCCGCCTCGAACTGCAGCACGTCCATGAGCGCGCGACTCTCGTCGATGTCGAGCAGCGCCGTCGGCTTGAGGGCCGTCAGCGAGTGCGTCTCCTCGCGCCGGCGCCTTCCGCTCGCGAGGGCGATCCCTCCGAAGGATCGTCCGGCAGCCGGCGGAGCGGCCTCGGTGCGCCCCCCGCGGCTGGGTCCTAGGCGGCGCAAGCGCGCTCCTTGGCGAGACCGAGCACGCGCCCGGCATCGAGCAGCGTGGTGCCGGCGAAGGCCTCGTCCACCAGGTGCGAGACCACGCCGAGCGCGACGCGGCGCGCGCCCGTGCCCTGCACGCCACCCAGGGTATCCGGCAGCGGATCGAGCCGGTCGGTCTCGAGCTGCACGAGGTCGCTGGTCCGTAGCACCAGAAGGCCCGCCTCGACACCGCCGTGCGAAAGCAGGATGACGCGACTATGGGGCCCGTAGGGCTCGCTCGGCAGACCGAGGAGCTTGGCGCCGTCGATGACCGCAAAAACGCGCCCACGGACGAAGGTGACGCCGGCGACGGAGGCGTCCGTCCCCGGAACCCGCACGAGCTCCGCGTCCGCGATGACCTCGGCCACCACCGACGCGGGGAGCCCGAAGCTCGCGCCCCCTAGGTAGAAGAGCAGATAGGGAAGCTGCATTGGCCGGCGCACCACATTTTACCGGCGTTTTCGTCGTAGCGGTGTGCTAAACGGTCGGACCCATGCCCGAGCGAGCCATCGTCTGTCCGCAGTGCGGGTCCACCGATCTCCTCGTCATCTCGACCGGCGTCGTGTTTCGAGGCGGAGTCGTGCTCGAGACGCTGCGCTGGATGGAGGCCGACGAGGACGTCGACGAGCCGCACTATCACGTCGAGGAGCAGATCCTCGAGGAGCCAGAGATCGCCGAGACCGAAGGCCCAGTGCGCGCGCTCTGCGCCCAGTGCCTGACCGATGTCACCACGCGCTATCTGGAGACCGACGAAAAGGGCCAGGCCTCTTAGCGAGCGCGGTGCGGTGGGCGCACGACGGCCGACGATCCGGCTCGCCTGACGTCGTCGTCGCTGCGCTCCGGGGCTCGCGTACCTCAAGTACGCTCCGCTCCGGTGCTCGCGTCTCCTCGCAGGCGAACCGGCTTGTCGGCCGCTCCTCAATGGAGGCTGCGCCGGAACGGAACGGGGGCGCTTCCTTCGGAAGACGCTTCGGACGACAACGGAACCCGGCGGGTAGCCACGGAGGAATGCATGTCGATCGTCGAGTTGCCGAGCTTGCTTTGCGGGGAGCGAGTCGAGGGGCAGGGGGCGGCGCAGGCGCTCCTGAATCCGGCTACCGAGGCGCCGCTCGCCCAGGTGCGGGCAGCGGCAGACCTCGGGCGCGCGCTGGCCATCGCGCGCGAGCGCGGCGGCCCGGCCCTGCGTGCGCTCTCGTTTGCCGAGCGCGCCGAGCGCCTCAAGGCCATCCAGGGAGTCCTTTCGAAGTCGCGCGACGAGCTGCTGGCCCTCGGCATCGCAAACGGCGGCAACACGCGCTCGGACGCCAAGTTCGACGTGGACGGGGCGATCGCGACCCTGTCGGCTTACGCCGAGCTCGGCCAGGCCCTCGGCGACCGCCGCACGATCCTCGACGGCGAGGCCGCGCTGCTCGGCCGGTCGGCGCGCTGGGTCGGCCAGCACGTGCTCGCGCCACGAGCCGGGGTCGCGGTCCACGTCAACGCCTTCAACTTCCCCGCCTGGGGCCTCTGGGAGAAGGCGGCCCAGGCGCTGCTCGCCGGCATGCCCGTGCTCGCGAAACCCGCCACGGCCACCGCGCTCCTCGCCCACCGGATGGCCGAGCTCGTCCTCGATGCCGGCATCCTGCCGCCGGGGGCGCTCTCGCTCCTTGCGGGACCGCCGGGCGATCTGCTGGCGCACCTCGGCCCCCACGACGTGGTGGCCTTCACTGGCTCGGGCGACACCGGGGCGCTCCTGCGCGCGCTCCCCGCCGTGGTCAAGGACTCCGCACGCGTCAACGTCGAGGCCGACTCGCTCAACGCCGCCATCGTCGGTCCCGACGTCGAGGTCGGCTCGCCCACCTGGGACCTCGCCGTCAGCGAGATCGCCAAGGACCAGACGCAGAAGGCCGGGCAGAAGTGCACGGCCATCCGCCGGGTGCTGGTCCCCGAGGCGCTGGCGGACGCGCTCGTGGAGGCGCTGTCCGAGCGGCTCGGTGCGATCAAGGTCGGGGACCCGGCCCGCGACGACGTCACGATGGGCCCGCTCGCCACCGCGCGCCAGCTGGCGGACGTGCGGGCGCGCTTCGCTCGCCTGTGCGCCGAGGCGACACCCGTGTTCGGCGACGGCGGCGTGACGCCGCTCGGCGTGACGACCGGTCGGGGCTTCTTCTTCGGCCCGGTCCTCTTGCGCTGCGACGCGCCGGAGGCGGCGAGCGTGCTCCACACCGAGGAGATCTTCGGACCTGTCGCCACCCTCGCGGTCTACGACGGCACCGCCGCCACGGCCGCGGCGCTGGTCGCACGGGGCCAGGGTGGCCTCGTCTCATCCGTCTATGCGGATGAGCGCAAGTTCCTCAAAGAGGTGGTGGCGGGCCTGTTGCCGCACCACGGCCGCGTCTACGTCGGCAGCGCCAAGGTCGCCGGCCAGACCGCGGGACCTGGCACCGTGCTGCCCTCGCTCGTCCACGGCGGGCCGGGTCGCGCCGGTGGCGGCGAGGAGCTCGGGGGTCTGCGCGGCATGGGCCTCTACCTGCAGCGCACGGCCGTGCAGGGCGACAAGCTGCTCCTCGAGGCGATCTTGTGAGCGGAAGGCTCAGCGGGTTCCGGCGGCCCAGTGCACCGAGGCGCCGAAGATGCTCGCGCCCTCGGTCGAGAGGTTCGAGCCCTGGGCGGGGCCGATGAAGAGGCCCACCCGCCGCGCGGGGGCGACCGTCGCGGCGGTCATCGCCGCGCCAGTCTCGAAGCAGAAGACCGTGGGATTGTCCCCGAGCTTGGCCACGATCTTCGCCCCTGGACCCGGGCCCGTCGCGGCCTGGATGGTGCTCTCGCTCCGGTAGACACTGACCGTTCCGGAAAGGCCTGCCGCGAGCGCGTGCATCGGATCGGTGATCTCGATCGACGTGGTGTTCTGGGTCGCCGTGGTGCCCTGGGCCATGTTGAGGTCGTCGAACAGCGCCGGCTCGTAGTCCACGATGGGCACAGGCACCGCGGTGAGCTTCGTGTTGACGTCGGCCGAGGTCACCGACTCCGAGATCACGACCACCTTCTTGCCGACCGCGTCCATCGCGGTGAGCGCCGTGCCGGTCACCGGCTTGACGGTAAAGCCGAGCATGCGGATGCGCAGCGAGATCTCCTCGTCGGGCGCCTCGAGCGGGTCGGCGCCGACCACGAACAGCGCCTCGCCGCAGCTCTTGTCCATGCCGTCGCAGTCCTCGTCGATCTGGTTGCCGCAGATGTCCACGGCCATCGGGTTGCGACGGTTGTCGGTGTCGAGGCAGTCGTTGTTGTTCGTCACCTTGCCCATCGGGGGGCAGTAGGCCTGCTGCGCCTGCGCGCTCTTGTCACCGAAGCCGTCGCCGTCCACGTCAGGCCAGTAGGTCGCCGCCGTCTCGATCTTGCAGTCGGACGAGCAGCCATCGCAGGAGGCCGTGTTGCCGTCGTCGCAGGCCTCGCCCGGATCGATGCGCCCATCGCCGCAAGCCGGCTGGCGCGGACCACCCGTCGCCGTTCCGCCGCCGCCTGCCTGCCCGCCCACCGTGCCGCCGCTCGAGCCAGGCTGCGTGCCGCCGCCGCTGGTGGTCGTGCCGCCCCCACCTCCGGTCGTCCCCCCCGAGGGCGTCCTCGAGCCCGGCGTCCCGGTCGGCGCCTTGAGCTCGGCCCCGCAACCCGCGGCGATCAGCAGTGGAACGACCAGCATGGTGTGGAGGACGTTGCGCATCTTTTCGTGGCCTGCCTTCCTGAGCCCACGACCACCTGTCGCAACCTGCGTACCAGACCCCGCGACACCCCTGTGACATGAGTGATTTCAATCCATTGACACCTGCCGGGCGGGCACCACAGGTGGGGTCCAGACCCCCCGGTCCCGGGTCAGCTTTCTCCCTACCAGACAACAGGGCCAAACGAATGTCGGGCGGTCAGCGCGACATTGTTTGGCTACTGCGCGCTCAGACGGCCGTCGAGGATGTTCATGAACAGCGGCCTCACGGCTCCTTGCACGCTGAAGGTCGCACGGTAATTGCCGGCGAGGCCGGGCGCGGCCACGCGCAGCACGTCCCCGCTGCTCTGCACGATCAGATCGGTCGCGTTGGTCTGCCGGGCCACCTTGAGCCAGCCGTTTGGCGTCTCACGCTCGAGCACGAGCGCCGCCTGTCCCTTCGGGATGATCTGGGTGTCGTAGTTCTGGACCGTCACGCTCGCCGCCACGCTGCGGCTCTGGGGCAAAGTCACGGTCATCGAAAGGCCCTCCTGGCCGGGGTGCTGGATGAACGTGGTCGTCACCGTGCCGTCGTGGCACCAGGTCTCGTAGCCATACGGGATGCGCACGCCACCGGCGCCGAACGCGAAGTACCGCAGGTACGGCGAGGAGCTCGTCAGGGTCGACTGGAACACGTAGTTGTCGCCGTTCGTGACGACGCCGGCCGTGTCGAACGTGCAGGGCGCCCAGGGGTCCCGGATGTGACATTGACCGGCCAGGCGCCCCACCTGGTTGCACATCGTCGGCGGATCCATGACCGCGCTCGAGGGCCAGTCCGGGCCCGGAGCGCCGCTCGGGTCGCCCCAGCTGCCCGCGTTCTCCCAGTCGGTCAGCTGGGGGCGCACGGTGTCTGCCTTGCCCTGGGACGCCGGGGCTGCCTCGGCCTCGGGCGCCTCGACCTCGGCGCCGCAGGCCGAGAGGCCGAGCGCCCCTGCGATGATGGTCGGGATCCACGCTCGCTTCATCGATCTTCTCCTTGCGCCCGATCGACGCGCGCACCCGGTTGAGGCGGCCCCCGCGGCGTTGATGCAAGAAAAAGTGAGCTGGACCTTCCTTCCCGGTCTCGAGCCGCGGTCGGTCACCTTGCGTTTCGCTGGGGTCCCAGTGACCAGGTTCCCCAGAGGACTTCGCCCATGCCGGGCGCACGGACCCGACCGGCGCCTTCCGACCAGCACCGACTCTGGTGACAACAGGAGCGAGCGAAGCGAGCCGCAGGGAGGGGGGCCCGCGAGGACTTGTCCGAGCGGGGGAGGGGCAGTCGTGCCCCTCCTGCGGCGGCCTTCCGAGGCGGCCGATCGGAAACTAGTCGGCTTCCAGGTTCAGCATCGGCACCATGCGATAGGTGCCGGTCGCTTTGCTCCAGACGACGGCCGTCAGGTCGCCGTCCCAGCCGCCGTCGACCCTGCGCCAGCTCAGGAGCCCGAACGCGAACCGCTCTCCGGGCAGGAGCCGGAAGCTGGTCCGCGCACCGTGGAGCGCCTGGCCGATGTCCAGCGCCTCCGAGGCGCTCTGCGACGACACGAACGCGACATCATCGGCGCGGATCGGAAAGTACGCCGTGGGCTCGAAGCGTCCGCGCTTGGTGGCGCCCTTGACGATCCAGAGCGAGGAGTCGCCCTTGCCGGCCGCGTGCGCGATCGCGATGTCGCGCTTCTGGCCGTCGCCGTCGAAGTCCCCCTGATACATACAGCGACCGTCGCACTGGGCCGCGCAGCGGGCGCGCTTGCCGCCCGCGGTCTCGCCGCCGCCGCAGTCGACCGGCAGCGCCGCGCCACGCCTGAGCCCAGACAGCGGCGACAGCTTGCGCAGGCAGGCCGCGACCCACGGAGCCCCCCCCTTGGCGCCTGGGGGCGCGAACAGCGCGGGAAGCTCGTCGGCGCTGCTCGTCGAGGCGAACAGCGAGCACGTGAGCAGCAGTGCGATCAACGACGAGCGAAACACCGACGACTCCTATAGGCTACCGGGGCGCGGGGCATCCTGCCACAAAAGGCGACACGCAAGCGCAATTCGCATCCAGTACCCGGAGGGGTCCGCCGATTCAGCGTGCGCCGTCTTACGGTTCGTGCACCCGAATTGGCGCCGGCGCGTAGGCGCACCGAAAGCCAAGGTCGTCGTCCCGGTAGGTCGGGGGAAACGCGGCGCGGTTGGCGGCGCGCGGCTCGAGCAGCTCGGAGCAGCAGGAGCCCCCCTTGACGACGTGCCGGGCCCCATGTGCGGGACCGCGTGGGTTCCGCGCGCCACGCGCAGGCCGTGGCGACCAGGCGTCGGCGACCCACTCCCAGACGTTGCCCGAGAGGTCGAGCACGCCGAACGGGCTCTGCCCCGCCGGACGCCGTCCCACCGGCTCGGGTCGCCCGGGGTTCTCGCCCCCGCAGGGCCCCTCGCCCTTCCAGGAGCCGTGGTTGGCGTTTGCGCAGCTCGGCGCGTCGCCCCAGGGAAAGCGCCGGCCATCATCGCCCCGGGCGGCGCGCTCCCACTCGGCCTCGGTCGGAAGGCGCCCGCCGGCCCACCGGCAGAACCGCCTTGCGTCGTGCCACGAAACGCCGGTGACGGGCAGGGCGTCGTCGGCGGCCAGCGGGAGAGGCGGGCACGCACCGCGGGCGATGCAGCGACGGTAGGCGCCCACCGTGACCTCGGTGCGATCGAGGTCGAAGACGGCCACGAAGGCGCGTCGCGCGGGCCGTTCGTCGGCGTCTCCGTCGTCACTGCCGAGCTGGCTCGTGCCGGCTGGCACGTGCACGCGATCCGGCGCGAGCGCAAGGAGCGCGAGGAGCGCGATCACGGCGCGCGCTGCGACCAGGCCGACCAGGCGAGCGCGGCCCAGCCGACCATGAACGCGAGCCCACCGAGCGGCGTCACGGCGCCGAGGGCACGCACACCCGAGAGCGCGAGCGCGTAGAGGCTCCCGGAGAAGAGCGCGATCCCGACCAGCATCGCCGCTCCCGCGATCGACGTGCGAGGCAGGCCGGCGTGAGCACAGAGCCCCACGATGCACAGGCCGATCGCGTGATAGGTGTGGTAGCGCGCGCCGGTCTCCCAGATCGCGAGGAGCTCCGGCGACAGGCGGGCCTTGAGGCCATGCGCGCCGAAGGCGCCGGCCGCGACCGACAACAATGCATTCAGCGCACCCAGCGCCAGCCAGATCACGAGCCCAGTCTATCCCTGGCCGCAGCCGCCACGCCACAGCTCGGCCCGGGTGCTGGCCGCGGATCCTCCGCTGCCCTACGATTCGGGTCATGGTGCTCGTGTGACGCGAACGGGTCCCGATGACGACGCCCCCGCGACAGCAAGGCTGGGCTCGCAGGGCGGCCGGGAGCCCAGCCGGCTTCATGTGCACGTGATCGTGCGAGGCCAGGTCCGCTCGCAGGGGATCCCCGAGGCGGGCGAGCTCGTCATCGGACGCGGCTCGGCCTGCGGCCTGCGGATCGACGATCCGTCGATCTCGCGAGCGCACGCGCGGCTCTCCGTGGGAGCTCGCTCCACGATCGAGGATCTCGGCAGCGCCAACGGAACGCGCGTCCGCGACGGCAAGCTCGCGCCACACACGGCGGTGCCGATCGGCCTCGGGGAGGTGATCGAGGTCGGCGAGGCCATGCTGGTGATCCAGCGCGGTGCGCCGCCCGCACGCCCGCGGAGGCTGTGGCCACACAGCTACTTCGAGGGTCGCCTGGACGACGAGTGCGCGCGCGCGGAGCGTACTCATGGCAGCCTCGCGGTCATTCGCCTGCGCGGCCCCGAAACGCCCGTCGCGCGGCTTGCGGACCTCGAGGACTCGGTCTTCGAGTCGCGAGGCGCCGAGGACGTGGTGGGGAGCTACGGCCCCACGGACTACGAGATCCTGCTGCCCGATGCGGGTCCCGATCGCGCCCGCGCGGCGGTCACGGAGCTCGAGCAGGCCGCGCGCGCACGCAAGCTGCGGATCGTCGTCGGCGCGGCGGTGTACCCGCAGGATGGGCAGAGCTCGCACGTGCTCCTGGCCAGTGCTTGCGCGACCGCCCGTGGGGAGATCACCCCACCCAGCGCCGGCGGCTGGGTCTCCGGTGGGGCCATGGACCGCTTGCACCGGCTCATCGAGCGGGTGGCCGCGAGCCAGATGAGCGTCCTCATCTTGGGGGAGACAGGCGTTGGCAAGGAGGTCCTCGCGGAGACGATTCACAGCCTGTCTCCGCGGGCCAGAAGACCGCTGGTCCGCCTCAACTGCGCGGCCCTCCCCGAGACGCTGCTCGAGAGCGAGCTGTTCGGTCACGAGAAGGCTGCGTTCACGGGGGCGGTCAAGGCCAAGCCCGGGCTCCTCGAGACGGCCGAAGGAGGGACCGTGTTCATCGACGAGGTCGGCGAGCTCCCCCTGTCGACCCAGGTCAAGCTCCTGCGCGTGATCGAGGCGCGCGAGGTGCTCCGGGTCGGCGGGCTGGCTCCGCGTCCCATCGACGTGAGGTTCCTCGCCGCGACGCATCGCGACCTCGAGGCAGCGACCGCTGCGGGGGCCTTTCGCCAGGACCTCTATTTCCGCATCAATGGATTCTCGATCGTGGTGCCGCCTCTGCGGGAAAGGGTCGCGGAAATCGCGCCCCTGGCAATGCAATTCGTCGCGCAGGCCAGCCAGCGCGAGGGGCGGCCCGGGCCAGCCATTGCGGCGGGGGCCATGACCCTTCTCGAGCGCTACAGCTGGCCGGGGAACATCCGCGAGCTCCGGAACGTGATGGAACGCGCGGTGCTCCTCTGCACGGACGACACCATCCAGCCGGAGCACCTGCCGCTCGAGAAGATGATCGCGACCCTGCCTCCCGCGCCACTGGTCCGCGCAGCCGACGCCGCCGCTCCGGAAACCGGGGGCAGAGGAGCGCCGGATCTCCGCGGCGAGATGGTCGCCCTCGAGCGCAAGCACATCATCGAGACGCTCGAGCGATGCGGTGGCAATCAGACGCGCGCGGCCGAGCTCCTCGGCATCTCGCGGCGAACGCTGACCAACCGACTCAACGCCCACGGCCTCCCGCGCCCCCGCAAGTCGACCGCCTGAGGCGAGCGCCGCCCTGACGACCCCGACCATCCGGAAGGTACCAGTAGACGAGGCGGCGTAGGCGACCGCGGGCTTGTGACACTGAAAACGTTGCAAACGTACTTGAGCAATGGCGCGATCCGATAGGCCCTCTCGAACTCCTGCGCGCATTCGATGACGCTTGGCGGCCACGCCTCAGCGCCTGTGAAACAATCGCACACGATGACCCGCGCCCGGGGCGAAGCGAATCGCGCATTTTCCAACGCCACTCACCAAGCGGCGGTCAGGGGGAGGCCGCGCTGGGGCGCGGCCGGCGCGGGGAGAGCTTGCTCCCTGCAAGCCAACAGCCGAGAGCCTGGGATCTTTCACAGGCCCTCAGTCGGCGATGGCCCGGCAGTCGTATTGAAGAGCGATGACCCGCCAGACGTTCTTGCTGGCCTCGCTCGTGTACACGAAGAGGTCGCCGCCAAGGCCGAGCCCAGCTCCCTGGAGGTTCGGGTAGCTGAGGGTCGCCTTGCGCGCGGAGCCGGTGAACGTGAGCTCCAGATCGTCGCCGCGCGCGGACAGCACGGCCCAGCCACCGTCCCGTGCGTGCTCGGCGACGGCCAGGAGGGGGCTCTGGTGGTTCGCCACGCGCTCGATCTCGCGCACCATCGCATAGCCGTCGAGCGTCGCGACGCGGATGTCGCCCGTGCCCCGCTCGCGCCAGGCCACAATCGGCTGCTGCGAGGGGCGGACGAAGCGCACCTCGGGCGCCGGCCCCGCGCCGCGGTAGATCTCGAGCGGCGGGCCGCTGTCGGGCCCCATCGGGCCGTGAAGGCGGAGGCGCTTGACTCGGAGCACGTACTCGCCGGTGGCGGCGTCGCTGGTGGCTCACACGAGCTGCAAGCCCACGCGCGAGGGCTGGTAGACGTCGAAGGCCTGCGCGTCCGCAGGTGACACGTCCTCGAGCGGGAAGGGTTTGCGCTCGAACCGACCCTCCTCGAGGCTAGCCGGGTAGATCGCCAGACCGTGGAGGCCCAGGGCGTCGCCCCGCCGCACGAGCCACGCCACGAACGCGTCGTCGTCCTCCATCGCGACGCGCGCGCCCGACCGGTCCTCGGCGAACACGGGCACCTCGCCCGGCGCCGATGGCAGGACGGCCGCCGGCTCGCCCGGTCCGAACTTCGGCGCGCCGATCGCGAAGGCCGCCGGGCCGCGCTCGCACGCGGACCTTCGGGCCGTCTGCTCCGCCGTCGAGACCGACTCGAACGCGAGGTGCCAGCCAGGTTCGCTCGTCTGTTGGTCGAGCCCCGGGTACACCTGGTACGTGGCGCGGCACCCGCCCAGCGAATTGCTGTCCACGGCGGCGCGACCCGGCGCGGGCAGCGGGCTCGCGGCGGTGGGCTGCATCAGGCTCTCGACGGCCTCGCCGCTCCGGCAAACGGTCGCATCGACGTTCGAAAACGCGCTCGCCCAACCGGCGGCCGAAGCGCCCTCGCTCTGCCGCGCGAACGACGTCGTCACCCGCAACAGCAACTTCGGCGTACCGTCGCACTCGGTGCCGTACGACGTCGCCGCCGCTTCGACGACCTCCATCGCCTTGCGGCGCGTGCGGCCCGCGATCCCGAGGTTCTCCTCGGACCGATAGATCTCGTGGGTCTGGAGCTCGGACATCGTGCAGGCGAGGGGGGGACTGCTGCCGCCCCCACAGGCCGCGAGCGGGAGGACGAGCCAGGACAACCAGGGAATTCGAGCGTTCATGGTCCCTTGATAGACAAGGGGCGCGCCATGCGTCTAGGGGGCCACAACCGCTTGCGCCGGCTCATCGAGCGGGTGGCCGCGAGCCATGCAAATGCGCACCGGGGTGCCCGACTCGGGCAAGGGGTTTCCGAGTGCTTGCCCACCCCCGCGCCACGAGTACGCGAAAAGGCCGTTCGCGCCCGCAATTTCCACCGGCACGGCCCTTGCTCAGAGGCCTCGGCATGGACGGAGCCGATCCGGTTAGCCTGATCCTTCTGGTGGAAGACGAGCCAGGGATCCGCGACTACGTCTCGCGCATCCTCACGGGTTCCGGGTATCGCGTCTGGACGTGCGACAATGGGCTCGACGCCCTCGCGCTCGCCTTGTCATTGCGCCCCCGCGCGGTGGTGAGCGACGTCGGCATCCCTGGCATCGATGGTGCGGAGCTCGCGCGAACGCTGCGGGGCCGGCCCGAGACGCGCAACGCCCGCATCCTGCTCATGTCCGGTGGCCCGGAGCCGCGCAATCGCCACGGCGCTGCCTTCCTCGCCAAGCCGTTCCTTGCGTGTGAGCTGCTCGCATCGCTGAGCAGCCTGATGCGGGACACCGCCGACGACGTTGTCAACCATCCTCAATGCTGAACAAGGAGAATCCAATGAAGATCCATTTCTCTCGTCTGATTTTCAAGATCTCTGCTGCCATGCTGCTCGCGGCCTCCAGCTGTGGCGGTCAGGTGGACGAGTCAGCCGATACCCCGGACGCGGACCTCGGCGCACTGTCCGCAGAGCAGCGAATGTGCATCCCCACCCTGAAGTTCTGTGGGGTCACAACCTGGGGTACGGCCACCTGCTGCGCGAAGGGTTCTCACTGTGGTGAGGATTCTGCGGGAGAACCGCGATGCGTCCGCGACCCCTTGGTGGTGAGGCGATGAAGGCCGGTTTCACGACCGTGCTGCGCGGCATGGCCCTCGTGCTGTCGCTGGCCGGCGCGGGGTGCGGCGCCGACGACCCCGAAGAGCGATCCGACGCCTCGGCTGTCACGGCGGTGGAGGTCAATGCCGGCGCCGACGGCAAGGGCGACATCGTGCGGGCGCAATGCGACGACTTCACCCTGAGGGTCTACGATCAACCGGACTACCGAGGCAACCAGCTCTGCGTCAAGGGAGCGGGTGCCCTCGACCTGTCGCGAGTGACGAGGGTCTGCGTCAATGCGCCAGGGATCACGCCCTCCGGGCGGATCTGCACGGGGAACTGGGCCGGCCGGATCCGCAGCTATCGAACGAACGCATATCTCGGTCTGTTCGAGTGCCCGGCCGTCGAGTTCCCGCACAACAACTTCCTGCCGAGACAGGAGGTCCCGAACGCACGCGCGAACGTGGCTTGCGCGACGCGGATCGTCATGCCAGACATCACGCCACCCCGCCCCCGTTGAAGCTGGATCCCCATTAGCGAAAACCCTCGACCATCCACGCGTCCGAGGTGGTCTCGTCGACGCTCAGCACCAGACGTCGGGCGTCCGGCGTCATGACCACCTCGGTCGCGTCGGTGGCGGCGTACGGCAACTCGACCAGCTGCTTGACCTCGCCATCTGTGGCGCGCACGGCTTCGACGGTGATGGTCGAGCGCCGACCCCTCGCGATCCACGCGTGGATCCACTTGCCGTCCGCGGACCACCCCATCGGGAAGTGCTCGCCCTCGAGGAGCTGGGCCTCGGCATTTCCCGCGAGCGCAATCCGCGCAAGGCTTCCCTGAAATCCCTGTCGATGGCGGTGGACGGCGACGAAGCGCCCGTCGGGCGACGCCCTCGCCCGATAGACCCAGCCAGCCGTGCGGCCGCCGAAGAGAGGGCGATCGACGTCACGCGCAGCGTCGAGCATCCGACAATCGCGAAATCCAGGCGGGGAATAGAGGATCTCGGGCGACGGTGCCCAGCTCAGCGCCGAGGGGCTGCCATCACCCGCCGCTTCCGAATGGGTGTGCTCTTGGGGCTGTCCACCCGCGGCATCCACCGTCCAGACGCGATGGACCCCATTGCGCTCGGCCACGAACGCAATGCGCCGTCCATCCGGAGACCACGCCGTGGCCTTGACCGCCGCGCCCAGGCTGGTGTGCGGGTGCTCCTCCCCTCCCTCCGTGGGCATGATGAAGAGCTCGGAGGTGCGGCCATCGCTGGCGGCAAAAGCGAGGCGCAGGCCGTCTGGAGACAGGCTGAGTGCGCGCAGGAGCCGAGTGCCGCTGGTGAGGCGCTTGGGTCGGCCCTCGCCATCCGCACCACGCTCGACCAGAAAGAGGTTCGAGCGGCTCGAGCGCCGGCAATACGTCAGGCGCCGCCCGTCCCGTGACAGGGACACGCTGTTGCCGAGCTCGAGCCCGTGCAGCGCCCGGACGGATGCGGCGGGGCTGCCCGGGGCAGAAAGCGCAAGTAGCTCGGCGCGCTCCTCCCGGGAGCGCACGTAGTAGACGGCGCGACCGTCCGGACCCCAGCGGGCCGACGCGATACGCCCCGGCTCGTCGAGCAACCTCGACTGCGTTCCCGACGCTGGGTCGACCGCCCACAGCTGCGTCCCCCGCGCGTGCTCGCAGGCTGCCAGCAACTGCCCCGTTGCCTCCGACCACTGCAGGTCGGCGATCCAGTCGAAGGCGGCCCCGATCGTGATCGGCGGCCGTGGCGGACCGGCCAGGCCGTGAAACCAGATCTTGCGGTCGGCGCCGTCGAACTGCACGAAGGCGATCTGCTGGCCGTCGGGCGAAAAGGCCGGGCGATCGGCGACGATGGGCAACTCGCGCGCTTTTCCTCCGGTGCGGCGGATCATGACGCTCTTGGCGCGAGCCTCTCGGAAGGTGACCACGAGCTCGGTGCCGTCCGGAGACCACGCCGGATCGAGCCGCGAGATCGTGGCCTCTGGCCCGGGATCCCACAACACGCGGACGCGCCCCGTGGCGATCTCGACCAGCAGGTATTTTCCCGCGGAAGCAAATGCCAGACTTTCGCCGTCCGGCGAGATGGCGTGATCTGCGACGTCGCCGCCGAAGGTCAGCTGGCGATGGCGCGCCAGGGCCCCGGTCCCGCCACCGGTGGCCTCGGGTCCGCGCGATCCTCTGCGCGCGCGCAGCATGAACGCGCCGAATGCACCGATTGGCAGCAGAGCTGCCGCGACAATGACGCGACGGCGCCGCAGGCCACGATCGCCGCGCAACTCGGTCAACAGAGCCTGCATCGACGGGAAGCGGTCATCGGGTGAGACGCTGAGCCCGCGATACACGAGGCGCTCGAGCCAGGGAGGCACGTGGCGGTCCTTCACCGCCTGAATCTGCCCCGACAGGGTCGACAGCCTGCACGAGGCGAAATCGCGCCCCGGAAACGGGCGCTGGCCGTGGAGCGCCTCGAACAGGGTGACGCAGAACGAGAACTGGTCCGTGCGCGCGTCGAGCGACTGCTCGAGGTATTGCTCCGGCGCCATGTAGCCCGGCGTCCCGGCCATCGCTCCGGGGCGCGTCAGCGATGCCGCGAGGACGCCCCCGGTCGATTGCAGCGACGACGCCCGCATGGCCGTGGCGCCCTCGGCCCGACGCGCCAACCCGAAGTCGAGCACGCGGACCCGACCCTCGAGGCCCACGATCACGTTCTCGGGCTTGAAGTCGCGATGGACGAGCCCAGCCGCGTGCGCAGCCGCGAGGCCCTCCCCCGCACGCGCAAAGACGTCGAGGATCTGGCGCAGAGGTCGTGGAGCGACCCGCAGCCAGCGCGCGAGCGTCAAGCCCTCGACCAGCTCCAGCGCGATGAAGACCTGCTCGCCCACCGAGCCGACATCGTGGATGCCGACCACGGCCGGGTGGGAGACCTTGGCCAGGGCCTGCGCTTCGCGCCGAAAGCGGGCGCGGGCCTCGGCCGCCGGCTCGTCGCGGTCGAGATGCAGGAGCTTGATGGCGAGGCGCCGATGGAGCTCCGGATCCCGAGCGAGGTACACGACGCCCATGCCGCCCTGCCCGAGTCGCTTCTCGATCACATAGCGCCCCAGGGTGACACCCGGCTCGAGCACGCCCAGGCCCGCGAGCGCGGCGCGATGGCGCGCCACGTCCTCGGGCGCCCGCGGTCCTTCGGCCCGCGTGGGCCCCGTGACCTGATCGTCAGGCTCGTCCTCGGAATCCGGTGCCGGAGACTCCGGCTTCACGCGTGCTTTCCGGCGAGGCTCGAACGCCGGCCCCTCGAACCCATCGTCGTATCGTACAGCGGTTTGCCAGAGCGCCGGGCGCAAGCGCGATTGAGCCCGCAGGTTGAGCAGCGGCCTTCTCGACCACCACCGCCAATGCCCTTGTCGGGAAACACTTACCTTTCCCGCTTCTCGTCTGGAAGGCCCGACGGATCAAGGGCGCCGGATCACTCGGGGCCCTCGGGGTGATCGCCGTCCTCGGCCGGGCGGCGGACCTTGGGCCGGGTCGGCGCGGACGACCCTGGCGCCGCCGGCAACGGAGCCGCCTTGGGCGCCGCGGCGCGGGCCGGCGCGGCGGGGCGAGACGCCTGCGGAGCC
>JAHFDS010000555.1 GCA_023248855.1 Myxococcales bacterium
GGCGCGCGACATCACCGGGCGCTCGGCCGCGAAGTACATCGGCCCGCCGGGCGTGCGGCTCGGCGAGGTGCTGTTCAACCTCGACGACGCACGGACGCACGATCGCATCGTCCTCTGCGAGGGCATCGTGAGCGCCATCCGCACCGGCCCTGACGCGGTCGCCTGCTTCGGCAAGGCGCTGTGCCCGGCGCAGGTGGGCTTGCTCGCCCGCGCCAGCAAGCCGGTCGTCGTGCTCTTCGACGGCGAGAACCGCGCGACCGGGGCGGGCGACGCTCAGCTCGAGGCCCTGGTCGCTGCACGATCCCTTCGCCGAGCGGGCATTGCGGGCCTTGTCGCGCGGCTCCCCTCGGGCGATCCCGCCGATCATCCGTCCGAGCATGTCCGTGCGGTCGTCGATGCCGCCGCTCCCTTCGACGAGCTCGCCGGGCTGCAGGATGCGCTGAACGCGGTGTAGCCAGACCTGGTCGCCAGGAACGATTGGCCGGCTTGCCGGGGAGGACAGCTGCATCGGGAACGAGGAGCTGACCGACGATGACCCCCCCGACGACCGTTTCGATTCTCTCCGCCCGACCGCCGCGCACGCCGCTGCCGGCACCTCGGGCACGCAAGACCTTCTCGGTGCACGAGACCTTCAGCCTCGACGTGCCGCCGAGCTACACGATCGAGGGCTACGCCGAGCCCGACCGTGAGACGCCGGCGATCGACTCCGGCTACGTGTTTCCGCACGAGGACACCCTTGCGTTCCTGCTCGGGCTGCAGACAGGCGACCGCATCCTCATCCACGGCCACACGGGCACCGGCAAGACGTCGCTCGTCGAGCAGGTGGCCGCGCGCCTCGGCTTCAACGTCGTCAAGATCAACTTCGACGGCGGCATCGGGCGCGACGACCTCATCGGCACGCACGTCGTCCGCGGGGGCGAGGTGGTCTTCCAGTACGGCATCCTGCCGCGCGCCTACCGCGACTTCGAGGGCTGCTTCGTCCTGCTCGACGAGTGGGACTCGATCTCCGACGAGTGCTCCTTCGTCCTGCAGCGTCCGCTCCAGAAGGACGACGGCAAGCTGCTCCTGCTCGAGAACGGCGGCGAGGTCGTGTCGCTCCCGGCCGGCCACCACATCATCGCGACCGCGAACACCTGCGGCCAGGGCGACGAGACGGGCCTCTACGCGACCGGGACGCGCGTGCAGAACTACGCGCAGCTCAATCGCTTCGGCACGACGATCAAGCTCGGCTACCTCGGGGCAGCCGAGGAGGTCGAGATGCTGCTCGCGCGCTTCGCACACGCGGGCTTCCGCAAGGTGGAGGCCGAGCTGTTCGTCCGCATCCTCGGCAAGGTGCGCGAGGGCTTCGCGGCAGGCACGCTGTCGTCGCCGCTGTCGAGCCGCGACCTCATCAACTGGGTCGAGAAGTTCCTCGCGATCGGCGACGCCGGAAAGGCGGCGAAGTACGCCTTCCTCAATCGTCTGCCGGCCGAGGACGCCGAGGCGATCCGCTCCCTCCTCCAGCGCGGCGGGGCGTCGTCGTGACCGCCCGAACGCGCCTGACCGAGCCCACCGATCCCGGCATCCGACGGTTCCTCCGCATGGAGTGCCACGTCGGCTCGGCGGAGAAGTTCTACACGGTGATCGTCGAGGCGAACCCGGACGCTCCGGCCGCGTTCCGGTGCCGGGCCGAGTGGGGCCGCATCGGCGGCGCGATCTCCACGCAGGACAAGGCCACTGGCGATGCGACCACGTGCGAGCGCGCCCTCGACGAGCTTGCACGCGAGAAGCAGGCGAAGGGCTACCGCGCTGTCATGGACGAGCGACCGGCCGGTGACTTTCCCGCCCACGCGACTACCCCCGCTGCCGAGCCACGGACCGAGCGGTCCGGCCCGAGCCGGGAGACACTGCAGGACCTGCTCGATCGCCGCCGCCGCGAGGCCCGCTGGGCTCTGTGACGTCGGAGCCACTACCCCAGAGTGGGGCTCCGGCGACTGTGCACTACGGCTCTGAGTCGTCGTCCATGCCGTCGTGCGTGCTGGGAGAACCGAACTCTCCCCGATCGCGTGCGGTGCCTCCTACACCGTAGGTCGCATCGAGCCGGCGCTCCGCGCGTTCTGACTGCAACGAGGCCCGCGCCTGTTGGGTCCTCTCGTCCGGTGGTGGTGGCGGATTTCGGGTGCGTGGGGGAGCGGGATGGGTGCGTGCGGACGCCCTGGGGTGGACCTTGTCCTTGCGTTTGATCTCGGGCTGCCCTCGATGCTGCCCAGGGGTCGCCGCCGCACTCTCCCTTGGCGCCGAACGTTCAGGAGTGGGCGGCGGTGGTCCCTCTTGCTGGGGCGGCTTGTCGCTTACCCCGCTGGTGCGGATCCGACCATGCCGCCTGGCGAGTGGGAGTCCAATATCCTTGGAATGATCGCGCTCCGGTTGAGCCGCTTCGGGTTCCCTTGGATCCGACCCGACGGTCGCGTGACGCGGACGCGGAAGCGCGGCCATCCCGCCCACGATGCCGGAACCATCACAACGCGGGCATCCAGACTGAGTGCCTGCGCATCCGCAGGATTCACCGCGTCGGGTGGCGGCTCTCGCAATCGCCTTGCCATCGGAGAACTGCGCCCCAAGACGCGGCGTATCAACCGCACGGCCGGATAGGCTCGCCCGACCGCCGCCGCGACGCTTGCGCTTTCCCATGCGTCCCCCTGCCAATTGGAAGCTGGGCATCCGCCAAGGTCAACCGGGATCAGGTCACCGCTTGCGTCAATGCAAACGATTGGCCTCCTTGCCGGGCCGGCCATCGGAGGCATGAGCCATTCCGCCCGCGAAATCCCGACCATCGCCGTCGCGAGGCCCGCTGGGCGCTGTAGCTACACCTCCACGGCCTGGCAACGGTCCCGACCGAAGTCCACCTGCCGCAGGACGGCGTGCACCTTCATCGCCAGCTCCCTCGGCGTGCCCTTCGACTTGATCCAGATGAGGGCGCTGTCGAGCTTGTCGATCTCGCGCAAGAGCAGGCCCCCTCTGCGCGTGACCACGATCTTCGAGCAGAGACCGGGAGCTGTCCTGTCCTCCTCCGAGCCGAGGTCCACGAACTGGGTCATGTAGCCGAGCGAGGCCAGCTCGCACTCGATCGCATCCATGGTCGGGGAGCGCCCGCGCCTGGGCGTCCGCTCCCGGTCGACGGCGATGACCCGCACGCCCCGGCCGAAGTAGTCGAGGAGCTTGTGGACCGCAGTGCTGCGCTTGAACCGCCCGGCCAGGAGCCGGTCGACGATGCGCCCGACCTCGACCTCCCAGTCGATGAGCCGGCGCCTCGGCAGGCGGGTGGCCTTGTGCAGGAAGGCCTTCGGCGGAGCCTTCCGCAGCTCGCCCGGAGGCATGCTGTCGGGCAGGACCCGACCATAGATGCCGCGCTCGATCGAGAACGTGCGGGCGTCTTTCCCCCTGACTTCCACGCAGAGCGACGCATCACCGACGCGCATCCACCAGGTGTCCACGCCGCGCGAATCGTTCAGCCACTCCATGTGGAACCAGTCGTCGAGCACGACGTCGTCGTACATCTCCCCGGGGCGATCCTCCGAGGTCAGGTCCACGGGCTCTCGCTTGCGATCGCGCGTGCTGAAGCGCCAATTGTAGCCCGATCGTGGGTTCGTTCGCTGCCGACGTGGCATGTCGCCCTCCTGCCACCAGCCTATGGGGCCGACGGACATGAGCCCCGGCGACGGAGAGCAGTGGGTCTCCCGATGCAGCAGGAACCGTGGTAGCGACGCTGGGAAGGGGGACCGATGAAGACTCGCTCTCTGGTGATCGGCGTGATCGCACTCGTGACAGCAGCCAGCGGGCGTGCTCATGCCGGCTTCGAGGTCGGTGCGGACATCTTCGGGGCGAAGATGGTCGGCGACGACACCGACAGTTTCGGTGTCGGGCTCGGATTCGCAGGACGACTGGGATTCAAGTTGCCGGTGCCCATCGTGGACCTCACACCCGAGGTGGTCGGCGGCTTCGTGCGTTTCGGCTACGGACCGCTCCCCATCGTGTACCCGCTCGTCTACACGATGGAGGATGGGTCCCTGAGCTTCGTTCGCTTGCTCATCGGCGGACGCGCATCGGTCGGGTCAGGCATCAAGGCCTTCGCGTGCGGACATGCGGGACTGGTGCGCAGCGCCTTCTCCGCTCAGGGTCTCGCATTCGGCGGCAACCAGACGACGGGTGACATCAGCGCTTCGGTCATGAGCCTCGCGGCCGACGTCGGTGGTGGTGTTGACATGACTGCGCTGCCCACCCTGACGATCGGGGTCCATGCAGGCTACGCGTATCCGCGCCTCGACAGGCTCGAGGGCAGCGCGAGCGGCCAGACCTTCACGCTGGCCATCAGGAACGGGAGCATCAGGTGGGTCGAGCTCGGCGCCCAC
>JAHFDS010000150.1 GCA_023248855.1 Myxococcales bacterium
CCAGACGACGGGTGACATCAGCGCTTCGGTCATGAGCCTCGCGGCCGACGTCGGTGGTGGTGTTGACATGACTGCGCTGCCCACCCTGACGATCGGGGTCCATGCAGGCTACGCGTATCAGCGCCTCGACAGGCTCGAGGGCAGCGCGAGCGGCCAGACCTTCACGCTGGCCATCAGGAACGGGAGCATCAGGTGGGTCGAGCTCGGCGCCCACGCCTCGATCGCGTTCTGACCTGGCTGCCCGTGCGGACGTCGCAGCCGGACGATTGGCCGCATTGACGGTGCAGCCAACCGGGCCATGAGCCGTCCAGCCATCGAGACCCCGGCGCCGAGCGCCACCGCGCGCCCCTCGAGCTCTTTCCGCGAGGTCATGGAGAAGGTGGCCGCGATGCTCTCGGAGAAGTGGGGCATCCAGGTCGTCATGCGCGGCACCGAGGCCTACACCGATGGCCGCCGCATCGTGATCCCGGTCGTGCCCGACGACGCACCGGACGATCTGCGCGGGGCCGTCCACGGCGTCCTCGATCACGAGGTGGGGCACGTCCTCTTCTCCGAGTTCTTCGCGATTCCGGATGCGCACGAGAAGCACCTCGTCAATGCGCTCGAGGACGCGCGCGAGGAGGCCAAGCTCGTCGCCCTGTGGCCCGGCTGCGCCAGAAACCTCGGGGCCTGCAACGAGTTCTTCTGCCGTCGCCTCGACGAGGCCGGCTGGCCCGTCTCGCCCTTCCAGAAGTTCTGCATCGGGCTCTACTTCTCCGAGCGCGGCCTCGACGACCACTGGTTCAAGGTCCGGTGGATCGACACCTGCGACGAGATCCAGCCGCATCTTCGCGTTGCGCAGGAGATCCTCGCCCGCGAGCCCGTTCACGCCTGCGCCGGTACGCGCGAGGTCCTCGCGCTGGCGCGGAAGATCCTGGCCGCCATCCGCGCGCGCGCCGAGGAGGAGACGCCCGCCCCTGCCCCCGAGGAGCCTGCTGACGAGCCAGCGCCGCACCCGGGCGACAAAGGCGACGACGCTGACGCGGACGCCGAGGAGTCGAAGCACCCGCCGTCCACCACCTCGCACGAGGCAGGCGACAGCACGGACGACGACTCGGGTTCGCACGGCGAGGACCGACCCGACCAGGTCGACGCTGAGCCCGATGCCTCCGCCGACGGAGCAGCCGATGTGGGCAGCTCCGATCCAGGCGCGGAGATGGGCCGTCCCGAGCGGTCGACCTCCGGCGCCACGGACGCTGCCGGCTCTGACCACCGCGCGTGCGAGGACATCACGCGCGCGACGGACGCCGAGCTGGCCCGTGACGCCGAGTGGACCGTCCAGCGATTCCTGACCGAGAAGGCGCGCGAGGCCCTCGAGGCCGCGGACCGCACCTACCTCGCCTTCACCACCGAGCACGACGTGGTCGAGTGCGCGCCGGCCGGCGACAAGGCCGCCTACCAGCGACTCATCCGCTCCGTGCGCAGCGAGGTCGCGGTCATCAAGCGGACGCTCGCCCGGTCGCTGCTCGCGAGCCGCAAGGCGCGCTGGGAGCGCGGGCTCGTTCGCGGCAAGGTCAACCCGGCCGCCCTGCACAAGATCCCTCTCGCCCTGGACCGCCGCGTGTTCCGCAGGCGGCAGGAGGCCCCGGCCCTCGCCACCCGCGTCACGCTCCTGGTCGACCACTCGGGCTCCATGATCCCGTAGCGCATCCAGCTGGCGGCCCGCGCAACGGCGGTGTTCGCCGAGGTGCTCGCCCAGTTGCGCATCCCGTTCGAGGTCCTCGGCTTCACCTCGGGCCCCCACACCGACGGCCAGCACCGCTTCTACGCGGCCACGCCTGAGGACCGCGCGATCTTCGCCCGCTGGGGCGGGCTGCGAACCATCGTCTACAAGGACTTCGGCGAGGACTTCCGCCGCGTGAGCGGCCGCCTCGACGCGATGGCCCGCTTCGGCAAGGGCGAGGCCAACTACGACGGTGAGAGCCTGCTCCTCGCGGCTCGCCGGCTCGCGGCGGCCTCGCGCCCCGGAGAACGCCGCATCCTCCTCGTGCTCTCAGACGGATTGCCCGCGGGCACCGTCACCGCGCACCCTCTGTGGTCCCGCCAGCAGGAGCACCTGCACACCGCGGTGCGCCAGGTTCGCGCCGCCGGCATCGAGCTGTTCGGCATCGGCATCGAGTCCGACAGCGTCCGCCGCTACTACCCCGAGCACGTCGTCGTCACCTCGGCCGCCGACCTCCCCCGCGAGACCGTCCGCGCCCTCGACCAGCTCCTCCGTCCCGGCTGCAATCGGCGACACGCATAGCGACGCCTCCAGCGCCTCCTGATTGGCCGCGTTGCCGGATACGCCAGGGCGTGCGGAGGACGCATTCATGCACGCACTGGCCGCACAAGAGCCCGCCTGCTTCGGCCGCTCGTACTTCACGCCTGGTACGGGCGCCTGCGACCTCGGCTGCCGCCTCGCGGGCGCGTGTCGGGCGCAGTACCTCGAGCAGGCCAGCGCCATCCTGCGCGCCGAACCTGCCGCCCTCGACGAACACGAGCGGGCCTTCGTCGAGTCCCACGAGGAACGCCGCGAGCGACCCGCCCTCGCCGAGGTCATCCCGCTCGAGCGCATCCGGTCCCGTCGGGCCCGGGCTCCCTGGACCGCAGCGCACCGGCGTCCCGCCGAGTCCTTCAAGCCGACGAGCGTCGCCGCCCTCGCCGTCGAGGTCCTGCAATCCGCGGCCGGCCCGCTCCACGTGGACGCGATCGCCGCCGAGGTCGTGCGCCTCGCCCCGACTCGCGGCGCGCGCCTCGACGGCAAGACGCCTGCCGCCACCGTGGGGCTCGCCCTGCGCCACGTGGCCGGCGTCGTCCGTGTCGGCCGCGGCACCTACGCCTGGCTGCCGGTCGTGCCGCCCCCCGGAGGTGCGGCATGAGTGGCGCCACGTTCATGACGCTCGACCAGGTCGCCGAGCGCTGGCAGGTCGAGAAGCGGGTCGTCCGCGGAGCCATCGATCGCGGCCAGCTACGCGCGCACCGGTTCTCGCGCAAGGTCATCCGCATCGCGCTGGACGAGCTCGAACGATTCGAGAGACGCTTGTCAGGTGCAAGGTCACGCGATCGCCATGCAGAAGGAGCAGGTCATGGCGACCTACCGTGACGACAGAGATGGGCGGTGGCGCTACCGCGCGACCGTCCGCATGCCTGACGGGCGCAGCGTCCGCATCTCCGGGACTTCGTCCGTCCACACCAAGCAGGCGGCGCAGTTCGCCGAGCGCGCTCACATCGAGCGCACGGTCAACCCGCCGCCACCACCACCACTGGAGGTGCCGACGTTCAGAGACTGGTTTCATGGCAGGTACTGGGACGAGTGGGTCATCGGGCGGAAGAACAAGCCCAGCTACCAGGATGCGAAGCGCTCGATCTACAAGCACTACCTCGACGCGTTCTTCGGCGACATGAAGCTCGACCAGATCAAGGTCGGGGAGATCGCCCGCTTCCGCGCCGAGCTCGTGCGAAGGGGCCTCACGGACAAGTACATCAACAACATCCTCGCGGTGCTGTCGAAGCCCCTGCACTACGCATTCGACGTCGAGCTCATCCCGCGCGCGCCGAAGGTGGGGCTCTTCCGGATCGAGCAGCCGGAGATCGTGTTCTGGGACTTCGCGGAGTACGCGCGCCTCCTCGCGGCGGCGCGTGCGCTCGGACCGAGCGAGCTCTCAGCGGTGGTCCTGGCGGGGGAGGCCGGCCTTCGGGTCGGCGAGGTGAAGGCACTGAGGTGGCGCGAGGACGTCGACCTCATCGCGCGCACCGTGACGGTGAATCAGCAGATGCGCCAGGGCGTCGTGGGCACGCCGAAGGGGCGCACGCGCCGGACGATCCCGATGACCGAGACGCTCTTCGCCGCGCTCAAGGCGCTGCGCGTCGTCCGCGAGGGTTACGTGATCCGCGATCTGGTCGGACACGCGAAGCACAACGAGAACCAGATCAAGATCCTCTCCTACCGCGTCTGCCGGAAGGCGGGGCTACCCGAGCGTGGGTGGCACACGCTCCGCCACACGTTCGGGACGCACGCCGCGATGCTCGGCGTGAACCCGTGGCGCCTCATGTCGTGGATGGGCCACAAGCTCATCAACGAGACACATCGCTACGTCCACATCGCGGAGGCGCACTACAGGGACACGCCTCCGGTGGTGCTCGCGGCAGGGGAGGGCGAGGTCAATCCAGACCGTCGCATCATCAAGCAGCTCGGCGCACGTATTCGCGTCCCCGAATGCGACGATCTCGATCGCTCTGCCAACAGGCTGCCAACAGAGGCCCAAAACGACGAAGGCCCGGGAGAATCCCGAGCCTTATCGATAGTTTAGGTTGCGGGGTGGACGGGACTTGAAATCGCGACAATGGGCTCCGGTCGGAGTCAATGGATAGCAATGAGTGCGAAATCATTCATGGAGGCGACGCGTCAAAGGGCGATCGACGCGCTGCAGCAGAGGGCGACTGTAGTATTGTAGTAAGAGAGACCTCCGTACCGACGGAGACGACCTCGATCGGCAATGCCGATGATGCCATTGCCGAGGTCATTGTGGAAGCGCTTTCGCAATGGCGCGAAGGGCGGGATCCAAGGACGCTGCGAAAGGCGCTATTGGACCTGCTACGCAGGCTCGAAGAGGATCGGTAATGGTCACCGGACGCGCTTTGTCGGACGCGGAGGCGCTTTGCGAAGCGCGTTCACCGGGCGTGACGCGGGCGTCGCCGTCGTGCCGGCGGAGACGCCGAGCGCCCTGGCGACCTCCTGGCGCGACCGGGCGGGCAGACCGGCTGCCTCCGCGTGATCTGCGAACCGGCTGACCGCCGCGCGCACCTCGTCGAGGATGCGCCGAGGGCGCTTGATGTCTGCCGACCTCGCGAGCTCGAGCAGATCGGCCTCCGTCGGGTTGGCGCCTTCCTGAGCCACCAGCATCGCGTGCTCGCCTCCTGGGCCATTCGAGTACGTGAGGTCGTAGGCCGGGCTCGGCCGCCATTGCCCGCGCTCGTTCATCAGGAAGGCGAAGTTCCGGGTGTGGTCGTCGCGGTTGTGGGCGAAGACGTTGAAGCAGGCGCGGCGGAACATCTCGGCCACGGCTGCCTCGTCACGCGTCAGGCGGCGCGTCAGGAGCAGCAGGTCGCGGTAGGTCGTGGACGGGTAGGTGTGGGGTGCATGCAGAAGGCCCGCGCACGAATGCATGTGGATCTTGCTCGTGCCCTCCCGGTCGAACCGACGGATGGCGAAGAACCCGGGGTGCCTGCGCGTACGGCCCAGCATGGTGGTGGGCGGCATGTCGATGCCCGCGTCGCCCGCCATGCGCGCGTAGGCATGCTCGAGGGTGCCGGCGTGCGGGTCGTCGTCCCTCGCCCGGAACTTCACCACGTAGAAAGCACAGCCGGGTCTGCTCCGACGGTCGCCGTAGATGACCGTGCCATCGGTAGCGACCTGGACGAGGGCCTTGGGACGCGCGCCCTGGGGAGAGCCGCCGAGGGCCATCAGCCGGTCGAGGTCCGGGCCACTGGCGTCGTTCAGGACGGCTTCGACGTCCGCGGCGATCTCCGGAAGGCTCACCACGGTCGGTGGCTCGAGCTCCGCTTCGGGCTCGTACACGAGCGCACCCATGGCCCGCGCGCCGATGAGCGAGAGCCGGTCGAGTGGTCCCAGCGCGGCCGGCGAGCACCCCGCCCTGGCGGCCCGCCGGTCGATGAGCAGACGTCCCCAGCCATCGGGCAGGCTGTCCTCGAACAGCCCGGGGAGCCCGTCCCAGAGGGCGGGGTTTCCCACCACCACGCCGGGCCGTGCCGGCAGCTTGAACGGGGACAGCTCGAGGCGGAGCTCCAGGAACGCGGTGTCGTACTCGAAGAGAACCTCGCGATCCTTGGTCGCGAGGCGTCCGACCTGGATGAGGCGGCCCTCCTCCGGCTCGTAAGAGACCTTCAGACGCTGGACCGGCGTGAAGGCCGCCCGCGCGCCGGCAGCTCGACCGGACCGGGGCTTCAACTCCGTCTCCGCGACCGGACCCGCTTGCGCTCCGCTACGGCGGGTCGCGCCAGGGCTTCGTCGAGCGTCCGGTACTTCGGAAGCTCGAACAGCCTCTCGAACGCGTCCTCCGCGCCCAGCACCATCGCGATGCGCAGCACGTTCTCGATGGAGGCCTTGCCGGTCTGCTCGAAGCGCAGGATGGTGCCCGGCGCGAGGCCCGCTCGCGCTGCGAGCTCCCCCTGCTTGAGCTCACGAAGCATCCGCAGCTCGCGCGCCCGCCGACCAAGGGCCTGCAGAGTGGACTCGTAAGACTCCATATATTGTAGTTTATACGACCATGAAACGTACTGTAACCAGTATTTGATACCTAAAGGTGCGAGAGTCTCCCCTCCCGATGGCAGCGGGTACATCGACGTCGCGGTCATCTCAGGAAATCGTCTCCACTGCTGGGATAGGCTCGATCGCATGCCCGCGAAACGTGCGTCCAGGCCGCGGTCCGCGGGCACGAACGTCTCGGCGTTCTTCCGGGCGATCGGTCGCCGCGACCCGGCGGCCCGAAAGATGCTCGTGGCATCGCCAGCCCTTGCCACCGAGCGCGCCAGCCTCGGCGCCTCCCGCCTCGAGTCCCAGGAGTGGTTCCTGGCCGAGATCGCGCACTACGTGTACGAGGGGGACACGGCCCTGCACGTGGCGGCCGCCGCCTACGACGCTCGCGTGGCACGCCTCCTCATCGCGAGCGGGGCCGATGCGCGCGCGGCGAACCGCCGAGGTGCCGAGCCACTGCACTACGCCGCCGACGGTGGTCCGCACCTGCCGACCTGGGACCCTCGGGCCCAGGCGGAAATGATCGCCTTCTTGGTCGAGGCAGGCGCTGATCCCAACGCCCTCAACAAGGACGGCGCCGCTCCTTTGCATCGTGCCGTGCGCACCCGGTCCACCGGCGCCGTCAAAGGCCTGCTCGAGGCCGGCGCCGATCCTCGCCTGCCGAACGGGCGCGGCTCCACGGCCCTGGACCTCGCGCGGAGAACCACCGGTCGGGGTGGCTCCGGGTCGGAAGCCGCGCGCGCCGAGCAGCAGAAGATCATCGCCCTGTTGCAGCGCGCTCTCCGCTGAGGCCGCCGGTGTGGGCCGCGCGCGCGCCTCACCGGCAGAACCCGTTCATCGTCGCGATGTAGTCGGCGATCGGTCCGAGCCCCACCGCGGCTCGCAACTCGTCGACACTGTCGCGATCCTCGATGGGCTTTGGCTCCCAGCATCCTGGCCCCCCGCAGCGCCCCTGGGTGCCATACCGCTGCGGGCGCGCCTCCGCAACGGCGACACGATCGAAGAGGTACGCATGGTGCGCCGGCGCGGTGTCCCCGGTGGCCACGAGGGGCTCGAGGATCCCGAGGACCTCGCGCTGGAAGGCTCGGTCGTGATCCGCGTGCTGGGCGATGGCCCAGGCGTTGTTGTCGGCGCAGTGGTCGAAGCGGCCGATGGTCGGCCACCCATGCGTCGCCAGGACTCGCTTGAGCAGCAGGGTGTTCGAGTCGTCGATCGGGACCCATCGCGCTCGGAGGAGCTCGTCGAACTGGACCCGCTCCTCGGCGTCGAAGCCTCGCTCGTGGGGCACCTCGCAGAAGCTCCGCAGATGCTGGTCGAGCTTGAACATCCTGGCCAGCAGCTCGGGCACCGTGTCAGGTCGCTGGAGATGTTCGGCGAGGCGCGCGATGTCGGCCTGCGCCTCTCGGACCGCCTCGTCGAACTCGGCGAGCGCAACGTGCACGCGAGTGCTCATGTCCCGGATCGCCTCAGTCCAGGTACTTCCAGGTGGACGCTCCATCGAGGCGCCGGATGCGTGCGCCCCGGACGTCGGCTGGATCGAAGTTGCGCGCGTTGACGCCCATGCGGCTCGTTACGGCAGGTTGCGTTGCCTCCCAGTGCGTGACGCATCCGCAGCGCGCGCAGCGCGCGAACTTGATGCGCTTGTCGCCCCAGACGTACCCCGCCACCGACTTCGGTGCGCCGTGAACCCGGACGGTGCTCGCCTGGTAGTACGCCCACAGGACGCCGTAGCGGCGACAGATGGAGCAGTTGCAGTCCGTGAGGGTCCGGGGGCGACGGGGGGCGTCGATCCGGATGGCTCCGCAATGGCAGGTTGCGACGATCATGACCGGGGCATCATCCCCGAAAACGCTCCGAATGGGCGCCCTCCCTGCTCCATGATGAGGGCAGCAGTCGCTGCGGGATCCGGGTCGATCCTGCCGGTGGTCAAGTGCCTCAAGGGGCCTCACGCGGAGGGCTTGCGCGGATCGGCGCTGACCTCGCGCAGGTCGCGCATGGCCTTGCGCCAGAGCTCCTGGAATCCCTGGGCGAGGCTCGCGGCCAGGTCGGGGTCCCGGATCAGCAGCGACGCGAAGCGGCCCTCCCGGACGAAGGGGTGGTCGAGCGGCAGGAGCACCGTCTCCTCGTCGATCACGTGGAAGGGATGACCGAGCTCGCCGGAGTAGCGCACGCCGGTGGCCTGCCGCAGATCGACGCGGTGCTTGCGCAGGAACTCGACGAGCACCGGGGCGCTCCGGTACGAGAAGCCAAATATCATCCGGTGCTCGACCTTGCGCTCGGCGGTGTTGCGCGCGATCCGCCGCAGCGCGGGGAAGCCCTGGGCGGTCGCCTGATCGATCGCGACCAGATCTCCCTGCTCGAGGTACGAGAGGATCTGCTTCTTCGCCGTCGACAGGTGCACCAGGTGGCGCTTGACGTGGCTCTCGGAGCCGAGCGCCAGGTCGACGAAGGTGTGTCGCCCCCGCACGCGCCCCTGCAGCGCAGCGAGGGTCTTCCGGAGCTCGTCTGCCCCGGCGGCGAAGCGATCGGCGCGTTCGCGCGCCAGCTCGACCACGCGTTCGACGACCGCGTCGGCGGGCAAGGCCGCGTACAGCTTCGGGCGCGTGGGCTGAGTCTGCGCGAGGCCCATCTGTGCGAGCTTCTCCATCGCGCGGTAGATCTTCGAGGTCGGAACGGCGCCTTCACGGCAGAGGGTCGCGGCGTCTGCGACCCCGCAAACCATCAGCGCCACCAGCGCCTTCCGCTCGTAGAGCGACAGGCCGATCTCCTCGAGCTGCTCCGGATCCGGGGTTCTCACCTCCCTAGTTTCTACTACTTCGAGTAGTTGAAAGGCCAGTGGGTCGAAGCGTAGGGTCTTTGAAAGGACGAAAGGAGCAGAGAGCGCATGAGCAATCCAGCACCGAAGCAGGTCATGCCCATCATCAGCGTCGACTCGGTCGACGCCATCCGCACCTTTTACGTGGAGAAGCTGGGCTTCGATCACGTGATGGGCGTCATCGGCAAGGACGGCCAGCTCGATTTCTGCACGGTGGTTCTCGGCGGCGCGCGCCTGATGTTCATGCGCGCCCAGGCCGACCTGCCCGGCAGGCCGCGGTCGGGGAAGCAACCGGTGGAGATCTACCTGGAGGTGGCCGACGTCGAGGCCTATCACGCGCTGGTGAAGAAGCGGGGCGTGGCGATCTCCGATCCGCTGACCGTGCAATGGTGGGGCGATCGTACCTTCAAGGTGCTCGACCCCGGCGGGTATGAGGTCTGGTTCTACCAGAACGTCGGTGAGCCGAAGCCGCCCAAGGGCGCGAAGATCGTTTGAACGAAGAGGAGAGCATCCAATGACTAAGCATTCAGGGCGGTGCCTCTGCGGCGCCGTGCACTTCGAGATCGGCGCCGAGCCGATGATGGCCGGGTTCTGCTGCTGCCTGAGCTGCCAGAAGCTCAGCGGCGCTGGACACGCATTCCACGCCATGGTGCCCGAGACGGGCTTCCAGATCAGCGGCGAGACGCGCGGCTACGAATGGAAGGCCGACAGTGGGAACGTCGTCACGACGTCGTTCTGCCCGGTCTGCGGCACGCCGGTGTCCGGGCGCAGCTCTGGCTTCCCGGGAATGGTGACGTTTCGCGTTGCCGCACTCGACGACCCGTCCGTGTTCGCGCCTCAGATGGCGGTCTTCGCCAAGCGCCTCCAGCCGTGGGACCTGCTCGGCCCGGCCCTACCGCGCTTTCCCGAGATGCCTCCCGCGAGCCAATAGCACCTGCTTGCCGGCGAGATTCCTACTGCTGTCCGACAGTCTGGCCCCAGGCGATGATCTGGTTGCTGGGCTCGGCGGGAGCCGGAGGGGGCGGAGTCGGCTTCGCTCCGAATGCGAGCCCGATGCCGGCCGTGACTGCGCGTTCGCCGAACGGGGACCACTCCGCGAAGACTCGCAGCTGTTGGGGGAGCGCGACGCTCACCCCCGCGCCGAGCTGGTAGTGGTGCCGATCGCCACCGCTGACGGCGGGCTGACGATCCCAGGACACCGGGCCGGCGAAGCCCCGAGCCGCCACATGGACACCCACGCGGTCGAAGAGCGTCTTGCCAATGGTGATCCCGACCCGGGCGTCGAGCGCGGTGAGGCCAGCCCGCTCGGTCGTCGGCGACGGCTGGGTGTGCGTCCTCGCCGCCGCAACGCCGAGGGTCACTTGCACACTGGGGCTGAGCCTCTGCTCGTCGAGCAGGCGCACGCTGCCGTCGAGGGCGCCCAGGAAGCCCGCACCCACCTCGGGTGAAGCGCCCGGCGCGATGAGATCTCCGCCGAGGATCGCCGCGGCCGTGACGCTCGCATGCCAGCGCTCACCGAGCCGCCGCCCGAGCGAAACCGCCAGCATTCGCTCCGAGAGCGCGGTGTCCTGGCCGCCGAGCCTAAGGTCCGCATCGAACTGGGAATACGCCAGGCTCGCGTCCCACATTGGTGCCGCGCTGCCCGGAATCTGACTGCCAGCCGAACCGGCCGGTGGGCCACAGCCTCAGGCTTCGGCCAGGCGCGGGGCGCTGGTCAGGGCCAGCGCGAGGACGAGCCCGGACCAGCGAGCAGCCCTCCGGACGTGAAGGGGGACGCTCAATGGCGTCACGAGGATCGGAATTTGGCGCACTGGATCATCGTACGACGGCCGAGGGGCCTCGTTACAGCTCGAGAGGAAAATGACGACAGGGTGCTATCGTTCTTGTCGTGGAGGGCGCCACGCGCACTGCGACGCTCACGGCGCTCGCACTGACCGGTTTCGCGGCGAACTCGTTGCTTTGTCGGCTGGCGCTCGGGCCGCGCGCGATCGACGCCAGCACGTTCACGCTGGTCAGGCTGGCTGCCGGCGCGCTCGTGCTGGCCGTGCTCGTGCGTGCGGATCCCGTCGCGCGCCGGACGCCCTTCGCCGGCAGCTGGGTGTCAGCCGCGGCGCTCTTCGCCTACGCGATCCTGTTCTCGTTCGCCTACCTCCGAATCGGGGCAGCAGTCGGCGCGCTCGTGCTCTTCGGGGCCGTTCAGGCGACCATGATCGGCTGGGGCCTGTACCGGGGCGAGCGCCCTCGCATCACGGAGTGGGTCGGGCTCGCGCTCGCGGCGGGTGGGCTGGTCGCGCTGACCCTTCCAGGCCTCCAGGCGCCGGACGCGCTCGGGGCCGCGCTCATGGTCGGGGCGGGCGTCGCGTGGGGCATCTACTCCCTGCGCGGGCGGAAGAGCGCCGCGCCGCCCGTCGCCGTGACGGCCGGGAACTTCCTGCGCGCCGTGCCCTTCGCCGTCGGGGTGATGGTCGTTGAGCTCGGCGCCGTCCACGTCTCGGCACGCGGGCTCATGCTGGCAGTGGCCTCGGGCGCGCTGGCCTCCGGCCTGGCCTACACCCTGTGGTATGCGGCGCTGCGCGGCCTGAGCGCCTCCCGGGCCGCAGTCGTCCAGCTCATGGTGCCGCCGCTGGCTGCGGTCGGAGCCATGCTGGTTCTCGACGAGCCGCTGACGCTGCGGCTCATTGGCGCCGGTGCCGCCATCCTCAGCGGCGTCTTGCTCGCCCTCCGTCGTTAGCCCCGGATGATGTTGTGCACCTCCGTGACCTGGGGCTGGCCCACGTCGATCTCGAGGGACGCGAGGATCGGGACCAGCGTCTTGCCGAACGCCTCGAAGCTCGACATGGTGTCGAACAGGTCGACCACGAGCAGCGCGTCCTTGGGGCCGTAGCAGGTGTGGTGGAGGCGGCCCTGCGGGGCCGCGGCGCCGGCCGCGTCGAGCCGGCGCAGGACCTCCGCGTACTTCTTGTCGTTCATGCCCTTCGGGGAAAAGTGGATGAGCAGTGCCATGTGAGTGTCCTTCCTTTCGACTCCACGAGTACCGCGCGGGCGCGCTGCCGAGAAGACGCCGAATGCGAAACCCAGGGGTGCGATAATCGCAACGCGTGGAGTGGAGCGATCTCAGGTACCTGCTCGCGGTGCACCGGCGTGGAACGCTCGCCGCCGCGGCCAAGGACCTGGGCGTCACCAAGGCCACGATCAGCCGCCGGCTGGCCGCGCTCGAGGAATCGCTCGGCACTCGGCTGCTCGACCGCAAGCCTTCAGGCATGACGCTCACCGCGGCCGGGCGCGAGGCTGTCGCAGCGGCCGACGAGATGGCGCGGGCGGCCCAGGCGCTCGAGGGTCGCCTCTCGGAGGCCACCGATGCCAAGCCCCGCGGCACGGTTCGCTTCACGGCGCCGCAGTTCCTGGCCGCCCGGTTCATCATCCCGGCGTTGCCCGAGCTCAAGCACGCCTATCCCGAGCTCGAGGTGCAGCTCGTCGGCACCAACCAGATCCTGAACCTTGCCCAGCACGAGGCCGACCTCGCGCTCCGCAACGTGCGTCCGTCCCACCAGTCGCTCACCGCGCGCAAGGTGGCGGAGCTCGGCGGATGCGTGTACGGGTCCAAGCTGTACCTCGAGCGCAAAGGCATCCCGCGCGGGCGCGATCAGCTCGCGGGCCACGACCTCCTGGTCTACGAGGGGCTCGGCGGGATGCCCGGCTTCGAATGGATGCGCGAGGAGGGGCACGGCGGGTCGATCGCCTTTCGCGCAAACGAGCCGGACGCGCTCCTGTCCGCGGCCACCGCAGGGCTCGGCCTGGCCGCTGTTCCTTGCCTGCTCGGAGACCCCCTGCCCGCGCTCGCGCGGGTCGAGACCCTCGGCTTCGGTCGGTGCGACATGTTCCTCGTGTCCCACGAGCAGCACCGCGGCACGCTCCGGATCCGCGTCGTGGCCGACTTCATCGCAGAATTGCTGGCACGGCATAGAAGCGTGATCGATCCCAGTCCAACCCGCGCGGCATCTTCGTGAGGATCGAGCTCAGGTCCCGCTTGATCCACGGGAGCCGCGAATGACGTCAGCCGAGCAAGAGCTCCTCACCGCCATCGAGCTCCATTCCGTCGAAGGGATCCGGGCCGCCCTGGACGGTGGGCTCGATCCGCGTTCCCAGGTCGCGGGTCGGTCTCTGACGACCTGGCTCACCGAGATGTACACGCGGTCTGACATGTTCCCGGATTGCCTGCGGCTGCTGCTCGAACGAGGCGCCGAGCTCGCCGATCCCATGCTGGCGCCGGTGCTGCTCGATGACGAGCCCGCGATCAGGCGAGCGCTCGACGCAAGTCCCTCGCTGATCGCGCATCGCACGACGATGGTCTCGGCCTTCACTCCACTCGTGGGCGCATCTCTGCTCCACGTGGCGGCCGAGTACGGCCACGCGACCGCGGTTCGGGTCCTGCTCGAGCGCGGCGCCGAGGTCGACTGCCGGGCTGCGCTGGATGCGAACGGTTTCAATGGCCACACGGCGCTCTTCCACACCGTGAACTCCAATGACAACCGCAGCGCGCCGATCCTGCACCAGCTACTGGCGGCGGGCGCGAGCCCTGCGACATCTGTTCGGGGGATCACCTGGGGCAAGGGCTTCGACTGGGAGACCACCGTTTACGACGTGACCCCCGTCTCCTACGCGCAGCTCGGGCTCCTCCCGCAGATGCACCGCCAGGAGGAGCACATCTACGCGAACATCGCGCTGCTGCTGCAGGCCTCGGGACGGCCGGCACCGACGCTCAGCAATGTCCCCAACCGTTACTTGAAACCGAAGGACACAGCGTAGCGACCCCTTCGCGGCTCACGCCCCTCCGCACGCGAAACGCTCAGCGGCGCCTAGCGTTTTCGCTCTTCTCAGTCGAAGTAAGCCGCCACGAGCGCACCCATGAGAAGGATGGCCGCCGGGCGCCGGTGGCTTCGAGGATCAGGCACGGTCGTACGCCCGCTGCAGCTTCGCCGAGTCGAGCTTGACCATCGTCAGCATGGCCTGGGTCACGGCCATCACCTTGGCGGGGTTCCTGTCACGCATCAGCCTGGGGAGCACCTCGGGCACGATCTGCCAGGACAGACCGAACCTGTCCTCGAGCCAGCCGCACCGGGAGGGTTTGCCGCCCTTGACCAGCTTTCGCCACAGCGTGTCGACCTCCTTCTGCGTCTCGCACGAGACGGACAGCGAGATCGCGGGCGTGAGCTTGAAGTGCGGCCCACCGTTGAGCGCGCTGAGCCGGAGGCCATCGAGCTGGAAGTCGACCAGCATCACGGAGCCGGGCTTGCCCATGCCGCCCTCGCCGTAGCGAGATACCCGCGTGATCTTCGACCGCGCGAAGATCGAAACGTAGTGCTTCGCAGCGTCCTCGGCCTGGTCGTCGAACCACAGGCATGGATGGATCTTCTGGATCTTCATCGGGTCAGCACCCTTCGCACTACTCGAGGCTTCTGGGACGCATCCTCACCGCCACCAGGAGCACCGAGACCCACCAGGCGCGCTCCGGTTCGCCGATGATCCAGCGCCCCGCCAGCGGTGCGAGCGGCGCACCTCCGAGCAGCGCCGCTGCGCGCTGTGCCTCGAGCTCGGTTGGGACGTCGCGCGCGGTCACGGTGACCGGCGTCCAGTCGACGTCCTGGCCCGAGACGGTGACCTGCCCCGCGCGTCCGATCTCGGCGCACCAGGATTCCCCGTGCGCGTTCTGAAACAGAAACCGCAGCTCCGTGGCGCGCTCGAGCGCCGATCGGACCCAGGCGGGGGCCGAGTGCTGCTGCGTTGGCTTTTCCGGCGATGAGTTCATCAAATGCCTTCCTCGAGAAGGGGTTCCGTCAGTTGGGCTGGCTGGAGCGGGGCCGCTCGGGCTCGGGTGGCACCGGCTCCATCATCCCCTCGGCCCAGATGGTGTCCTGCCAGTCGTGGATCAGCACCTCGTCGCGCTTGCACGACATGCAGTAGCAGTAGATGTCGTCGTTCTCGACCTTGACCACCCAGAGCAGCCCCGGGCAGGGCTTGCGACCCGGCCGCATGGAGCACTCCACGAGGGTCTCGCGGCTCTCGCCAGACGCGAGCGGTCCGCCGTACTCGATGAGGCGCGCGATGCGCAGGACCTGCCGCCGGATGCGCGCGTTGTCGAGCGGCGGATCGCCGCGTTCGTCGAGCCAGTGGTGCGGATTGACGACCCTCAGCATGGGCCCGATCGATATCACGATCGCGGCGCCTTGCGCTGGCCATCCGACAGGCCGTCGAGGTCAACAAGCGGCCGTGACGGAGCGTCGTCCCAGCTCTTCTCCCCAGGCAGCTCCGCGCGCCGATGGGGGTGGACCTTGGCAGTCATGCAACTGATCGCGGTCAGGTGTCAGCGGCGGCTCCTGCGGGCATCGGAACGTAAATCCGCTGCAGCTGCTGGACGCGCAATCGAAGCGCCGCCCGAAGCGACTCCGGGCTCACGAGCTCCGCCTCGCCGCCGAACCCGAGGATCCACGAGAGGAAGTGCGCCTCGCCACCGCGGACGGGGCACACGACTGACCACGAACCGTCCGCGTTTCGGTGTGATTGCTCGGGCCAGCGCTCGCCCACGTAGCCGCCGAGCGCCGCGGAGAAGCGGACCTCGGCCTGCGGTTCAGCGCCCCGCGAGGCGAACATGGTGTCGTCGTGTCGTGCGAGCGCGAAGGACTGGCGGGGCTCGAAGACGCGAGCGTTCACCTGGACGCCGGTGATCCGGTCGACGCGATACGTGCGCTCCGCGGCCAGGGCGGGGTTCCACGCCACGAGGTACCAGTGGCCACGGTGCACGTGGAGCCGGAGCGGCTCGACCGTGGGGTTGGTGGTGACGTCCCTGCTCTGCGCCCAGTAGGCCAGGGTGAGCTCGTTGCGGCGCTCGATCGCACGCTCGAGCACGTCATGCCACCGCGTCGCGGCGGGCGGTTCGATGGCGATCCGGCGTTCGGCGGCGGCAAGGGCTTCCTCGACGCCCTCGGGCAGTGCGTGACGGAGCCGATCCAGGGCTGCGGCCAACGTCTTGCCCACGCTGTCACCCAGGGCCCGAAGACTCGCGGACAGCGCCGAGGCCTCGTCCACGGTCAGCCGCGGGGGGCGGTTGAAGCGCTGGGGCAAGAGGGCCTCGACCTTGTCGTCCTGGATCGTGATCTCGAGAAAGTCGCCCGGCTCTTCCGGGGGCAGACCGATCTCGGCGGCCAGAGCGAGGTCTTCCTCGAGCTCGGCGCGATTCCGGTACCCGCCGAACGCGAGCACCTCGGCGAGCGGGGCGCCGGCCCTGTGCTTCGCCACGAACGGGATCAACACGAGGAGGCGCTCGAGGCGGTGGAGGAAGTCAGGCTTCACGCCCGCACCAGCTTGTCGAGCATCTCCCTGGCGCGAGCGCGTCCCTCCTCCGGCGCGAGGAGCTCGGCATCCGGCCCCAGAGACAGCACGTGACGCACCAGTGCGTCCAGATTGCGCACATGCAGCTCGCCGACGGTAGCCCCGTCCTCGGAGTTGGACACAGCTGCCCCTGGTAAGAGGGTGTCGGCCAAGGGCGCCAGCCCACCTCGCAACGCCACGCTGGCGGCAACGGGGGCATGGATCCAGTAGTCCCACTCTTGCTGGACCGCGTAGCGGCGGATGTCGAAGTCGGCAGGCACTTCGTAGTCCGAAGCGCCGGGATTCTGGTCGCTCAACTTCAGCCCGCGCACGCGGCTGACGTAGAACACCCGCGGCGCGCCACGAAGATGGCAGTGCCCGACGAACAACCAAGCACCGCGCCGCCAGGCGATGCCGTGGACATCGACCTCCCGCTCGGTCTCCTCGCTCCGGCCGGCGGTGAAGTACCTCATCCACAAGCGTTTGCGCTGCCGGGCGGCATCCTTGATCAGCTCCACGAAGCACGCCTGCTCATCGGGCGCCGCCGCGTTAGTGTCTTGGAGGAGTGGGGGCACCGCTGCCCGTGCGTGCCGCGCGGGGTCGGCGCTACGCAGCTTCCGGAGCGCCGACTCGAGCTCCTCTCGCCACGGCAACCCGCGAAGCCGCAGCGCGGCCTGCCCGGCCGTCCACAGCATGGCCACCTCCGTGGGAGAGAAGTGCAGCGCT
Organism: Myxococcales bacterium; assembly: GCA_023248855.1. GTDB lineage: Bacteria > Myxococcota_A > Polyangia > JAHFDS01 > JAHFDS01 > JAHFDS01. The sequence goes on from JAHFDS010000150.1 coordinate 17,202, forward strand.
GGAAGGTAGTACTGGTCTCGCTGGACGACGTAGCCCTTGACGTCCTCCATGTACGAGATCGGAACGCCGGCCTCGCGCAGGGCGTCCTTGTCGCGCGTCCACTTGCGCTCCTTGGTCGTGGGGTCGCCGGTGTACTCGCCGGGAAACTGGTCCCAGATCTCCTCTCGCGTCACCGGCTGCTCGCACGTCAGAAGCCAGCCAACGATGCGTAAGAGCCGCTGGGCAGGGCGCGCCCCACGCGGTTCCTTAACAGAGCGGAGCTTGCGAGGCGTGGACACGTATCGCAGGGGCGTGATCCGGAAATGGGGCCGGCGATTCACGGCAGAAACGCGTGATCCGGTGAGTGTATCCTCGACGGCTGGAGCGGGGGCTGATCTCCTGCGCTCATCATGCCGACCGACGTGCAG
>JAHFDS010000151.1 GCA_023248855.1 Myxococcales bacterium
GCCATCGACGCGGGGGCGAACGTCGACGGCTTTGTGAGCGAGCGCTTCGTCTGGCGGGACGCCGATTGCAAGCCGCGCTCGGCCGCGATGGTGCACAACGACGCGCAGGATCCGACCGGGCACTTCGGCGGCTACCTGCGCCAGTACGTCTACCAGAGCGCCGGCCAGACGCGCACCTGCGACGGCTCGAGCCAGCGCCACCCCGGCTGGGGTTTCACGGTCAATCACTTCAAGAACACGGCGTCGCTGTCCGACGACACGCGCGGCAGCTTTCGCACCGTGCTCGCGGGCCGTCATCACGCGATCCTCGAGTATCGCTGGGCGCACCCGATCGACGGTCACGAGGTCGACATCACCGTCCACTGGACCTTCGCGACCGGCAAGGATCATCCCCTGTGGTCGATCACCTTCGATGCCTCGCGCGCACCCGCGGACGCGATCAAGGCCGACACCCGCGCCCCCTATGGGGACCTGCAATGGGATTACGGCATGCGCGCCGACGTCGATGGTGTCGGCTGGGGTGACCATTACAAGTTCGCGTCGCTCGACGCGCCGATCAGCCTGCAGAGCCAGTGGGATTACTCGATGCCAAACACGGTGCCCTACGTCATCGAGTGGGCCAATGGCGCCGACGCAGAGATGGGCGCTGTGCAGACGCAGACCTGGGAGCAACACGACGCCGGCGGCTACTGGTTCTACGACCACTGGGGTCAGCGCTCGACCGGACCCGGCATGCCGATGGACTGGAACTGGGCGTACCAGCTCAATCAATACGAGTTGCCTTTCGAGGGTGGGCAGAAGTCCAAGCGTCTCGCCTGGGGTGCGAACTTCGGCGCGGTCGGCCAGCGGCAGTACCCCGCGCTCGGCGACCAGCGCATGCTGTCAGGGTATCCTTACCAGAGCTACGCGGTGGCGATGGTGCTCGGTCGCCACTCGGCCGGCGCGGTCGCGCACCAGGTCGCGCAGGTCGAGGCCGCGCAGCAGACGCGGCTGACCGCGAGCCTGGGGCGCGTGTGGACGATGGGTCCCGCGGGCGTGGGGCGCACCGACATGGCGCCGCTCGAGCCCGCCGGCTGGGACGCGCGCTATGCGACCTGGAACGCCGACGCCGCGGGCGACGTCGCGCGCCTGCGCTTCGACGTGGCCGGCGCCGCGCTCGAGCACCCGGTGATCGTGATCTCCGGCTACCACGGCAGCGCCCTGGCGGTGTCCCTCGACGGCGCGGTCCTCGTGGCCGACGTGGACTACTTCGCGTCGATCGACGCGGCTTCCGCGCAGCTCTGGCTCACGCTGCGCCGTGATCTCGCCGGCAGGCATGACCTCGAGGTGCGCTGAGCCTTCCCGAGCGCCATGCGCCCGCGCGAGGGAGCCTCCCAGGGTATGATGAGCACACCGCCGGTGCGGCCGCTCTGGCCGGTCGTGCGGTGGCTCGTGAAACCGAGGAGGGACCTTGGCGCACCGCACGTTCGCGATCGGGGACATCCACGGCGACCTCGAGGCGCTCGAGCGGTTGCTCGCGCAGTTGCCGGCGCTGGACGCCGAGGACTCGCTGGTGTTCGTGGGCGATTACGTCGACCACGGCCCCCGTGTGGCGGAGGTGGTCGAGCTCGTGCGCCGGGGCCTGGCCGCGCGGACGCCTGCGCGCGTCGTCGCGCTGCGCGGCAATCACGAGGACGCGTGGCTGCGCGTGGTGCGCCGCGGCGGCTGGCCGGAGTTCGTGCTGCGCGTGCCCAATGGCTGTGCGTCGACCTACCGCTCCTACGCGGGCTTGCCACCGTCGCGCGAGGATCCGAGCATGGACGACCTGCTGGCCATGATGGCCGGCGCGTTCTTTCCGGCCGAGGTGCTCGACTGGTTCGATGCGCTGCCGCACTACCACGAGGACCAGCACGCCATCTACGTGCACGCCGGCCTGCCCGAGGACGAAGCGGGCGTCTGGCCGCACCCGTCGCAGGTGACGCCGCCCGAGACGCTGCTGTGGGTGCGAAAGCGCGGCTTCTTCGAGCGCTACCGGGGCAAGCCCGTGGTCGTCGGGCACACGGTGACCACCGAGCTGCCGCCCGAGCTCAGCTGCTACACCCCGGAAGATCCGGCGGACCTGTGGGCCGGGGAGGCCGTCTACGGCCTCGACACCGGCTGCGGCAAGGGGGGCTTTCTCACCGCGCTCGAGCTGCCCGCCCTGCGGGTCTACGAATCGCGCACCGGCATGCGGCCGGAGGCGAGATGACGTCCGAGAGCACGCCGCGGCATTTCTCGATGCTGCGCAGCTTCCACCTGGCTGACCTCTTCACCATCGCCAATGGTGCCTGCGGGGTCGCCGCGATCTTCCGCGCGATGCGGCACGTCTCCACGGGTCACCCGCGCGACCTCTACCTGGCGGCGGCCCTGGTGCCGCTGGCGATCGTCTTCGACGTGCTCGACGGACGGATCGCCCGCTTTCGGCGGGAGGCCTCGCCGCTCGGGCGCGAGCTGGACTCGCTCGCCGACGTGATCTCGTTCGGCGTCGCGCCAGCGGCCATCGCCTTCGCAACCGGGCTCGATGGTGCCCTCGACCAGGTGCTCCTGATCTGGTTCGCGGCCTGCGGCGTCTCGCGCCTGGCGCGCTACAACATCACCGCGGCCGCGGCCGTCAAAGGCCCGGCAGACAAGGTGCCCTACTACGAAGGGACACCCATCACGACGTCGATCGTGCCCCTCGGGGTCGTCATGCTGGCGTGGTCACGCGGGGCCGCGCAGGCGTGGCCGCTGCTCGGCGGGTCGCTGCACGCGCTCTCCGGGATGTTCCTGGTCTCGGGGTGCCTCATGATCAGCAAGACCCTCCGCATCCCGAAGCCCTAGGCCGGCCTCCGGCTGCCCTGCGCGGGTTGCTCCGCGGCCCGTGGGGTGTCCCGGGGCTGTGGAGCCCCGAGCAACTTGAGCCGGGCGCGCTCGAGGGCGTCGATGTCCTGGCGCAGCTCCTGGCGCAGCTCGCGCAGATCCGTGTGCACCAGCTCGACCTGCAGCTCATGCAGCTGGGCGTCGACGGCTCGCAGAAGGATGATCGCTTCGACGTCGCTCAAGACCACGGTCCTCATGTTCGACCTCCGCGGCGTGGCCCTACAGCTTCCATACCAACTTCAGCCTCAAGGCCGCGCGATGGGGTTTGGGCGGCGATCGCCCGCACCTCGCAGCAAGAATGTGGTGGCGGTCCGGGACCCGCGCAAGTCATGCGCCTCCGCTGGCTTGCAGGTAGGAGCAAAGTGACTCTCCAGGGTCACCCGAGGTGAGCGAGGGCACGGGGTCCCCGTCGAGACTGCGCAGGTCTGCCTCCAGCTGCCCGATGTCCTCCGCGTACGTCCCCTCCGCCGACGCGAGGGGCTGCGCCCGGATCCACAGGATGCGCGCCGGCAAGCCTTCGACTGCCGCCACGATCGCATCGAGCCGCGCCAGCAGGCGCTCGCGCAGGCGTTCGATGCCTCGGACGGCGGCCAGCTGCCGCTCCCTGAGCACACTGAGCTTTGCGCGCTCCTCGCGTGTGATGGGCTCCGCGTAGTCTCGTGCGCGCGCGGCGGCGCGTTCGAGCTCGGTCCGCAGCAGATCGGGCTGCAGCGGGCGCATCCACTTGTAGAGCTGATCCGCACGCTGCAACAGGATGCTCGCGCGCGCCTCCAGTGCCTCGCGGGCCGCGATGACGCGGGCGAGGTGCGCGCACAGCGACTCTGGAGCGCCGCCGAGCGCGACCTCCAGCGCCTGGCGGCTCGCCGCGATCGCCGTCAGGTGAACGCGCAAGGTCGGATCGGCGAGGTCTGCGACGCTGGCAAGCGCATCGCGCTCGGGCGCGCGCAGCATCTCCTGCCACAGCACGGGTCGGCTGAGCTGCCAGGCGGCCAGCAGGGCGAAGGCGACGGTCCCGAGGGCGAGCACCAGGGGCGAGCCCAGGAGAAGCGCCCCGAAGAAGGAGGACAGCGCCACGGTCACGCACGATCCCCGGGTGGCCGCTCGACCGCAGGCGTGCAGGAGCCAGCGACGCTTGGTGCGCATGCCGATGGGTGCAGCATCCCGCGTGCCACCGGGCGCGGGAGGATCAGGGGCGCGCGGCGGCGCCGGCGGATCGCTCGCGAGCCCTTCGCAGGAGCTCGGCCACGTCTTCGTCGGGAGTCGCGCGGAAGTCCTCGTACCAGGCGCCGATCGCATGGAGGTGCGGGCTCGCCTCGACGCACACGATCTCGTCAGGCTCGGCCGCGAGCTCGCGCAGCGTCTGCGAGGCGGCGACCGGCGTGGCGAGCACGAGCCGCGCCGGGGCAAGCTTGCGCAGCGCCCGCAGCGCCGCACGCACGGACCCGCCGGTGGCCACGCCATCGTCGACCACGATGACCGTGCGCCCTCGCACCTCGGGGGCTGGCTGGCCCCCGCGGTAGCGGCGGATGCGGCGCGCGACCTCCGCCGCCTCGCGGCGCGCCACCTGGGCGAGATCCTCCAGGGTGGTGCCCGTGCGTGCGACTCTACCCTCGTCGATCACGATCTCGCCGCCTTCGGCCAGCGCGCCGAGGCCGAGCTCCGGCTGGATCGGGCAGCCGAGCTTGCGCACCACCCACACGTCGAGATCTCCACGCAGGGCGCGGGCCACCTCGGCGGCGACCGGCACGCCCCCGCGGGGCAAGCCGAGGACGAGCGGCCGCTGGTCTCGGTACGCGGACAAGAGGGCCGCGAGCTGCCGTCCGGCGTCGACCCGATCGCGAAAGACCATGACCTTTCACCGCAGCGTGGCGCCTGGGCTCACGGGGTGCGCGCCCGGTGCGATGCACAGATGCCGCGTGAACCAGCCGGCGGCGAGCCGGGCCACCTCCTCGAGCGCGCCCGGCTCCTCGAACAGGTGGGTCGCGCCCGCGATCACGACCAGCTCCGACGGCCCCCCGAGCCGACGGGCGGCCTCGCGGTTTTTCGCGAGCACCTCGGCGTCGCGTTCGCCGACGATGAGGAGCGTCGGTGCCATCACGCGTGACAGCAGCGTGCCCGCGAGGTCGGGTCGTCCACCGCGCGAGACCACCGCGCGAACGACGCTCGGTCGTGCCGCCGCCGCGACCAGGGCCGCCGCCGCGCCGGTGCTCGCGCCGAAGTAGCCGAGGCCGAGCGCCCCGCAATCGGGCTGGCGCAGCGCCCAGTCGGTCGCCCCCTCGAGTCGCCGCGCCAACAAGCCAATGTCGAAGCCCAGGCTGCGCGTCAGGGCATCGCGCTCCTCCTCCTCGGCGGTGAGCAGGTCGAACAGCAACGTGGCGAGGTGGCTCGCGTGAAGCGCCTCCGCTACCCTGCGATTTCTGGGGCTGTGGCGGCTGGATCCGCTGCCGTGTGCGAACAGGACCTGCCCGCACGCAGCATGCGGAGCCTCGAGGTCGCCCGAGAGGATGACGTCCCCGGCCTCGATATGGACCTGCGTGGGCTCGCTCATCATGGCTGACTCCTGCGTTGATCGTGGATCCGTGCGACGCGCATGCCAGCCTGGCGCATGGATTGCTCACCGCGAGGCACGCGGTGTGGCACGACCCGCGCCGCGCCGCGTCGGCTCGGCCCTCCGCGAGAGTCCGCAAGGTCTGCGCGACCATGGCGGCCGCCGATCAGGAATTGCGCCCTGGGGCATGCGATCCCCGTGCAAACCAGCTGCACTCGCCGTACCGGATCGCCCGATTCGGTTCGGAAGGAGTTCCGGGCCGCGCCCCCACGCCGCGCAATCGGTTCGCAATGGCGCGTGAGAAAATCGGCTCGGCGCGGCGGTTGGCTTCCGGCTGTACTGAGGCCGTCCACGAGGTCGCGGTTGATGAAGACGATGCCGCGCTGGTCGTCGTACAGACCATGGTCGGTGGTGGACAGGTGGGCGCCGAGCGCCCGGTTCCAGAGCACCAGGGCGCGCTCGATACCGTCCCGCTCCGCGGCGGCGTCAGCGGCCGCGGCTACGCGGAGCGACGCGCAAGGATCGAGCTGGAGCATGCGAGGGAGAGCAGGGCAGACGCGAGAGCACGACGGTGCAGCAGATGCGCGATGGTACACGGAAACGAGGCGATGACGCGCCTGAGGAAATGCGCGCACATCGGCGCATCTGGAGCGACCTTGTGCGCTGGCTCCCGCCGTCAGTCGCGAGCAGCCGGTCACTCCCACGGCTGCTCGGACAGCTCGCGGAGCGGGCTCGGTAGCTCCTCTTCGGCAGGCTCACCGAAGGACACCTGGCTGTGTGGGGGTCGGTGTGCCCGCGCCGTTCCTACGGGCAGAGCGACCGATAGCTCGCGCAGCGTCTCACCGGCCTGCACAGGATCGACGCAGGCCAGATCCGCCACGCTGACGATGCCGAGCAGCGCGTCGTCGGTGTCCACCACCAGCACCCGACCGGAGCCGTTCTCTCTCATGAGCGCGTGCACGCGGCCAAGCTCGTCGTCGGGGCCACAGCTCGGCGCGACCGCACCCATCAGCCGGCGGACCCGGGTGTAGGCCGGATCGATCCCGTCGGCACACGCGCTCACCACCTCGCGATCGGTCAGCGTGCCCACGACCTCGCCGTGCGTGCCGCACACCGGCAGAAAGCCAAGGCCGAGCTGGCGCATCTTGCGCGCAGCCACCTGCAGCGTGTCCTCGCCGGCGAGGCAGGCCGGCAACCGCGTCATGACGTCCCGGCATCGCATCTCAGGCATTGCTCTCTCCCGGTCTGCGCCAGCCCAATGGCTGCTCGCACCCACCTGTTATTCAGATGCCGTGCCATCCGCCGCGGTGGCCTTGCGCATCTGGCCGGAGAGGCCAACCTTTATCGAAGGCGCCATGAGTATCCGCGTTCTGATCGTCGAGGACGATGCCGAGCTCCGGGAGGCGGTCGTCACCGGTCTGCAGAGCGTGGGCTACGAGACCGGGGCGTGCGCATCCGCCTATCGCGCGCTCCAGCTCATCGACACCTTCGCGCCCGACCTGCTCGTGGCCGACCTTTCTCTGCCGGGCATGTCCGGTCTCGAGCTCATCGAGCGCGTGCGCACGCTTTGCACCGGGCGCTGCATCCTCATGACGGGCCACGCCTCCTTGCGTGGGGTGGTGGACGCCTTTCAGGCGGGCGTCGGGGACTATCTCGAGAAGCCGTTCTCGATCGATCGCCTGCTCGATGCGGTCGGTCGGCTGGCTCCGTCCGGCGACGCCATCCGGCGACAGGTGATGACGCCCATTCCGGAGCTCGCAGGCACCGGCCCCGCGATGCGTCACCTGCACGCGTTCATCCGCCAGGCGGCCGAGTGCCGGGCCTCCGTCCTGCTGCTCGGCGAGAGCGGCACGGGCAAGACCGCGGCGGCCCGCGCCATCCACAGGTTGTCCGCGCGCGCCGCGGCGCCGTTCGTGTCCCTGCCGGTGAGCTCGCTCTCGCCGTCCTTGCTCGAGAGCGAGCTGTTCGGGCACGAGCGGGGCTCCTTCACGGGTGCGAGCGCGAGGCGCATCGGGCACCTCGAGAAGGCCCGCGGCGGCACGCTGTTTCTCGACGAGATCGGCGAGATCGCTCCGGCGACGCAGGTCAAGTTGCTGCGCTTCCTGCAGGACCATCGGATCGAGCGCGTCGGGGGACAGACGCCGATCGAGCTCGACGTGCGGATCCTCGCGGCGACCCACCGCGAGCTTGCGTCCGCCATGACGAGCGGCCGGCTGCGGCCGGACTTCTACTACCGCCTGGCCGTGCTCACCCATGTGGTGCCCCCGCTGCGCGAGCGGCGCGAGGACATCCCGACCCTCGCGACCGAGATCGTGGCGCGGGTCGCCGCCGAGGAGGGGCGCTCCCTCGTCGACTTCTCCGACGACGCCATGCACGCGCTCGTGCACCACGCGTGGCCCGGCAACATTCGCGAGCTCGAGAACGTGCTGCAGCGCGCCACCATCTTCGCGCGCGGACCGCACATCGAGCGTCGCGACCTGCCGGCGGACCTCGGCCAGGCGGCGCGGGTGCCGGTCGTCCCTGGCGCGACGCTGGCGGAGCTGCGGGCCTACGCCGTGCGCCGCACGCTCGAGGAGACGCGCACGAAGGCCGCGGCGGCGCGTGTGCTCGGCATCTCCGTGGCGACCCTGCAGCATGAGCTCGTGCGCACCGGCCAGGCCGCGACGGGCGGCGCCGACGCCTGTCCGCTTTCCGCTACCCCGGCTCGAGGAGCCTGAACAGCACGCGATCCTCCACCTCGAGGTGGCCGAGCAGCAAGCCCACGAGCCGCTCGAACGTCACCGCGAATCGGAGCGCATCCGGGCTGGAGCCGAGCGCGAGCTCGGCCAGGGCGTCGATCGACTGGGCCATGCGCGCGTGCTCGATCTGCATGAGCGCCGAGAGCGCGACCCCGCTGCACGCCGTACGCGCGTCGATGGTCGGATAGAGGACGCGCTCTTCCCACTCGTTCTGCGTGCGCACGGTCTCGTCCAGCGCCTCGGCGATCGCCGCCATCTCCCCCCGCCGCTCACCGGCCGAGAGCTCCGCGATCACGCGCACGCGCGCCGCGAGATCCTCGACACGCCGCCGAAGCTCGGCGTGCCCGGTGTCCACGGCGGCGCCAGGCTTGCGCGGTGGCGCCGTCGCCATCACCGCGAGCGCAGCCATGACGCTGCAACCTGCCGTCGTGAGCCAGTGTCCTTTGGCGTCGAGCACGGCACACCTCCGAGGGCAAGATGTGCCCGAACGAGGAGCAACCCGTGCGCCAGGTTGGCAGGCGCTCGCAGCTCAGTGGACGTCGCGGCGGGGCCCGGTCGCGCCGTGCGCGCTGACGACGTCGATGCGGCGGCCACGGCGCAAGCCGGGCGCCGGCATGACGATCTCGAGGACCCCGTCGTCGTAGCTGGCGCTCGCCTGATCGGCGATTGCGCCCTCGGGCATCTCCCCGACGCCGGGGCGCGGAGCAATGACTGAGCCACCCGGGGCTCGGCGAGGGAAGGCACCCGACCACGAATCTTCTGCGAGACCAGGCCGTCGGCCCCGGAAAGGTGTGCGCCCCCGACTGCGGCAAGCCTCGGGCTGACAGCTCGGTCGGGCTGGCACTCGGTTCGCAGTGCCAGCCCGCCATGCAAGCCCTGCAGACCACGGATGCGGTCGTGGACCGCTCAGCCGAGGAGTGGCTCGCGGAGATCGGGGCGCTGGCCCGCTGGCCTGATCGCGCACGCGCGAGGCTCGCGCTCCGGGCTGGCACGCGGCCTGCCTTTGCTGGCGGCTGGAGGGGCTCGAGATGACCGGCAGCCTGGTGCAGTTTTCCGACGCGGGCGTACGGCGGGACGTCGTCGTCCTCACCGCGGACTTCGCACCCCTGGCGCCCGCCGTCGAGCACACCGACGCGGACGCCGCCGGCGCTGCGCCCCTGTGCTGCGCAGCTTGTGGCCACGCACAACCTCTCGAGGTCTCGCTCGCCTCGCGTCTATGCAACCGGATCGTGGAGCTCACGTGCGCCCATTGCGGCTCGATCACGCTGGCGCTGTGCCCGCAAGATCTGGGCGTCGCCTTCGAGTCGGTTCGCCGTGTGCGCGGCTTCTTCTGCCAGACCCTGCTCTGCTCCCAGCAATTCCTGCTGGCCCCGCGGGCCGCGGACGCGCTGCTGTCGGGCCTCGCCCCCGGGCAGTTCTCGCAGCGGTGCCCGCGCTGCGGGGTGGAGTTCGTCGTCGGCGTCCCGCACGACCTGTGGAGCGCTTTCCAGACCACGCTCCAGCGCTGGCACAGCGTCGCAGACCTCACGCCCGTCGGTGCCACGCCCATCTCGGCCCGCTCCGAGCTCGCGCCCGGTGCGTGCCTGGGTGCGTACGTCGTCGACCATCTGATCGCAGAGGGCGGCGCGGCCATGGTGTACGCGGCCCGCGGGCCCGGCCAGGATCGCGTCGCGCTCAAGGTGCTGCACGGCGAGCTGGTGTCTAGCGCCCGCATCCGTCGCCGCTTCCGTCGCGAAGGCGATGCGCTCTTGCGCATCCATCACCCGAACGTCGTGCGCCTCATCGAACGCGGCGAGGACAGCGGTCTCGCCTACCTCGTGCTCGAGCGGCTCGAGGGCTGCTCCTTGCGCGAGCGCCTGTGGAAGGAACAGGTGCTGTCCACGGACGAAGCGCTCCGGATGTTCGGCCAGGTTTGCGACGCGCTCGGGGCCGTGCACGCGGCGGGCTTCGTTCATTGCGACGTCAAGCCGGAGAACATCGTGCTGTCGCCTGATCACGGGATCAAGCTGGTCGACCTCGGGATCGCCGAGCCGCTCGGGGCGCCGCGCTCGATCGACCGGCCGAGCGACGGCGTCGGCTCACCCAGCTACATGGCGCCCGAGCAGCTCCACGGGGGTCGCATCGGCCCGCACACGGACGTCTACGCGCTCGGGCTCACGCTCTACGAGGCGATGACGGACGACTGGCCATGGCCGGAAATGCGGCCGATCACGCGCTGCGAGCGCGTGAAGCGCTGCCGGGGGCCCGCGCGCAGGTCGTCCCTGCTGGAACGACAGATCCCGGCCGTCTCACGGCTCCTGCTCGAATGCCTCGCGACCGACCCCGTGGCGCGCCCCAGTCTCCCTGAGGTGCGCGAGCGCCTGGCCCTGGCGCACCAGCGCTGGTGCGCCTTGCATCTCGGCGACCCTGGGCTCTTCCGGCGCCTTTGCGGCCTGCTCGGCAGTTGATGCAGTAGCGCGAACCTTTCCCAGCTCTGCGCATCGGCCGCAACCTTTTCTGAGTCACTCGAGCACCCTGCCCTCGGCTCCGCGAGAAGCGCCCACGAAAGGCTCGCGTTCAGGGGAAACCGCGCAGAGGGACGCACACGCACCCAGGCTGGCGCGCAGGTTGCTTTGGTGGCGGCCGCGGCTCGCTAGGCCGCAACTGGGAGGGAAAATGCTGGGAATCATCCGTGTGGTGCGCAGGTCGCTCCATGACCTGGGACGCTCCATCCAACCCTCGTGGGAGGTCCTGCGCTGGCTCGCCTCGGCGGTCCGGCGCCGCAGCCTCGAGCCTGCCCCCGCCGGCACGGCGTCGAGCGAACAAGGAGGCGAGCCATGATCGAAGTCGATGCGGCCATCCGCGAAGTGGAGCAGGTGTATCGCTCTCTGACCGGGCACGAGGTTCCCCCTCCGAGCGAAACGCCGTTTTCGCCGATCCCTCCGGAGAAGAACGCGCAGGCGTACATCGACGAGCAGCTCGAGCGGCTGCGCAGCGCCATGGCATGCCAGACGGCAATGCCGACCTGGGCGCCGCCGGTGACCATGCAGCAGGGACCGAAGGAGCTCCTGATCTGTGTCGATCTGCCGGGGGTGCAGCGCGATCGCACGCAGGTCAGCGTATCGCCGACCGCGATCACGGTGACAGGACAGCGCGTCGCGCCGGGCGACGGCAAGTCGGGAACGCTCATCCACCTCGCGGAGCCTCCCGTCGGGGCGTTTGCGCGCGTGATCCCGCTGCCGCCGGGCGCAGAGCCGGGCGAGGTGCGCGCGCAGCTCAAGGACGGCGTGCTCGAGCTACGCGTACCCCTGCCGGACGCGCGCGCGGAACCGACCAAGGTGACGATCCAGTGAATGACAGCGGAAAAAAGGACACGAGGGCGCCTGCGCCGGCAATCCAGCCGGCTCGCAGGGCATCCACAGAGGGAGACGGCGCACCGAGCGCCGCCACGAGGAAAGAGGAGGAGACCATGGAAACGGCAAAGGTTGACATCCGCAAGCTTCAGCTCTTGAACGATCGCATCAGCCAGACCATCGATGCGCTCAATCAGGTCCGCATGTCGGTGCACGGCCTGTCGCACGCGAGCCCGCTCGGCCAGCTCGGCGTCGGCTACCCGCAGCTCGCTGGCCAGCCGTTCGCTGGCCAGACCTTCGGTTACCCGCAGGTGCCGCAGTTCCAGACCGCCGTGGGCATGGCGAGCCCCTGGGGCCTCGGCCACACGAGCCCGGTCGTCGATCCGCTGTCTGCCATGCGCTACGCGCAGGCAGCGCAGGCGCAACTGCAGGCGGCGCAGCTGCAGGCGGCGCAGCTGGCCGCGATCTCGCCCTGGCTGGGCGGGCTCTCGCACAGCTCGCCCGAGATCCTGGATCCGTTCCTGACGGCGCGCTATGTGCAGACGTTTCCGTATGCGCTGACGCCCATCCCCGTGAGTTAGATCGCAACACGGAAGGGGTGGGGCCCGAGCAAGCCCGAGATCGGGCTCCACCCCGGCCTTTCGCAACCGCGAGGATGTCATGAGCAGAGCCATCGAGCCCCAGGTCTCCGAGCCCTCGTTCCGTCCGGTGCTGTCCGCAGACGCGCGCGTCCACACGGTCCGCGATAGCGGCGTCGTCGTGCTGGAGGCCCGCGATGGCAGCAAGCGGATCGTGCACATCCCCCTCGAGCGCGTGCCGGCCCTGAGGCAGCTCCTGGCGCGGCTCGACCAGCTCGAGATCCCCGGCAGGTGAGCGTGCTGGCGTCGGCCACCCCGAGCCGCCTCGACGAGGCGCGCGTGCTCGTGGAGCTCGGCGAGCTCTACGACGCGGAGGCGCGGCTGGTCGAGCATCTCGACGAGCAGCCGGACGACCTCGATGCCCTGAGCCTGTACGCGAAGATCAAGCACATGCGTGGCGAGCTCTCGCAGGCCATCGGCTGCTGGGCCAAGGTGCACGCGCGAGCGAGCGCGAGGGTGGCCGCGCAGACGCAGCTGCGCGCGATCTTCCACCTGGCCACGGATCCCGAGGCCGGCGCCGGCGAGTTCGTGGCGCTCGGCCAGATGCAGCTCGCGCGCAAGCCCGCGGTGCAGCTCGAGCTTGAGCAGGCGTTCTCGCAGTTCCTGCGCCGGCGGCCGGAGGAGGCCAGGCAGACCTGTGACCGGCTCGCGCTCCGCCACCGCGACCGCGACCGGGAGGTCTACAAGCTGGCCCGCCTCGCGAGCGCCTGGATCGCCGAGCTGAGCGGCGACCTCGCTGAGGCCTGCAATGCTCTCGAGGCGCTGGGACGCGAGCGCGGATTCGAGACCGATCTCGATCGCGTGCTCGCGCTGGTGGGGCTCTACGAGCGCATCGGCACGCCCGAGCGGCTCGAGGCGGCGCTGCACATCTGCCTCTACCTGCACGCGAACTTCGAGAAGATCTCCGTGCTCGGCCGGCTGGCGAGCCTCACGCAGCGGCTCGGCCGCGAGCAAATCGCGCGCGAGTACGAGGGCCAGTACCTGGCGGCGTTCCGGCGGCGCATGCACCGGCCGACCCGAGCCGAGGTGGTGCGCGTGGCGGCAGGGCAGTACCTGCCGCTGCCCAAGCTGGTGCGCCTGCCGCTGCCCGATCCTGCGCTCCTGCCCGGCAGCTCGCAGCGCGAGCGAGCGCTCGCGGACGCGCTCTCGGGCGACCTGGCGGGTGCGCGGGCGCTCCTGTCCGAAGGCGAGTCGCTGCTCGATCAGAAGTACCTGGCCGACCTCGCCGTGCTCGAGGACGATCTCGGCACGGCGGTCCGCCGCTACCTCGACGTGCTGCGCGTGGATCAGGACGACATCCGCATTGCCACCTGGCTGCTCGAGCTCTACGAGCAGACGCGCGATCCTGCGATCGCCGCCTTCTTCGCCGACCCGGAGCTCGGTCAGCTCGTCCGAGGCGCGCTCGAGGACGCGAGCCGCGCCACGCCGCTCCGCCCTTCGCTGTTCCGGGCGCTGGCCACGTTGCTGTCGCTACAGCCGGTCAACCCGGACGAGGCCAATCACTGGCGCGCGCACGCGGAGGCGCTCTCCGAGGCGCACCGGCGTGACACGAGCCCTGTCGGGCGCGTCCTGGCCGCGGCCGCCTACCACTTCCTCGGAACCTCCAAGGGGCTGATCCACGAGCTGTGGGCGAGCCGCGACCCGGCCCCGAACCGGCAGGGAGGCTCCTTGCCGATGACGAGCATCCTCGGCAACCTGAGCCCCGAGCTGCGCCAGGCGATCCAGAACGTCTTCATCTCGGTGCGCGAGTACGCGCGGAGCAAGTTCCCGCACCTGACGACCGACCTCCGCGACTACACGTACACGTTCAAGATCACCAAGGAGGACGAGCCCTCGTACGGCCTGTCGGCCGGGCTGCCGGCTGCGGTGGCGTTCCTGTCGGTGTTCCTGCAGCGTCCGGTGCCGCAGGACGTCGCGCTCTCCGGCATCATCAGCGCCGATTCGCACGACGTCCTCGTGGTGCGGGCAGTCGGCGACACCGAGCACAAGGTCAAGGGCGCGTACAACCGCAACCTGCGCCAGATCGTGTTGCCGCTGCAGAACCGTGCGGAGCTCGCGCAGAACGCGCTCGTTCCCCCGGTCGTGCAGGCGGAGCTGGTGCGCTACGTCGCCGACCTCGACCAAGCCGTACGACTGGTTCTCGGCGAAGACCTCTTCCGCGCCCCTCTACGCGACAGCGACTACCAGCGCACCGTCGCGCCCTCCTGATCAGTCTCGCGGGTTGGCGCGGGGTCTACGCGTTTCTGTCTAGTGCCGGCCGCTGCTGGCGCTGTACTCGTGCAGCTTGTACTGGATCTTGCGCTCGGAGATGCCGAGCATGCGGGCAGCCTTGGCCTTGCAGCCGCCGGTGTGCTCGAGCGTCCGCAGGATCATGTAGCGCTCGACGTCCGCGATGGTCGAGCCGGGCACGATCGGCTGCTCGACCTCGGATCCCACCTGCAAGGAGGCTGGCAGGTCGGTGACCTCGATGCGCTCGCCGCGGCACACCACGACCGCGTGCTCGATGGCGTTCTCCAGCTCGCGCACGTTGCCGGGCCACGCGTGCGTCGATAGCCGCTCGAGCGCCTCGTCGGAGAACCTCGGCACGGGGCGTCCGTTCTTGCCGGCGAAGCGCTCGAGGAAGCGGCTCGCCAGCGGGAGCACGTCCGCGCGGCGCGCGCGCAAGGGCGGCAGCTCGATCGACACCACGTTGAGGCGATAGAAGAGATCTTCCCGGAACCGTCGCTCGAGGACCTCGCGCTTGAGGTCGCGGTTGGTCGCGGCGATCACGCGCACGTCCACCGTGACCGTCTCGTTGCCCCCGACGCGCTCGAACTGCCGCTCCTGCAGGAAGCGCAGGAGCTTGACCTGCACCGACGGCGAGATCTCCCCGATCTCGTCGAGGAACAGCGTGCCGCCGTGCGCCTGCTGGAAGCGACCGTGGTGGCGCGCGAGGGCGCCGGTGAAGGCGCCCTTTTCGTGACCGAACAGCTCGCTCTCGAGCAGCGTCTCCGCCAGCGCGGCGCAGTGCAGCTTCACCAGGGGGCCGGCGGCGCGCGGGCTCGCCCGGTGGAGCGCGGCCGCGACGAGCTCCTTGCCGGTGCCGCTCTCGCCGATGATGAGCACGCTCGCGTGCGACGGGCCGACGCGCCCGACCAGGTCGTGGACGCCCTGCATCTCCGGGCTCTGACCGAGCAGCTCGCCGACCGCGTCCACGTGCGATCGGCTGCGCTCGAGCTCCCGTCGCAGCGCCCGCTGCGCGATCGCACGCTCGACCGTCGCCAGGAGCGCCACCACGTCGACCGGCTTCGCCACGTAATCGAGCGCCCCGAGCCGCATGGCGCTCACGGCCGTGTCGACACCCGCGAAGGCGGTCATGAGCACGATGGGCCGGTCGGGATCGAGCTTGCGCGCGCGCTGCATGAGCTCGATGCCGTCCATGCCGGGCATCTTGAGATCGGTCAGGATCAAATCCGGCTCGAGCTCCGTCAGTTTGGCCACCGCGCGAAAGCCATCCGAGGCCGCGTCCGCCTCGTAGCCCTCCGCCCGCAGCACGTCGATGACGCCGGAGCGAAGCTCGGCGTCATCGTCCACCACCAGGACCCGCCCTTTGTGCGTCACGCGCCAGTCATACTGCCACACCATTGGGCGACAAGGCCCTCCGTCCAGCCACGCCAAGAAAAAACTGCGTAGCCGCATTGCGGGCGCCCACCGTGTCGAGGGCCAGTGTTTCGTTCGCTCTACTATGTGTTCCCTGTGTGTAGGCTGGATTACCCGAGGAGTACGCGACGTAACGGGCTCGCGACCTAGGGCCGGCCCTGGCGCTCCCCTCGCTGCGACAGCACCTCGCGCGCGGACACGTCGCGCACGGCGAACGCGGCGCCACGCGGGTCGTGCTGTGCGAGATCGGCCAGGCTGATCACGCCGACCGGGTGCTCGTGCGCGTCGAGGATCAAGATCCGGGACTTCCGCTCGGACGCCATCAGCGCCGCGGCCCAGCTCACGTCGTCCTCGGGAGCGCACGAGATCACCCCCTGCGTCATGATCGACACCACGTGCGTGTCGCCGGAGAGCGCCTCCGCGCACACGCGCACGGCGATGTCTCGATCGGTCAGGATGCCGATCGCCCGCCCGTCGGCGTCACAGACCGGCAGGAACCCGACGTTGCTGTCGCGCATGCGTCGCGCGGCGTTCGAGACGTTGTCCTCGAGGCTCGTGCACAGGACCGGGCGGCGCATGAGGGCATCACAACGCATGGTCTCCTCCTTCCGGGGATGTCGTGCGACCGGCGTGCCACGCCAGGCGCTCGCGGCCAACCACGCAAGCGCGAAAATGCTGCGCGCCGTGCGCGAGGTCTCCTCATCCTTGCGCGCGAGGGTGGACCACCAGCACCGGCTTGCTGCTCTTGTGCATGACCCGCACTCCGACCGAGCCGTGCACCGCGCGCGTGATCCCGGTACGATCGTGCGAGGCGATGCAGATGGCGTCCACGTCGAGGCGCTCCGCCGTCTGGACGATCGCTTCCGCGGGCTCTCCCTCGACCACCAAGGTGCGCGTGGTGACCTGGGCCTCGGGTGGGGCCAGCATGGCCAGCTGCTCGAGCCGCTCGAGCAGCTCGGTGCGCTGTTCGGCGGTCATGCGCGAGCGCTGCGTACCCACCCCCACCCGCGTCGCGAGCGGCGGCTCGAACACGTGGCAGAGCTGCACGAGGCCGCCGCCCCGGGCCAGCGCACAGCCGTAGCGCACGGCCTCGCCGGCGATTGGCGAGAAATCGACCGCGATGAGCACGTGCGCGAGCCGCGGGCTCGGCCGCACCTCGGGCTCGGGAAGGGCCGCCGCGGGCAGGCAGAGCAGCGGCGCGCACGCCTCGCGCAGGGCCGTGTGGGCGACCGAGCCCCCGAAGCCACGTGACCAGCGTGAGCGCTGGTGGGTGCCGAGCACGAAGAGGTCCGCGCCCGCCGACAGCTCGCCGAGCGCCACGCCGAAGGGCCCCCAGCACGGCCGGATCTGCAGCGTCGTGCGCCCTTCGCCGGGGAGGTCCGCGATCCGCGGGCGCAGCTCGCGCTCGAAGAGGGCGCTCACCTCGAGATCGGGGACGAGGGTGTTCGTCGGCGGATCGAGGCCGAAGCGCTGGTGTGCAGCAGGCGGGTAGTAGAGGTGCACGAAGGTCACGTCGCACGGACCGGCCCGGCGCAGCATGCGCAGGCCCTCGACGGCGGCGTCGCCCGCGCGGCTGGCGTCGAGCCCGACCGTGACCTCGAGCGGCTGCGGACCGCGGGCCCACCGTCCGAGCTCGGAGCCTCCGCGCGGCACCACCAGGACGGGGCGATCCGCGCTGTCGAGGACGCGCTCGGCCGTGCTGCCGAGCAGCCACCGCGCCGGGGCACGCCGGCCGTGCGTGCCGAGCACGATGAGGCGGGCTGCCATTTTCCGTGCCTGCTCGACCAGGGTGG
>JAHFDS010000152.1 GCA_023248855.1 Myxococcales bacterium
AGCCGGTGCCGGGGGCTCGATGCGCACGCCGCCTCGCGCGCCCACGATGGACGACCCGCGATTCGGGGCGCGGCTCGAGCGGGCCTGGCTGGCAGTGGGCGACGGCCTCACGCCCGCGGCGAGCGAGGCGCTCGTGCACCTTTCGCCGCCGGCCGACGCGGGCGCGCTGGAGGCGTGGGTGGATGGCAAGGGGCCGCAGGCGATCGTGGCGGGCGCGACCTCGGTGCGCGTCGACGTCTCGATGCTGGCGGCGGGGGACCACGAGCTCGTGTTGGCCCAGGCCGGCGCTCAAGCGGGCTTTTCACGCCTGATCGTGCACCGCACGCACGTTCTTTACGCCGTGGTGTCGGCCGACTGGGACGACTCCGACAACGCGGCCGGCAACATCACGCGCATCGAGCAGCTCAAGGACCGGCACCCGAAGCTGCGCGTCTCGCACCTCGTCGGGCCCTACACCTACACCGATCCGGCTGTCACCGAGCCGCGGCGAGGCGAGATCACGCGGTGGCTCATCGGCATGCGCGATGGCCGTGGCGACGAGATCGGCGTGCACATCCACCCGTACTGCACCTTCATCCCCACGACCGGCGTCACCTGCCGCAGCGTGCCTTCCACGGTCTATCCGACCGACGCGACCGGCTACACGGTGCGCTTCAACAGCTACACCGAGGACGAGCAGACGCAGATCCTGCAGGGCGCGGCGGACCTCTTCGTGATGCGCGGGCTCGGGCGGCCGGTGTCGTTCCGCGCGGGCGGCTGGACCGCGGACGCCTCCACGGTGCGGGCATGCCTGCGCGCCGGCTACACGGTCGAGACCAGCGCGGTGAGCTGGAAGTGGCTCAAGGACGACTGGGAGCACCCGCCGCTCGCGCCGAGCTCGACCTTCTATCAATGGAATATGATGAACTGGGGGCCGATCGACGACACGAGCCAGCCCTACTATCCCAATCAGGACGCGGTGCTCTCGCAGATGGAGCCGCGCCTTTCGGTGCTCGAGGTGCCCGACAATGCGAATCTCGCCGATTACGTCACCGCGCCGCAGATGACGGACGTCCTGATGAAGAACCTGGCCGCGGTGGGCCTGCCGGGGGGCGCGCTGTCCAAGCCCGTGGTGTTCCAGACGGGATTCCACCCGCCGTCGTTCGACGCCGCGTTCTTCGGCCGGCTCGACGGGGGCCTTGGCGCCGTGGACGCGGGCCTGCTCGACGACGACAAGGGGCCGATCGCCTACGCGCTGCTCAAGGATCTGCCGAAGGCCTTCCCGCGCTAGCTCCCGCGCGACAGCCGTGATCGAGGTCGAGCGACTCTCCAAGCACTTCCAGGTGCACAGGCGGCCACCAGGGCTCGCCGCGGCGCTCAGGTCGCTCGTGCATCGCACCTATGAGACGGTGCGCGCAGTCGAGGAGGTGAGCTTCTCGATCGGCGCGGGCGCGCGCGTGGGCTTCCTCGGGCCGAACGGCGCCGGCAAGACCACCACGCTCAAGGTGCTCGCAGGGCTGCTCC
Organism: Myxococcales bacterium; assembly: GCA_023248855.1. Taxonomy (GTDB): domain Bacteria; phylum Myxococcota_A; class Polyangia; order JAHFDS01; family JAHFDS01; genus JAHFDS01. The sequence goes on from JAHFDS010000152.1 coordinate 1,504, forward strand.
ATCCGACGGCCGGCCAGGTCCGCGTGCTCGGGCATGTGCCGCAGCGGCGCGAGCGCGAGCTGCTCTCGCAGATCACGCTCGTCATGGGCCAGAAGCAGCAGCTCTTGTGGGACTTGCCGCCGTCGGACACGTTCGCGATGAACCGCGCCATCTACGATCTTCCCGCACGGACCTTCGAGGAGACGATGGGCGAGCTCGTGCGGCTGCTCGAGATCGCCGACGTCATCGGCAAGCCCACGCGCAAGCTGTCCCTCGGCGAGCGCATGAAGTGCGAGCTGGCGGCAGCGTTGCTCCACCGGCCGAGGGTGCTCTTCCTCGACGAGCCGACGATCGGGCTCGACATCGGGATGCAGGCGACCGTGCGGCGCTTCGTCCGCGAGTACAACGAGCGCTTCGGCGCCACCGTGATCCTGACGAGCCACTACATGGACGACGTCGCGGCGCTGTGCCCGCGCATCATCGTCATCGACAAGGGCCAGCTGACGTTCGACGGCGCGCTCGACGACCTCGTGCACCGCATGCGGCCGAACAAGCGCGTGCGCGTACGGCTGTCGCGCCCCATCACGCGCGAGGACGCGGCGCGCTTCGGCGCCGTGGTGGCGCTCGCGGACGGCGAGGTCACGCTCGACGTGCAGAAAGCGGACGTCAGCGCGTGCCTCGGCGCGCTGCTCGAGGCCTTGCCGTGCACGGACCTCACGGTGGAGGATCCGCCGCTCGAGGAGGTCGTGCAGGACCTGTTCGCGCACACGCGCGCCAAGACGGGCCCATGAGGGCGCTGCGCGCGCTGCCGACGCTGCTCCGGATCGGCGTCGCCGAGACGGTGGCATACCGCGCCGAATTCGTCGTCTGGATGCTGACGACCACGATGCCGCTCGTGATGCTGGCCCTTTGGACCGCGGTCGCGCGCGAGACCCCCATCCCGGGCTTCGGCGCCGGCCAGCTCACGAGCTATTACCTCGCGACGCTCATCGTCAGACAGCTGACGGGCAACTGGATCGTCTGGGAGCTCAATTACGAGATCCGCCTCGGTACGCTCTCGATGCGTCTTTTGCGCCCGCTGCATCCGCTGTGGCAATACGCCGGGCAGCACATGTCGGCGGTGCCAATGCGCGCGCTGGTGTCGGCGCCCGTCGTGGCGCTCACGATGGCGGTCGTGGGGACCGGCGCGTTCACGAGCGACCCGGTGCTGCTCGCGGCGTTCGCCCTCTCCCTCGTGATGGCGTGGGCACTGAACTTCCTCGCGATGTCCTTGCTCGGGCTGCTCGCGCTCTATACCGAGCAGTCTCTGAGCGCGTTCGACGTCTTCTTCGGCATCTTTGGCGTCCTTTCGGGCTACCTCATCCCGCTCGAGCTCCTGCCCGGCTGGGTGCGCACCGGGGCGTCGTGGCTCCCGTTCCGCGGCATGCTCGGGCTGCCGGTGGAGCTCGCCTGCGGCCGACTCGCGCGCGCCGAGGCCGCGGCGGCGATGGGCCTCCAGCTCGGCTGGCTCGTGGTCCTCCTGGTGGTCACGCTGGCCACATGGCGACGTGCATTGCGGCGCTTCGAGGCGCTGGGCGGCTAGCTAGAGCATGCTGGCCGGCCGCGTCGCTGCCGCGCAGCTCAGGGTCGCGCTCGCGCGCGCGCTCCAGTACCGGGTCGACTTCATCGTGCGCGGCCTGGTCGCCACGTTCTGGGTGTTCTGGAACGTCGTGCCGCTCCTGGTGGTGTTCCACGGCCGACCGAGCGTCGCGGGGTGGACGTTCGACGAGGCGCTGGTGGTGATGGCGTGGTTCCAGCTCTGCAAGGCGGTGCTCGAGGGCGTCGTCAATCCCGGCCTGGTGGCTGCGGTCGAGCACATCCGGCTCGGGACGCTCGATTTCGTGCTGCTCAAGCCCGCGGACGCGCAGCTCCTCCTGTCGACGGCGCAGATCGAGCCGTGGCGCGCGATGGATGTCCTCGGCGCGATGGTCCTGCTCGTCCGCGCTTTCTGGGGCCTCGGCCACGCGCCGGAGCCCGCGCACGTGGGCATCGCGCTCGCGCTGCTCGTCGGCTCGGTGGCGACGCTCTACTCGATCGGGATCCTGGCCGTGTCGGTGGCGTTCTGGGTGGTGCGCATCGGCAACCTCACGTACCTGTTCAATGCGGTCTTCGACGCAGGGCGCTGGCCCGTGCAGGTGTTTCGGGGCTTCTGGCGCATCGTCTTCACGTTCGTCATCCCGCTCGGCCTCATGACCACGTACCCGGCGATGGCCCTGCTCGGCAAGCTCGAGCCAGGCGCGACCGTCGGCGCGCTCGCCGGCGCGGCGGCCTTCCTCGTGATCTCGCGCGTCGTGTTCCGACGCGCACTGCGCCACTACAGCTCGGCCTCGAGCTAACCAGAGTCGCATAGAGTCGGCATCATCCGACCGCGACCGCGACCGCGACCGCGACCGCGACCGCGACCGCGACCGCGACCGCGACCGCGACCGCGACCGAGCGACCGCGACCGCGACCGAGCGACCGCGACCAGGACCGAGCGACCGCGACTGCGACCGCGGGCCACGCAACCGACCGATAACCTCGATGTGACGCAGCGAGTCCTACCGCCAAGCCCCGAGTCTCTGGACGAGCCGTGCCTCGAATCGGAGGCCCCGCAGCGTTCGGCCATCGAGGCCGACGGCTTGGATGAGGAGCGATGGCTGCCCAGCGATGGCTGCCCTTCCAGCGGCTGTATGTGTACCGCGTCGCTCGGGAGTTCGTGCGGCTCGTCCACGAGGCGAAGAACACCGATGCCGAGTTGCGGGATCAGGCCACCCGCGCGGCCAAGCGGACCTTTCTCGGTCTCTGTGAGGGCCTGCCCATCGAAGGCCAAGGCTTGCGACGCAAGTACTTCAACGAGGCGAATGCCAGCCTGCATGAGACGCTGGGCGCGGTGGACCTGTCCGCCACGATCGGCGCCGTACGGCAGGACGATGCTCTGGCGATCCAGCGACTCGGCGTTCGGGTGAAGCGGATGCTGCGCGCCCTGCTGCACTGACTGACATCGGCTTCCGGCAGCCCGCCCGGCGCGACCTATCCAGGAAGCGCCTGACCTGACCTGCCAGCAGCCGGGGATTCGCCTTGAAGGCCTCGAAGGTCGCGCCGCGTCGCGCTCCTGCATGGTGCGGAAGAATCGGTTGTGGGTCGTGCGCTTCTTGGTCTCCTTCCAGGCGCCCTCCGTGGGGTTGTGGTTGGGGGAGTAGGGTGGAAGCCGGAATAGCTCGATGCGATGGCGGTTGCGCGCCAGCCAGAGCTGGCCGCCCTCCTTGAGGTTGTGGCACGGCCCGTTGTCGAGGATGAGGAACACCTTCCGCCTCGAGCGGGCGACGAGCTGCTGCAGGAAGAGCCAGAACGTCTCGCCGTTGAAGACGAGTGCGAACTGGTAGTGGAAGCGCGGGCGCAGCTCCAGCGACAGGGCGCCGAACACATGGGCGGTCTTGCGCATCCCGTACGTAGCCACGTATCCACGTGCGGTTGCACCCCGATGCGCGCCCACGTCCGGTGGAGACTGCCATCGAGCCAGAAGCTCGCTTCGTCGCCGAACATCACCACCCCGCGACACGCGCGGGCTTTTTTTTGATCGCGGGAAGCTTCTCCCGCAACCGCGCTGCCTGTGCCTCTGCGTCTGCCCGCGCCGGCCGCTTTCTGGGCCGCTGTACCGAGAATCCCAACGCGTGCAACAGGCGCGGCACGTTGTGCTTGTGATACCGTACGCCGAAGCGGCGCTCGATCAGGTCCCCGACCATCGGGCCACTCCAGACCCCGCTCGGGTACCCTGCCGAAAGCGGCCCCGCCTCCACGATCTCGGTCAGCTCGCGACGCTGAGCCTCGGTCAGCTTGGGTGGGCGTCCAGGAGCCTTGCCGGTCAAGAGGCCCTCGATACTCGTACCACCCAAGCCAGCGGTTTACCGCACCGCGCGTGACGTCCAGCTCCGCGGCAATCTCGACTACCGGCCGACCCTCGATGTAGCCAAGGATGGCTCGACCTCGGCGCCACTCGGCGAGATCGCCCCCCTTGGCGCGCTGCCGGATGAACCGCCGCAGCTTCTTGCGAGCCGACGGGCTCCGACCACGGGCTCTGATCGCTTCGCCGGTCTTCGAGCGGGCCATAACGCCTCCGGCCGAGGATCGCCCCACGATGATCCTCGCCAGATCGGGAGTCAACTTCCCGTCATGCGGCTGCCGGGCGATGGCCCGCCCGGCGGCGGGCGACCGGGTCGCGGTCGCTCCCGGCCGAGTCGCGCTCGATCAGGTCGCCGTCGTGGTCGCGGTCGCGGTCGCGGTCGTGGTCGTGGTCGTGGTCGCGGTCGCGGTCGTTCTTTGGATCCGGCTCTGGGCGATCCTGGCTAATCCCCCAGCTCCACGGCCGTGAAAAACAGCCGGCCATTGCGCTCGACGTGCAGCCCGAGCGTCGCGCCGCGCGGCTGCTTCGACAGCAATCCGCGCAGGTCGGCCAGGTTCTCGATCTCGATGCCGTCCGCCGCGTGGATGACGTCGCCCGGCTGCAGCCCGCGCCCGATCTCGCGCGCCGCCGCCGCCACCACCACGCCCTTGGCGCTGCGCAGGAAGCGGAACATCGCCACGATCTCGGGTCGCATGTCGAGGCCGAGCACCCCGAGGCGCGGCAGCAGGTTCTTGGCGGGATCCACCATCGGCCCGAAGCGCAGCGGGTCGTCCTGGCGCTCGATCACCGCGACCTCGAGCTCGAGCTCCCGGCCCTGGCGCAGCACCTGGAGCTTGACCTTCTCGCCAGGCTTCTTGCGGTACACGTTGACATCGAGCTGACGCGCGTTCTCCATCGGCTTGCCGTCGAGCGCGAGCACGAGGTCGCCCGAGCGCACGCCCGCGCCCGCCGCCGGGCCGCCCGGGTACACGTCGCCCACCAGCACGCCGTCGGTGCGTGGCAGCTTGAGCCCGCGCGCGAGCTCGGGCGTGACCGTCTGCGCGAGCAGACCCAGGATCCCGCGCCGCACGCGGCCGCCGGCGCGCAGCTGGTCCGTCACGGCGCGCACGATGTTGCTCGGAACCGCGAAGCCGAGCCCCTCCGAGCCGCCCGACTTGGTCGCGATGAGCGTGTTGATGCCGACCAGCCGCCCCTCGACGTCGCACAGGGCGCCACCCGAGTTGCCCGGGTTGATGGGCGCGTCGGTCTGCACGTAGACCACCGGAGACTCGGCCTCGAGCTGGCGCGCGACCATGCTCACGATGCCCATCGTGACCGAGCCCTCGAGCCCGAGGGGGCTGCCGAACGCGAGCACGATCTGCCCGCTCCTGAGCGCATCCGAGTCGGCGAGCGTCACCGTCGGCAGGCCCGTGCGCTCGACCTTGAGCACCGCGAGATCGGTCTCCGGGTCGGCGCCGACCAGGCGCGCCGGCAGGACCGGGCCGGTCCCGCGCAGCACCGAGTGGTGCGCTCCGGGCCGGTTCGTCGGCGGCAGCTGCACCTCCAGCCGGCTCGCCGAGCGGATCACGTGGTGGTTGGTCACGATGTAGCCGTCGGAGGACAGGATGACGCCCGAGCCGAGCGCTTGCCGCGTGGTCAGGACCGCGACGCGCGAAGGCGACTCGCTCGGCGCGTAGCCGGCCGCGTGGATCTCGACCACCGCCGGCCCCACGCGCGCAGCGAGGCCCTCGAGCTGCCCCGAGAGGTCGCCGAGCGAGAGCGCACGCGCGGGGGGCCGGGCCTCGGCCCTCGGGGTCGGGGCCGCGGTGGCGCAGGCGAAAAAGAGGAGCGTGGAGGCGAGCCGGACGAAGCGCATGCCGGCATCATATGTGCACGAACGAATCCTTGCGACGCTCGTCGCAGGCCCTACTCTTCCGGACCCCTGGGCGGCGCGGCCGGGCGATCGGGGCGCTCGAGCAGCGACGCCGGCTTGGCCATGGCCAGGACGCGCCGGCCCGACTCGAACCACACCTGCACCTTGCCTGGCCCCGGCGACGACTCGACCACCCCTGCGCCGAACGTCGGGTGCGAGATGCGATCCCCCACCGTGTACGGATCGAGCGGCCTGTAGGCGCGCGGCGGCCGCGCCGGATCGAACGGCGGAGGTCCGGCCGGAAGCGTGGGCGGCTTGGCCGTCTTGCTGCGCCCCTTGGGGGTCCGCGCCTGGGTCGCCGCCTTGGCGCTGACCTTGGCGGGCGTCCCACCGGGCGGCTTGTGCCGGTGCTCCTTGCCGCACTGCTTGCAGTGCACCTTGACGATCTGCTCGCCCATCTTGGCGACGACGACGTGCCACACGTCGCCGCACTTCGAGCAAATCGACTCCACGTCGGCACCCACGGCCGCGCTCATGTTCGGGGTCCTTTCTCGCTAGATCTGGAACGTCGTGCCCTCGCGGCCGGCGAGGAGCGGGCAGGGCGGTCCCGCGGCGTCTGCAGCCGCGAGCAGCCCGTCTAGTTCATCGTCGTTGTGATCCGGCGCGTGATGAAATGGAACGAGGCGCCGGACCTTGCAGAGCCCCGCGAACGCGAGGGCATCGTCCATGCGGCTGTGGCCCCAGCCGACGTGGGCTTCGTATTCGCTGCGCGTGTACTGTGCATCGTGGAGCAGGAGGTCCGCCTCGCGCGCGAGGTCGTGGCCCGACACCCACGCGGGGTCGCGCTCGAGCGCGCCGCGACCCAGCACGGGCTCGTGGTCCGGCAGGTACGTCAGCACGCCGTCGGGTCCTTCGATGCGGTAGCCCACGGTCGGCCCAGGATGACACACGAGCGCCGCCTGGACCCGGAACTCGCCGATCTGCGCCTCGCCCGCCGGGACCTCGTGCAGGTGAAGCTGGCACGGCAGATCGCGCAGGTGCACCGGGAACAACGGCGGCGACAGGTAGCGCGCCAGGCGCGTGCGCAGCGTCTGCGTGATCGAGGCCGGCCCCCACACGTGCACCTCGGCGTCCGCGCGGTAGAGCGGCGCGAAGAAGCCGAGGCCCTGGATGTGATCGAGGTGCAGGTGCGTGAGCAAGACATCCACGCGCGGCAGGTCGCCGGGGAGCCGGTTGCCGAGGCGGCGGATGCCGGTACCGGCGTCGAGCACCAGGCGCGTGCCCCTGGCCCCGAGGATCTCGACGCACGAGGTGTTGCCACCCCAGCGCGCGGTCTCGGGCCCGGGGGTCGCGAGCGAGCCCCGCACGCCCCAGAGCGTCACGGAGGTCATCGGATCTCCCAGAAGGTCGCCATCGCGCCGAGGCGCCGGCCGCCGTGGCCCACGAGCGGCAGCGCCGTCGCCTCGATGCAGCGCCGCACCCCGTCCAGGCCGCGGATGAAGAAGCGCCGGTGCGAGGGCTCGCCCCTGGTCAGCGCGATCACGAGCGGCATCTCCTCGGCGGCGATGGGCGTGCCGTCCTCGCGCGTGGCGTGAAAGACCTGCGCGAGCGCCTCCGCGGGCAGCTCGCCGGTCTCCTCGAAGCGCTGGCCGAGGATGGCCTCTGCGGGCTCGTTGAAGTAGACGAGCACGCCCGCGGCATCGACGAGGAAGATGGGCGTCGCCAGGTGGCTCGCCAGCTGCCGCGTCAGGATGAGCTCGATATCCTTCTGCGCCAAGCCAACGGATCATACTCCTTTGGCGACGCGCGCGGTCGGCGGATCCTCCGCCCTCGCGACGTCGGACTTCTTGACGAGGCGCCTGGCCTTCTCGACCACCTGATCCGCAAGGCGCTTTCGGGCCTTGTCGAGCAGCGAGTCCTCGAGGGCGCGCCGCTTGCGCTCGCGTCCCCACGGCGTCTCGTCGCTCTCGCCGCGCGCGCGCTCGAAGGCCGTGAAGAGCAGCGAGCCCGTGCGCACGTCGAACAGCGTCGCCTCGAGCACGCCCTCGGACTCGAGCGTCTGCGACGGCAGAAATGGCGCCGCCACGACCAGCGGATACAGCCAACCCCAGCCGTTCGTGCGATCGCTGCCGCGGAAACGGTGACGGTAGAGCAGGAGGTACTCGGCGCGGTAGCGCGCGGCCAGCTCGCGCAGGCCGCCGAGCCCGCGGTCCGCCGGCCAGTCGGTCGACATCTCGGTCGCGACCTGGAACAGGCCCGCGTCCTCGAGCGCGTGCGCGAGCTCGAGCGGCACCGTCGCGGTCGGCAGCGCGCCCTCGGGCTCGTACGAGGTCGAGACGTGGATGACGCCGAGGCGCGCGCCCGGCGTCACGCGCACCGGCGTCGTGATGAGCTCGCGCAGCGCCTCCTCGGACAGGCCGCCGCCCGCGGTGTCACGGTGGAAGTGATCGCGCAGGGCGGGGGCCGCTGGCGAGGCCATGAGCGACTCGAGCGGCGGCAGCGCCACCTGCGCCGACCTCGGCGCGGCCGCGCAGCCGAGGGGCAGAGCGAACACCAGGATCCACATCACGCGCATCGGAACCTCCCGGCTGGCAAGGCAGCCTCTTGGACCGAAAACGCGCGGGCCAGGCGGAGCTTACAGTCGCCGATTCGATTCAGACCAGCGTCCACTCATCGCCTACCCGCCGCACCCGGCCGTCCTTGACCAGCTTGTCGAGGTGGGCGCGGAGGGAGCGCGCCGCGAGCGGCCACACCGCGGCGGGGGTATCGGCGTACGCGAGGGGCACCAGCGCGTCGAGGGTGCGGGCCTGCGCGAGCGCGGTCACCACGCGCGCCTCACGCATCAGGCGATGCGCGCGGTACTCGGCGAGCTTGGCCTCGGCACGCAGGATGGGCGGTCCATGCGCAGGCAGGAGCAGCGCCGGCGCGAGCGCGCGCAACCGCTCGAGCGACGCCAGGTACTCGAGCATGTCGCCCTCGTCGGGATCGACGAGGATGGTCCCGACGCCCGCCACCATGTCGCCGGCCGCGAGGACGCCGTTTTCACGCGCGAAGCACAGGTGCCCGGGCGCGTGCCCCGGCGTGAGCACGCAGCGGAGCGCGTCGATTCCCTGGCCGACCACCGCGTCGGGCGCGAGCTCTTCATCCACCCTGACGGCCACCCGCGCGCGCGTCTCCGGGTGCGCCAGCACCGGCACCCCGAGCGCGCTCGCCAGCACCTCGGCGCCCGAGACGTGATCGAGGTGATGATGGGTCAGGAGGATCCGCACGACCGGGCGGCCCGCCCGCGCCAGCGCCCGGAGCGCGGCGAGCAAGCGAGCCTGCTCGTCGGGCCACGGGCTGGCAGGGTCCACGATCGACAGCTCGTGCTCGCCGAGCACCCAGGTGTTGGTCTGCGTGGCCGGTGGCAGGGTCGGCGTCCGGACGGGCACGACGCGCACCCCGGGCGCGATCCGGTGCACGCCGGCCGGCTCGGGCGTGCCCGCCCACGCATCGAGCGCCGCCCGCGCCAGGGGCGCGATCCCGGGGTGGGCTCGAGCGTCCTCGGCGGAGAGCTCGACGTCGCCCAGCAGGGTCCGTTCCACCACCTCGGCCGAGGTGGGCCAGACGTCGAACGAGGGCGCCTCGACGCGGTGCGGCAGGTCGGCGGGTGCAGAGAAGGTCCCCGGAAGGGTGAGAAAACCGTACGCATCCCGCACGAGGGGCACCGGCGCACCGCGCGGCGGTACAGCCAGAGTGGACGGAGGAGGACGCGCAGGCATGGTCGAAGAAACCGTGACGGCTGCTTTCGCACCCGTTATACTTCGAGGGAAGGTTGCGCGCTCGTGGGTGCGCAGCCGAGCCCGAGAAGAGCGAGCCCCAACATGGTGAGCGTCACCGCCCGCAAGATCCGCGAGCATGGCCGCGACCGAGGTACCTCGAGCAGCGGGGGACGGGTGTATACGGGCTATCTCATCAGCTACCCCGTGGTGGGTCGTGGGATGGTGATCTTCCGGGATCCGAACGGTCACCGCATGGTGACGACACCGGTCAAGCGCATCCTGGGCGAGCCGGAGGGCGGCAGCCTCTACGTGGAGACCGAGAACAGCGTGTATCGCCTCGAGTTCCACGAGACGCCAGTGCAGCCGGCGTCGGTCGAGCAGTCCACGCCGTCCGCGCGCCACAGCGTCGGGCCCGACCGCGGCTGAACGTGGGTCCGCCTCGCGTCGTGGTCCCGCTCCTGCTCGCGGGGCTCCTTTTTGCGCCCGGTGTCGCGGGCGCGGGCCCCCGCACAGGGCCCGTGCACGGCGTCATCCTGCCGCCACCGCCCGGGCACGAGGTGGCCTTCTTCGGTGGGTACGAGCGACTGGCCCGCGCGGCGGGGACGCCGGCAGACGGATACGGATTCCTGGTCGCGATCCGGCGGGTGCTGGCGCGCACCGAAGCGTTCGGTCCCGTGGTCGAGCTGGATGGCGGCGCGGAGCTCGGCTTCTCACGCTGGGTCGACGGCGCGCACGTCGTGCAGCCGACCGAGGAGCACGATCGCGCGACGCTCCAGACCACGTCCTTCGTGGCGTTCGGGCAGCTCGCGGTGCCGCTCGGGCGCGTCCGACTTTCGGCCGGCGGAGGTGGGGGGCTCGCGCTCGGCCACTTCGAGTGGCACGAGCCAGACCGCACGAACGATCGCCAGGCGCGACCGGTCCTGGCCCTGGCTCGCGCCGGCGGCGGCGTCGAGGTGCGGGTGGCCGACGCGGCGGCCGTCGCCTTGCGCGCCCACTACACGTTCCAGCTCCGCGACGTCACCGTGGCGCTGCCAACCGTGGCCCTGGCGCCGTTTTCCGACGTGTTCGCCCTGGCGCTCGGCGTCACGTATCGCTTCTGAGCTGCTATGGTGTCCCGGTGACGCGCGCGGAGATTCCGCTCTGGGAGCGCCGCCTGGTCGTGGTCGCCGGCAAGGGCGGCGTCGGCCGCACCACGGTGTCGGCTGCGTTCGCGCTGCACGCGGCGGCGCAAGGCAAGAAGGTCCTCTTGTGTCAGGTCAACGCGCGCGAGCGGCTCTCGCAGCTGCTCGGCGGACCCGCGGTGGGAGAGCAGATCGTGCGCGTGCGGGATCGCCTGTTCGCGGTCAACATGACGCCGAACGCCGCGATCCACGAGTACGGCGTCATGATCCTCAAGTACGAGCGCGTGTATCGCGCGGTGCTCGAGAATCGCATGGCCAAGGCGTTCCTGCGCGCCATCCCGGGGCTCGAGGACTACTCGATGCTGGGCAAGGCCTGGTTCCACACCACCGAGCTCGAGGGCGGGCGGCCGAAGTGGGACGTCGTGGTGGTCGATCTGCAGGCGACCGGTCACTCGATCACCATGCTGCGGCTGCCCCGGTCGATCCTCGAGGCGGTGCCCGAGGGGCCGCTCGTGCGTGACGCGCGCGCGGCGGCCGATCTGCTCGAGGATCCGAAGCGCACCGGCATGCTGCTCGTGACCCTGGCCGAGGAGATGCCCGCCGAGGAGGCGATCGAGCTCGCGGCTGCGGCCAGGAGTCGCGTCGGGATCGACGTCTCGCGGGTCGTGGTCAACCAGCTGTGGCCGTCACGCTTCGAGGCCGGCTCGCCGAAGGTCGCGCTCGACGCGCTCACGGCCTCGCCGCCCGAGGACGCCGCGCTCGCCACCGTGTTCGAGCGTGCGCAGGTGTCCGCCCGTCGCTACGCCCTCAGTCGCGAGTACGTCGGCCGGCTGCGCGAGCGCATCGCCGCGCCCCAGGTCCAGCTGCCGTTCCTGTTCTCGCGCCGCTTCGGCAAGGACGAGGTCGAGCATCTCTCCGCCGAGATCGCCCGGCAGCTGTGACCCTCAATGTCCTACGGGGCGGCGTCGAACAGGGGGGCGTAGAGCGACGCGTCATCGGACACGTTCGCCTGCGCGCCGCAGTGCGGGCACGTGACGTCGGGGAAGCGCCGCTCGCGCGTCTCGATGATCTCGAACGTCTCGCCCTCGCAGGTCGTGCACTCGAAGAGCGCCACGAAGGACTCCACCTTGGCGCCGCCGAGGAAGTTCCGGATGAGCTTGGTCTGCGTCACCATCGGCGGTGACAGCGCCCGCAGCACCACCTTGAGGCCGCGTCGCCGCAGGCGTTCGACCAGCTCCAGCCAGACCCGCACGCCGAACGAGTTGAGCCGCTTGATGGCCGCGCAGTCCATGCGGACGACGTCGCCATCCTGCGTCAAGGTCTCGATGGCGTCGAGGTTGGCCTTCTCGTTGAGCTCGCCCGAGAGCCACAGGACACCGCCCACGCGCTCGATCACGATGGGCGTGCCGCCGAGGGCGTTCGCGGTGGGCGTCGCGCGGCCACCCCCCGTGCGGTAGAGGCGGCTCACGAGCGCAAACAGCTCCTCGAGCGTGAACGGCTTCCAGAGGTGCCCCTCCGAGGGGTAGAGGGAGGGCTCGAGGTCCCCCTTGCCGGCCGCGCTCATCGTGATGACGGGAGCCCCGTACGAGATGCGGCGCAGCTTGAGCACGTCGTTCGGCTGAACGCGCCGCCGGTGGATGCGGAGATCCAGCACGAGCAAGCCCGGGATGGCGCGCCGGGTGAGATCCTCGGCCTCGTCGAGCGACGACGCTGCGAGCACCTGGTAGCCCTCGAGCTCGAGGAACGTCGACAGCGCCTCGACCGTCTCCGCGTCGTCCTCGAGCAGGATTACAGGGCGATCCGCCATCTTCGCGCCCTCATCTTACGTCACTCGCCGAGCTCGAGCAGGGTCTCGCCGGCCTCGACGGCCTGCCCCTCCGTCACCCGGATGCTGCGGATCGTCCCGGCGCGCGGAGAGCGGAGCTCGTTCTCCATCTTCATGGCCTCGACGATGGCGACCGGCTGCTGCGCGGCCACCGGCTCGCCCTGCTGGACCAGGATCTTGATGACCTTGCCGGGCATCGGCGCGCGGACGGGGGCCGGGCCCGCGGCGCGCTTGTGCTCGGCGGCGGCGCGGCCGGCCTCGAGGGCCTTTCGACGCGCGTCCATGATCGTGACCGGGATGGCGCCCGGGCCGAGGTCCACGCCGAGCTGTGGCGCCGTGCCGGAGACATCGACCGTCGAGACCTGGCCATCCATCACGATGACCCAGCTGCCCTCGCGGAGCTGGCGCGCCTCGAGCATGCGCTCGCGCGGGACGCCGTCTGGGCCGACGACGCGAAGGGTGAAACGATCCCCGTCGAGCGGCTCGAGGCTCACCTCGTGCTCGCGCTCGGCCACCGTGGCAACGTACCGGTCCATCGGCGCGCAACGTAGCGCAAAGCCGCGGGCGGATCCACGCGGGTGCGGCGGCGCCGGCGAGCCGGGACGCGTGGTAAGGTGGCTTGCCTTGTCCGACGCCCAGGCGCTCTCCGACCGACTCGAATCCAAGAAGATCGTCGTCTGCGTCGGCTCGGGCGGCGTCGGCAAGACCACGACGGCGGCCGCGATCGGCGTCCGCTCCGCCCAGCGCGGCAAGCGCGTCCTGGTCTGCACGATCGATCCCGCTCGCCGCCTGGCCACGTCGCTCGGCCTCGCGGGCCTCGAGCACCAGCCGCGCCAGGTGCCGGCCGAGCTGCTCGGTGGAAGCGGCGTCGGCCAGCTCTGGGCCATGATGCTCGACCAGAAGCGCGCCTTCGACGAGGTGGTCCTGCGGCACACCAAGGACCCGGCCACGCAGCGGCGGATCCTGAACAACCGCATCTACCAGCAGATCTCCGCCTCGCTGACCGGCTCGCAGGAGTACGCCGCGGTGGCCAAGCTCGCCGAGATCGACCGCGAGGGCGGCTGGGACCTCATCGTGCTCGACACGCCCCCGACCGCCAACGCCCTCGACTTCCTCGACGCCCCGCAGAAGGTCGCCGACGCGGTCGATAGCCCCGCGGTCAAGTGGTTCACGGGCAAGGGCAGCGGCTTCGGGGTCAAGGCGCTCGGGCTCGGTGCGGCGTTCGTGATGCAGCGCGTGGCGCGGTTCGTCGGCGCGGGCCTGCTCGAGGACATGGCCGCGTTCATGGTCGAGTTCAACGAGGCGCTCGGCGGCTTCCGCGAGCGCTCGCGCGAGGTGTCGGGCCTCTTGCGCGACCCCAAGGTGGGCTTCGTGCTCGTGTGCGCGCCCGATCCCCTGGTCGTCGACGAGGCGATCTACTTCTACCAGCGCCTCGCACAGTACGGCATCTCGTTCCAGGGCTTCGTGTGCAACCGCGTGCGCCGCCGCGCGGGCCCGCCGCCGCCGTCGGAGGAGGTGACGGCGCGCCTCGCGCTCCTGCCGGGCCTGCAGGCGCTCTCGCCCCACGAGCTCGCCGATGCGTCGCGCGCGCTGCTCGGCAGCTACCACGACATGGAGCTGCTCGGCGAGACCGACGCCGCAGAGATCCAGCGCCTCGGCCAAAAGTGCGGCGACACCCACGTCTACGTCAAGGTGCCGTTCTTCGAGCGCGACGTGCACGACGTGGTGGAGCTGTCCCGGCTCGCCGGGTACGTGCTCGGCGCGTAAGGAGACGTTCCGACCGAATAGAACACGTTCTGCTTTTCATCCGAACTAGAACGTGTTCTAGTTCGTCGCATGGAACAGGCGAGCTTCGGGTTCGGTCAGGCGCGGGTCGGGACGGACAACGAGCGCGTGGGTCCGCGCTGGCTGCGCGAGACCCTGGTGCCGCTGTCGCTCGTGACGGTCTGCCCGCCGGCGGTCATGCTGGTGTGGCACACGCACGTCGAGCTCGGCGGCTCGCTCTCCGCGCTCGGGCGCGAGCTGGGGCGGGGCGGCGTGCTCGCCACGATCGGCCGGGTCTGGGGCGCGCACCTTTTCGGCAGCCCCACCGCGTGGGCGATCCTCGGCGTCTTCGCGGCGGTGCAGCTCGTGCTCATGCGCGCCCTGCCGGGGCGGCCGTTCCACGGCCCGGTCACGCCAACCGGCAACGTGCCCGTCTACAAGGCGAACGGCGTGGCCGCGTTCGTGACGACGCTCGGGCTCTTCCTCGGCGGCTCGCTGGGTCTGCACCTCTTTCCCGCCAGCATCGTGTACGACCACTTCGGCGACATCCTCGGCGCGCTCAACGTCACCGCCCTCGGCTTCTGCCTCGTCCTCTACCTGAAGGGCCGCTACGCGCCGTCGTCGAGCGACGCGAGCCGCACCGGCAATCCCCTGTTCGATTACTACTGGGGCACCGAGCTGTACCCGCGCATCGCGGGCTTCGACGTCAAGATGTTCACCAACTGCCGCTTCGGCATGATGGCCTGGCCGGTGATCCTGCTGTCGTTCGCGGCGCGGCAGCACGCGACGCAGGGTCTGTCGGACTCGATGCTGGTCGCGGTGGCGCTGCAGCTCGTGTACATCGGCAAGTTCTTCTGGTGGGAGACGGGCTATCTGCGCTCGCTCGACATCATGCACGACCGCGCCGGCTTCTACATCTGCTGGGGGTGCCTCGTGTGGGTGCCCGGGATCTACACGTCGGCGACGCTGTTCCTGGTCGATCACCCGAACCACCTCGGCACGCCGGTAGCCGCCGCGCTCTTCGTCGCCGGCGTCGGCTTCATCTTCATGAACTACGCGGCCGACGCGCAGCGGCAGCGCGTGCGGGCGACGGAGGGGCAGACGCGGGTGTGGGGCAAGCCGCCGGTCCTCATCCGCGCGCGCTACACGACCGAGCAGGGCGAGCACCGCGAGAACCTCCTGCTCGCGAGCGGCTTCTGGGGCCTTTCGCGCCACTTCCATTACGTGCCCGAGATCCTCGGCGCGCTGTGCTGGACTCTGCCCGCGCTCGACAGCGGCGTGCTCCCGTATTTCTACGTGGTCTTCCTGACCATCCTCCTGACCGATCGCGCGTTCCGCGACGACCGCCGCTGCGCCGCCAAGTACGGGGCCGACTGGGATCGCTATCGCGCCGTGGTGCCGCGCAAGATCATCCCCGGCCTGCTCTGATCCCGGGAAGGTCCGGGGGCGAAGGCTAGCTCTTTCGCGATCGCGCCGCTGTTTTGCGCACCACGGGTTTATTCGCGGTCGTTTCCGGCGCCGCCTTTTTCGCCTGCGCGGCTGGCCGGTTGGCCGCCACGGTGGGCGTGCCCTTCGGCCGATCGGTGGCGCAGTCCGTCTCCAGAGTCCCGGGCGCATCGACGAGCCACGACGGCGCGGCCTGGGCGGATTCGAGCTGGAAGGTGCTCTTGAAGGCGAAGCAGCGCGCGGCGCGCTGGGTGCGGACCCAGACGTCCACCTGCAGGCGGCGCCCGCTGGCCTCCTCGCGCAGGCGCCACGACGCTTTTTCGGTGCACACC
>JAHFDS010000153.1:0-9209 GCA_023248855.1 Myxococcales bacterium
CGGCCCCGGCGTCGACCACCGCCGGCGACAGCTCGCGGCCGAGCGCGCCGCCGCGCCGCCGGACGCGATCGTCGAGGTCGCGTACCAGGAAGGCGCTCACGATCGTGCCGACGCCGGCCTCCAGATAGACGAGCGACAGGCCCATCACGGCGAGGATCCCGAACTGCGCCCACTTGACCGCGAGCGCCATCATGACGGCCAGGAGCGACACCGCGAGCAGCGAGGTGCCGCGCGGTGCCAGCACCCGCACGTGGCGGTGCACGAGCTCGAGGCGATCCTGCCCGAGCGCGGGCGCGTGTCGCAGCGCGCGCCGGAGCTTGGCGACGATGCCGACGAGCTGGAGCAGGACGAGGGGCGTGAACACCGCCGCGGACAGGCCGAGCAGCGCCGTCAGGGTCTCCTTGACCTCGAGCACGTCCGCGAAGAACGAGGTGATCCCGCCGACCACCACGGGCAGAACGAACAGCAGGCCCGCGTGCAGCGCGATCCCGAACAGCAACCGGACGCGACCAAGGAGGGGCACGCTCTCGGCAAGAGTGTACGCGCTCTGCCGGCCCTCGGTCAGCGCGGGCGCAGTCGCAGCCAGGCCCGATCGAGCGCGGCCACGTCCGAGGGGAGGCACGCGAACTCCGACTGGAACGCGGCGGTGAAGTGGCTGTGTGACGAAAAGCCTGCTCGAAGCGCGAGCTCCGACAGCCGGCCGTTGGCCGCCGCGAGGTCGAACAGCGCGGCCCGCAGGCGAACACGTCGCAGGTGCCTGTGCACGGTCTCGCCGACGACGGCGCGGAAGACGCGGCTGCCGTGGAAGGTGGAGGCGCCACATGCGGACGTGATGTTCGCGAGGGTCAACCCCTCGTGATGACGGGTGGCGATGAGGTGTTGCATCTCCTCGGCGAGACGGCGGTGCGACGCGGATGGGCGCGCCTCGGCGCGCGACGCGACCCCGCGGGCATCCTCGAGGACCCGAGCCGCCAGCAGCACGGCGCCCTCCTCCACCGCCACGGGATCCTTCGTCGTGACGAGGCGCTGATGCAGGAGGGCCGTACCGGGCGAGAGCCGCACGATGCGAGGCGATCCGCCTGGAGCCAGCTCCTCGGCCACCGTCCCCGCGAGGCCGACGAGCGTGGACTCCTGGGGCGCAGCCGAGGGCGACGCGATGGACAGCTCGTCGCCGGGGAAGCTCAGCGCCGCGATCGTCGGATCCGCCAGCACGCGCTCGCGTCCGATCGCACGGAGGTGTGCACCGCGCCGCGGGAGCTCGAGGACGAAGTGGCTGGTGGCCTCACGCGTCCACCCGCGTCGCTCCCCGGGGCAGCGAAAATCCGCGACGAGGACCTCCGGGCCCACCAGGATTCGCCGGATGCTGGCGGCCACCTCCCAGTTCATTCGAGCAAGATCATGGTAGCAGCCGATTCGCGCGGGTGGCAGCTTCCGCGCATGCACAAGCCTACCACCCACCTCCGCACCTTGCACCTCACCCTGGCCGCTGCCACGACGGCATTGCTCCTCGCCGGCGGGTGCGCCAGCGTCCCTGCCGGCTCCGTGGCGGCGGTGCCCGCGCGCGCGGAGGACGTGGCGTCGATCGAGGGCATGATGAGGGCGTTCTACGAGGTCGTGAACGTCGAGCCCACCGGACCTCGCCAGTGGGCGCGCGATCGCACGCTCTACAGCCCATGGATCCGGTTCGTCGCCATCGGCGAGTCGGTCGACCTGTGGACCCACCAGCAGCTCGTCGACGAGACGGAGCCGCTGGTGCGAGCGGGCTTCCACGAGCGCGAGATCTTCCGGCGCGTGCGGGTCTACGGGAACATCGCCCACGTCGACTCGACCTACGAGACCCGCATGGGAAGCTCGGAGAAGGTCCACCGCGGAGTCAACAGCGTGGAGCTCTACTTCGATCAGCATCGCTGGTGGATCGCGTCGGTCATGTGGCAGTCCGAGGACGCGGCCCACCCCATCCCCGCACAGCTCCTGCCGCCGTCGGGCGGCACCTAGCTCAGGGCGGCTGCGTTTGCCGCCCCGTGTCGGGCGCAACGCCGGGGGCGCCCGTCTGCCAGGCGCGCTTTCTGAAATGCAGGAAGAACGTCTGCAGGATCGACGCGACCGGCACGGCGAACAACGCACCCACGAGCCCGTAGGTGCGCTCGCCCGCGATGAGCGCGAACACCACCACGAGCGGATGGATCTTGGCCGCAGTGCCCATGATCTTCGGGTTCAGGAAGTTCGCCTCGAGCAGGTGGATCATCACGATCCAGCCGAGCACCAGCAGGCCATTCGTGATCGACGGACCGCTCGACGCCGTCGAGATGAGGGACATCGCGACGATGGGCACGCTCGAGAGGATCGACCCGAAGATCGGGATGAGGCTCATTACCGCGGCGAGGGCCGCGAGCAGGATCGCGTACTTGACGTGGAAGATGAGCAGGCCGATGTACGTCAGCGACCCGTTCACCAGGCAGATGACGAGCTGACCGCGGATCACGCCCGAAAAGCCGCGGTCGATTCCCTCGATGATCTTGTCGTAGTCGCCCTGGTACTCGGGCGGCACGAGCGACCGCATGAACCTGTGGATCCGCTCCAGATCCACCAGGATGAACGCCGTGACCATGAGCGTCAGGAAGAAGCTCGCGATGGCGCCGAGCGTTCCGCCGATGATCTTCCGCCCGATGGCCAGGAAGTCCTTGACCCCTTCCTCGCCCGACTGCACCGCCTCGCCGATCGCATCGCGGAACTGGCGCTCCCAGCGCTCGCCGGGCGGCTCGGGCGCCTTGGGCACCCGCGGCGCGATCACCCAGCCGCCGTTTCTTCCCTCGCTCACCTGCAGCTCGAGCCCCTCGAGCCGCACCTCGAGCTCGCCTCCGGATCTCGGCACCACGAGGAAGCGTGAGTGCTCCGTGGGGTTCGGCACCGAGTGTGCGACCGGGCCGTCCGGCGCCTCGCTGTCGCCGAAGTTCTTGGCCGCCCACGAAGCGGCCTTCGGCACCCAGACCTTGTTGACCTTGTCGAAGAACCGCGGCGATTCGCGGAACAGGTTCGAGAAGTCGGCGGTCAGGCGGGGCACGAACAGCCAAAGAAACGCCACGACCGCGGTGATGACGCCGAGGTAGACGACGATGATCGCCACCGGGCGGCCGATGTGCTGGCCGGCGATCGGCCGCTTGGTGATGCGCTCGATGACGGGCGTGAGCACATACGCGACCACGATCGCGAAGATGAACGGGAGCGCGACGTTTCTGAACAGCACCAGGATGCCGATCAGGAACGCGGCAAAGCCCCACAGGCGTGCGAAGCGGCGGATCCAGGTCCGTGGCACCACGGCGGGCGGCATCGTCTTTCGCCCGTCGCCGGGGTCCTGGGGAGCTGGGGGAGCGGTGGAGGGTGGCAACGGCGTCTCTGGAGGCGAGGCCTCGCGAGCGCGAAGCCCGGTGAAGCTCCCGGGCCCCGCCGTCGCGGGACCCGGGTTCGATCGGATTACTTCTTCGCCTTGCTGAGGGCGTCGCCGAGCTTCTGGCGCATGACGTCGCCGAGCGTGGCTTGCGGGCTCGAGCCCGTGTACCCCTGGGCCTCGGCGAGCTCCGTGGTGCGGGTCGCGGCCTTGATCGACAGGCCGATCTTGCGCTCGCTCGAGTCCACGTGGATGACCTCGGCCTGGACGACCTGGCCGGGCTTGACCACGTCACGCGGATCCTGCACCCGCTCTTCGGACATCTCGGAGACGTGGATGAGACCCTCGACGCCCTTCTCCAGCTCGACGAATGCGCCGAAGTCGGTGACCTTGAGGACCTTGACCTCGATCGACTTGCCGACCGGGTAGGTGTAGGGGATGCGATCCCACGGATCCTGGACCAGCTGCTTGATGCCGAGCGAGATCTTCGGCTTCTCCCCGTCGGCCATGTCGATGTTGAGCACGACCACCTCGACCTCGTCGCCCTTCTGGTAAAGCTCCGACGGGTGCTTGACCCGCTGGGTCCACGAGAGGTCGGAGATGTGCACCAGGCCGTCGATGCCGTCCTCGATCTCCACGAAGATGCCGAAGTCGGCGATGTTGCGCACCTTGCCGCGCACGACCGTGCCCGGCGGGTACTTCTCCATCAGCGTCTGGTACGGGTTCTTCTCGAGCTGCTTCATGCCGAGCGAGATCCGGTTGTTCTTGACGTCGATGTCGAGCACGACCGCCTCGACCGTGTCACCGACGGCGACCATCTTCGACGGGTGCTTGATGCGGCGGGTCCACGACATCTCGGAGACGTGGATGAGGCCCTCGATACCCTCCTCCAGCTCGACGAACGCGCCGTAGTCCTTGAGCGAGACGACCTTGCCGCGCACGACCGTGCCGGGCAGGTACTTGTCCGCCGCGTGCGTCCACGGATCCTCGGTGATCTGCTTCTGACCGAGCGAGACGCGCTCCGTTTCGGCGTTGAACTTGAGGACCTTGACGCGGACCTGATCGCCCACCTGGAAGAGCTCGCTCGGGTGGTTCACGCGGCCCCAGCTCATGTCGGTGATGTGCAAGAGGCCATCGATGCCGCCGAGGTCGATGAACGCACCGTACTCGGTGAGGTTCTTGACGATCCCCTCGACGATCTCGCCCTCGCGCAGCTTGTCGAGCGTCGCGCCCTTGAGCTCGGCGCGCTCGCGCTCGAGCAGCGCCCGGCGCGACAGCACGATGTTGCCGCGCTTCTTGTTGAACTTGATGACCTTGAACTTGAAGCTCTTGCCGATGAACGCGTCGAGGTTCCGGACCGGGCGCAGGTCGACCTGCGAGCCCGGCAAGAACGCCTTGACGCCGCCGCGGATCGAGACCGACAGGCCGCCCTTGACGCGTGCGGCGACGACACCCTCGATGAGCTCGTCACGCTCGCACGCGGCGGAGATGTCGTCCCACACCTTGTGGCGGTCGGCCTTCTCCTTGGACAGGATCACGAGGCCGTTTTCGTCCTCGCGGCTCTCGAGGAGCACGTCGATGTGGTCGCCCTCGTGGACGGAGACTTGACCGTCGGCGCCGATGAACTCGGACAGGGGGATCTGGCCCTCGGACTTGTAGCCGATATCGACGACGACGAAGTCCTTCGTGACCTGGATGACCGTCCCCTTGACGACGGCTCCTTCCTTGACGTCCTCGCGCTTCAGACTCTCTTCGAACAGCGCGGCAAAGCTGCCGGCGGATGGCGCGGAGGAGTGCTCTTGGGTTTGGACCATATTCGTTCTACGTGCTCCCTTCAGAATTTTGATTTGATCCCAGGTGCGCCAGAGCGGTTCGTCCAGTCATCTAACGGACCGGAATCATTGGGCTCTTGGCGATTCTGGAAACAGGTGTCGAAGGCTACGCGCGCGCGGGGGCTTTGTCAACCGCGATCCGCGGATCCCGATTCCTTGTGGTAGAGCGCCTCGAGCGCCGCCACGACGGTCGCGAAGGGCATGCCGCTCGTGTCCAGCACGACCGCCCGGTCGGCCACCCGGAGCGGCGCGGCCTCCCGGGTGGAGTCACGCTCGTCGCGCTTGCGGATCTCGTGGAGCGTCGCCGGCAGATCCGACGGCAGGCCGCGGCCGAGCAGCTCCTGGTGGCGCCGCTCGGCCCGCGCCTCGGGGCTCGCGGTGAGGAAGACCTTGAGCGTGGCGGCAGGGAAAACCACGGAGCCGACGTCGCGACCCTCGACCACGAGGCCCACTCTGGCCGCGCGCCCGAGCCGCCGCTGCAGCTCGAGCAGCGCGTCGCGGACCGCCGGCCGCGCCGAAACCTGCGACGCGCCCTCGCTGATCTCCGGCGTCCGGATGTCCGCGGTGCGATCGCGCCCGGCCACCAGCACCCGCTGGCCTGTTGGGGCCGGCTCGAAGGCGATCTCCAGCCCGCAGGCGATCTGGCCGAGCCCGGCCTCGTCGGTCCACGGGACGCCGGCTTCCCGTGCCACGAGCGCGACCGCCCGGTAGATGGCCCCGGTGTCGAGCAGCAGGAATCCGAGCCGCTCCGCCAGCGCGCGCGCAGCGGACGTCTTGCCTGCGCCCGCCGGTCCGTCGATGGCGATGATGGGCGCCTGCACGAGGCCAACTTCGACCGCCAGCGGCCGGGTGTCAACGGCGATGTGCTACGCTGTTGCCGCGTGCGGTTGCTCGTGGCCCCTCGCCTTTTCACAGGCGCTGCGTGCGTCTTGCTGCTCGCCGCCTGCCACGGCGCAGGCTCCGGCCGGTCTGCCCCCGTGCCGAGCGACGCCGTGGCCGAGGTCGCAGGCACGCCGATCTCGAGCGTGGAGGTCGCGGCCTATGCGGCTCGCGCAGGGCTCGACCGCCGGGCTGCGCTCGAGGAGCTCGTGACCATCGAGGTGCTCGCCCAGGAGGCGAAGCGGCGCGGGATCGTCCCCGGCCCGTCCGAGCTCGCCGAGGTGCGCCGGGCGTCCGTGCGCGCCTTGCTCCACCGCGACTTCGAGGCCGCGCATCGCAAGGAGGACATCCCGAGAGCGGTGCTGGTCGACGCCTACGCGAAGCGCAGGCAGTTCTTCGTCCATCCACCCATGCGGCGTGTCCACAACGTGCTCGCGGGCGAAAAGCCTCCAAGGCCAGGCTCGCCCGCCTTCGAGCAGATCCGCGCCCTGGTGGCTGAGGCCAGGCGGGAGCGCCTTTCACCGGAAGCGTTCGTCGCGCGAGCCACGGCTCGCGGCCTGCACGTGGACCGCGACCTGGGGACCTTCGCGGGCGATCAGCGCTTCGCTCGCGAGTGGGTGGACGCGGTGAGCCGCGGGCCGTTCGAGGCGGGGACGTTCTCGGATCCCTTCCCGACCAAGGAGTTCGGCTGGCACGCCGTCGTGTTCCTCGAGGAAGGCCAGGCGCGCAACACGCCCCTCGAGGCGGCGCTGCCCGAGATCCGCGAGCGGCTGTTCGACGAGTACCGCTCGGCCGAGCTCGGCAGATGGCTCGAGCAGCAGCTGGACCGCCATCGTGTGGTCCGCCGGCCGGATCTCATCGCCGAGGCCGACTCGATCAGGACCGAACCATGACCGAAATCTCGACACCCTTTTCGGAGATCTTGCGTGAGGTCGTGGGCGCCGTGCCAGGGGCGCTGGGCGCGGTGTTCTCCGACTGGGACGGTGAGCCGGTGGACCAGTTCGCGCTCCTCGAGCCGCTCGACATCCAGCTGCTCGGGGCGCACGTCGGCCTCGTGCTCAACGACATCAAGCGAGCGTCGGATTCCCTCGGAGCCGGGGTCGCGGGGGAGATCGTGATCCGTGCCGAGCGCGCGCAGCTCATCCTGCACGTGGTGGATGCCAAGTACTACGTGGTGCTCGCGCTGGCCAGGGACGTCCCGACGGCCTGGGCCAGCCAGAAGCTCCGGAGCGCCGTCGCGCGACTACGGGCCGAGATGTAGGTGCGCTCGATCGCCTGTCATCTCGCAGGCGTGGAGCCACCGGGCTTGACCGCGAACGCTGGAGACGCTATGCGTCACGCTCGCGCCCAGGCAAGGTTTGCAGGCACGAGGAGGCTCAGGAGACGCAATGGCAACCATCATCACCGAGGAGTGCATCAACTGTGGCGCGTGCGAGCCGGAGTGCCCGAACGAGGCCATCAGTGAGGGCGACGATATCTACGTGATCGACCCGAACCTGTGCACCGAGTGCGTGGGCTTCCACGACTACGAGGCGTGCCAGGCGGTGTGCCCTGTCGAGTGCTGCGTGCCCGACCCGAAGATCGTCGAGGGTCAGGAGGAGCTGATCGGCCGCGCCCGGAAGCTGCACGCCGACAAGTCTTTCCCCGACCCGCTGCCCGCCAACCTCACGCGCTTTCTGAACCCGAATCGCCAGAAGCGCCCGGGCGAGTAGCCCTCTGGCCGGCGTCCACGCCGCATCGCGTCGCCCCTGCGGTGCCATCCGTTCGGTCGCCTTGCTGCTTGCGCTCACGGGGGCGCCGCCGCTGGCAGCAGCCGAGCCTGCCGTCGAGCCGTCCATCGCGGACCTCGACCACGATTTCCTCGTCGATGGAGTGATTGTCGGTGCCGCCGCCACGACGTGGCTGACCCTTGAGCTTTTCCAGTCGGAGATTGCGCCGGCCAGCTGCCGCTGGTGCCAGCCCAATGCGCTGGACTCCGGGGCGCGTGACGCGCTGCGCTGGCGATCGCGCGACGCGGCGCATCAGCTGAGCAGCGTCACCGCCTATGGCCTCGCACCGCTCACCGTGCTCGGCCTGTCGGCCTGGGGCGCCGGCCACGGCGGCGGCGGCAGGCGCATCCTCGTCGACACCTTGATCGTCAGCGAGGCGGTCGCCCTCGCGGCGGTGCTCGGGCAGGTCGTCAAGCTCGCCGCTGCGCGCCGGCGCCCCTTCGTGACCTCAGGGATGCCGGCCGCGGATCCCGATCGCAACCTGTCCTTCTACTCGGGCCACACCGCCTTCGCGTTCTCGGTGGCCGCCGCGGCCGCGACCGTGGCGATGCAGCGCGGCTACAGGACCGCGCCCTGGGTGGCCCTCGCGGGCGCGGTGCTCGCGACCTTCACCGGGTATCTCCGCATCGCCGCCGACCGGCACTACCTCACCGACGTGCTCGCGGGCGCGGTCGTGGGCACGGGAGCCGGCATCGGCATCCCGCTCCTGCTGCACCCCGTGAGCGATCGGATGCGCTCGAGGCGTGTCTGGCTGGTGCCGACGCCGGGGGGCGCCGCGCTCCTTGGCACTTTCTAGACAAGCGACTCAGGCCGCTTCGACGGGCTTGGATCCGTCGCCGGTCGGCGTGCCTCTGGGCGGTGCGGGGCGCTTGGTCTCCATCGCACGCATGTTCACCCCGACGATCTTGGAGATGCCCGGCTCCTCCATCGTCACGCCGTAGAGCTGGTCGGCAATGGTCATGGTGCTCTTCTTGTGCGAGATCACGATGAACTGCGTGCGGTCCGTCATCTCGCGGATCATCTCGTTGTAGCGGATGACGTTGGCGTCATCGAGCGGCGCATCGACCTCGTCGAGCAGGCAGAACGGCGAGGGCTTGATGAGGAAGATCGAGAAGATGAGGCTGACGGCCGTCAGCGCCTTCTCGCCGCCCGACATGAGCTCCACGTTCTGCATCTTCTTGCCGGGCGGTTGCGCGATGATCTCGAGGCCGGCCTCGAGCATGTCGTCCCCGGTCGCCACCGGCACCTCCCCCTCGGCACCCTCGACCAGCTGGCCGCGCTTGTAGATCGGGACCAGCGCCAGGCGAGCCTGACCGCCGCGGAACAGGCGCGGGAAGACCTCCT
>JAHFDS010000153.1:9219-17431 GCA_023248855.1 Myxococcales bacterium
CGAAGCGCTTCTTCGAGGCCCGGTTGATCTTGGCGATCGCCTTCTCGAGCCGGTCGAGGGCGTCCTCGAGGTCGGCTTTTTGCGCCGACAGGAAGTCGAATCGACTCGACAGCGCGTCGTGCTCCTGGATGGCCGAGAGGTTGACCTCGCCCATCCGGTCGATGAGGTCGCGCAGCTCGCGCAGACGCGACTCCTCGGGCTCGGCGAACAACGCGCGCAGGTGGTGGGCGTGCACCTGCTCCGCCAGGACGACGCGGTGCTTCTCGTCGGCGCTCTCTTCCAGCCGCTGCCGCGTGTTCTCGACCGCTGCCAGCCGGCGCTCGAGCTCACGCATCTCGTCCGCGAGCCCGGTGGATTGCGTACGGAGCTGGCGTAGCTCCACCTCTCGTTCCTGCAGCTCGAGCTGCTTGGCTTCGTAGGCGGTACGCTCGTCGGTGAGGGCCTGCGCCCGCGCGGCGCTGTCGGTGACCAGCTCGCCGAGCTGCCCCTCGGCCTCGGCCGCCTGTGCGGCCAGGGTCGCGCTCTGGTCGTCGTCGGCCACGATCTGCAGCTCGAGCCGTCCGCGGTGGGCGTCCACGCCCGCGCGCTCTGCCGTCACGCGACCGAGCTGGGCCGAAAGCGCGTGCTTGCGCTCGCCCACGGTCGCCACCCGGATCCGGAGCTCCGTGCTGTGGATCTGCGCCTCCTCCACGCGGAAGAGCACCTCTCGTGCCAGGTCCCCGAGGCGCTCGAGCTCGGCCTCGGCGGCCCTCCTGCGCTCGCGTCCCGTCGTCGCGGCCACGTCTGCCGCTTCCGCCTCGCGAACGGCTTCCTCCTGGCGCCCCACGAGCTCGTCCTCGTCCCCCTCGAGCTGCATCCCTCGCTCGCGTGAGCGACGGTGCTCGTCCTCCGCGCGCGTGACGTCCTTGCGCAGGCCGGTGAGCTCGAGCTCGCCCTCGTGCAGCGCGTGCTTGCCCTCGTCGATGGCCTCGCCGAGGCGCTGCACTTCGGCGCGCACCTCGACGTGACGGCCCATCTGCGCGCTGAAGTCGCTCTCGATGTGCCCGATGATGTCCTCGAGCTCACGCATCTCGCGCTTCTGCTGCAGCACCCCGGCGCCCTGGTCGCGCGAGCCGCCCGTCACCGCGCCCGCAGGATCGATCACGTCGCCTTCGCGCGTGACGTACGTGAAGCGCGCCAGGCCCGCGCGCCTGCTCGCGTCCTCCCGGTGCATCCGCAGCGCGGCATCGAGGTCCTCCACCAGGACCGTGTCGCCGAGCAGGTAGCCGGCCACGCAGGCGTAGTCCTGCTGGTACGCCACCAGGTCGAGCAGCGGCCGCGCCCCCGCCGGCACCGAATCGGTCATCGGGAGGAGCGGCGCGTGCTCGGTCACGGTCGAAAGGCCGTCGGAGCCCGTCTGCACCCCTGCGCTCCGCCAGCCGAGGTGCGCATGGACGGGGATGAAGGTCGAGCGCCCCTCGGCCTTCTGCTTGAGGTAGCCGACCGCGTCGAGGCCGGCCTCCTGGGACTCGACGAGGATCGATCCGAGGCGCTCGCCGAGCACGGCCGCCACCGCCGCCTCCAGCTCCGCCGGCGTCTGCACGATGTCGGCCACCAGCCCGCGCACGCCGTCGCGTTCCGCTCGCTGCATGATCGCGCGCGTGCCGCGCTGGAAGCCCTCGTAGCGATCCTGGATCTCCACCAGCGACTGCAGTCGTGACTTGCGTCGGTGGAGCTCGGTGCGCAGCGTCTCGAGCTCCATCTCGCCACGCTGCTGCAGCTTCTTCGCATCCTCGAGCCGACCCTGGTCGCCTCTGACCTGCGCGCGCCGCTCCTCGACCTCGGCGCCGAGCGCCTCGAGCCGGCACCGGAGACTTCCCAGATCAGCTTCCAGGGACGCCGCGCGCTCCTCGAGCACGAGGCGCTCCTCGCGCAGGCGCACCGTGCGCGCCACCACCTCCTCGCGCCGGCGCTCGAGGTTCTTCTTCTCGCCCTCGGCGCGTGCGATGTCCATGTCCGCGCGCCCGACGGCGCGGCGCTGCTCCTCGATCGCGCTCTGCGCCCGCGTCTGCTCGCCTCGCAGCGCGCCGAGCGCCTCGTCTCGCGCCGCCAGATCCGCGCGGTCGCCCTCGAACGTCGCGAGCACGCCGTCGAGCTCTCCACGCAGCGTCGCTTCCTCGTCGGTGAGCTCGGCCGCGCGACGCCCGAGGGCCTCGACCTCGCCGCGCGCCTGTTGGCCTCGCTCGGCGAGCATCCTGCCATCGCGGCGCGCCAGCTCGGCCTGGCTCTCGAGCAGGCGAATCTTGTTGTCGAGCTCGTAGAGCGCCTGCTGCAAGCCCGCGAGGCGCCGCTCCTCGTCGGCGGCCGAGAGCCGATCGGCCGACAGGAGCGCATCCTTGGTCGACAGCTCGTGCTCGACGCCCAGTCGGGCCTGCGCGCGCTCCGCCAGCA
The DNA here is from genome assembly GCA_023248855.1 of Myxococcales bacterium. Taxonomy (GTDB): domain Bacteria; phylum Myxococcota_A; class Polyangia; order JAHFDS01; family JAHFDS01; genus JAHFDS01. The sequence goes on from JAHFDS010000153.1 coordinate 11,650, forward strand.
CCTCGGAGACCACACGCGCCTCGGCCACCGCGCCGATCCAGCGCTGCGACATCGACCACAGCTCGAGGTCGCGCATCTCCTCGCGGTATTTCTTGTAGCGCTCCGCCTTCTGGGCCTGGCGGCGCAGCGAGCCGAGCTGCTTGTCCATCTCGCCGAGCACGTCGCTGACACGCAGGAGGTTCGCCCGGGTGCTCTCCATCCGGCGCTCGGCGGCCTTCTTCTTGACCTTGTACTTCGTGATCCCGGCCGCTTCCTCGATGAGGCCGCGCCGCTCCTCGGGCTTGGAGGTCACGATCATGCCGACGCGGCCCTGCTCGATGATCGAGTAGGCCTTGGTGCCGACGCCGGTGCCGAGGAAGAAGTCCACGACGTCGCGCAGGCGGGCGGGCACCTTGTTGATGAGGTATTCGCTCGAACCGTCGCGGTAGAGGCGGCGGGTGATCGTGATCTCCGCGTAGGCGAGGTACTCCACCGGCACGAGGCCATCGGTGTTCTCGAACGTCAGCGACACCTCGGCCATGCCGAGCGGGCCCCGGCTGTCCGAGCCCGCGAAGATGACGTCGTCCATCGCCTTGCCGCGCAGGTGCTTGGCCGACTGCTCGCCCATGCACCAGCGCACGGCGTCGACGATGTTCGACTTGCCGCAGCCGTTCGGGCCGACGACGCCCGAGATCGGGTGATCGAACGTGATCACCGTGCGATCGCAGAACGACTTGAACCCGACGATCTCCAGCTTCTTGATCCGCAAGGCCTCCCCCTCGCACGCGGATCCCGCCGGATCCACATGATTCGCAGGTGGCTCCTAGGTAGCACGCACGTCTGACAGCGGCATTCCGCCCAGATCCGTGGTCGGGGCCTTGACGCATCCCTCCACGATGCTGATTCTTCCGCCACCTATGGACACTCCCCTCCTGGTCGGCATTGGCGTCGGCGTCGTGGTCGTCGCGGCCGGCCTCCTGCTCCTGCGCAAGCGCGGCGAGGTACCTCCTCCGCCCCCTTCGCCGGCGCCGCACAAGGCCCCGCCCGCCGCGCCCCCGGAAGCGCCGAGCGGGCCCACGGGCAAGACCACCGTCGAATCTCTCGATGTGCGCCAGCCCGTGCAGAAGCCAACCGAGGTGGTCGCGCCCATCGTGCGCAAGGCCGAGCGCAGCGCGCTGCACTCGGGCCTGCGCGCCACGCGTGGCGGCTTCGTGGCGCGTCTCGGCCGGATCTTCGCGGGGACGCCGCGGATCGACGCCTCGATGCTCTCGCAGATCGAGGAGGTGCTGTTCTCGGCCGACATCGGCGTGGCCACGGTACAGAAGCTGGTCGCCCGCTTGCGCGAGGCGCTCTCCCGCGACGCGCTCGGCGATCCCGACGCGGTCTGGGCCTTCATCCGCGAGGAGTCCGAGCGCCTCCTGCACCTCGAGGCGCCACCCCTCGACTGGACGCGGGAAAGGCCGCTCGTGGTCCTCACGCTGGGCGTCAACGGCGTCGGCAAGACCACGACCATCGGCAAGCTCGGCGCCAAGCTCAAGGCCGCGGGCAAGCAGGTGATGTTCGCGGCGGGGGACACCTTCCGCGCGGCTGCGACCGAGCAGCTCGAGATCTGGGGACAGCGGATCGGCGCGCAGGTGGTCAAGGGCAAGGAAGGCGCAGATCCGTCGTCCGTCCTGTTCGACGCCATCAAGCGGGCGCAAGGCGAAGGGGCCGACGTCCTGCTCTGCGACACCGCCGGCCGCCTGCACACCAAGACGGACCTCATGGCCGAGCTCGAGAAGGTGCGGCGGGTGATCCAGAAGGCGATGCCGAGCGCCCCGCACGAGACCCTGCTCGTGCTCGACGCGACCAACGGCCAGAACGCGATCAAGCAGGCGGAGATGTTCAAGGAGAAGCTCGATGTCACCGGCATCGTGCTGACCAAGCTCGATGGAACGGCCAAGGGCGGCGTCATCCTGGGCATCGTCGACTCCCTCCGGTTGCCGGTTCGATACGTGGGAGTGGGGGAGAAGGTCGAGGACCTGCGTGAGTTCGACGGGCAGGCCTTCGTCGAGGCACTGTATGACCGGAGCGAAGAATGACAGTGTGAGCAGATTCCACACCTCTCGTCTCCGCGGGCGAAATTGCGCCCATTTCGGGCTTTCGTAGGCGGCTGTGCGGCGGTGTTGATTCGCTTAACTTGCTGTGATATCGTGCGCGAAATGCTCAGTAATCCCGGCAAGTATGCGAAACATAAGGGGTTTTGGGCGGCCTGGGCGGCCGCGCTGCTGCTGCTGACGAGCGGGGGTTCTGCGTTCGCTGAAAGGGCAACCGAGGATCCGGCGCCGGGCGGTGACGCCCCGCTGCCCACGACCACGCCTGCGGGCGATGCGGCGCCTGCAGCCGGTCGGGTGGCGTCCACCAAGGACGACAAGAGCCAGTGGAAGGACATCCTGGTCATTCCACGCAAGGCGTTCCTCAAGCAGCGCCGGCTCGAGCTCGCGCCGTATTTCGGCGTGACGATGAACGACGCCCTCATCCGCCACTACGCGTTCGGCGGACAGCTCAACTACTGGGTGACGGACGTGCTCGGCGTGGGCCTCGAGGGCACTTACTTCCGCAAGGACCTCACCGATGGCACGGTCCTCATCCAGAGCCAGTACTTCCGCATCCCGACGCTGAACCAGCTTCACTTCGGGGCGTTTCTGAACTTCCAGTACGTCCCCGTCTACGGCAAGTTCACCTTCTTCAACCGCGGCATCGTGCACTGGGAGGCGCTGCTCGACCTCGGGCTCGGGGTGACCAACACCGAGATCATCCCGCGGGACGCGTCGGCGGCGACATTCAGCTCGAACAACATCACGCCGCTCATCGGCTTTGGCGGGCGCATCTTCCTCACTGACTTCATGACCTTCTACTTCACGCTGCGAGACATGGTCTCCCAGGACAAGTTCGAGCCCACGAGCCGCATGCCCAACGAGCCCATCGGGCAGGTCCAGGCGAAAGCCGACGGGCAGATCGTCAACAATGTCCTGCTGACGCTCGGCCTGTCTTTCTATGTCCCGCCGCGCTTCGACTACAGCACCCTTCGCTAGCGAGAGAGACGAGGAGAGCGAACGATGACGCGTTTTTCCGTTTCTCTGTGCTTCCCCAGGTTGGCCGCCGCGGCGCTTGCGATCGCTGCGCTCCTGGGCGCGCGTGACGCGCTGGCTGACCGGCGCAATCCCCTGGCCGGGCAGCCCACCGTGCGCCACCGCCAGGAGCTGCGCGAGTTCCGTCTGGAGCTCACGCCGCTCATGGGCATTTCGTATCTCGAGAACTTCAACCACGCGGTCCTCGGTGGCGCGAAGCTCAACTACCACTTCAAGGACTGGTTCTCGATCGGCGGCATGTTCGCCGGCGGCACGACCATCAAGACGGGTGTCGCGGACGAGGTCCTGACGACCCTCGCGCCGGCCGGCATGCCCGGGCAGTGCCCGAGCGATGGGGTCCCCGCCAAGGCCGGCTCGCCGATCTGCGGTCTCGCCCAGCGCGCGATGAACAAGGTCGCCTGGATCGCGGGCATCAACGCGGAGATCACGCCGATGTCAGGCAAGTTCTCCCTCTTCTCGCGTTCGTTCTTCAACTACGACTTCTACTTCCTGGGTGGCGTGGGGTTCGTCAGCCGCACGAACGACCTGCCGGCGAGCCGGAACACGGAGACGGCGCAGAACTGCAAGGACGAGGCGATGGGGACGCCGGTGCGCAACACGCCGGAAGCGGGCGGCTGCTACGGCCAGAACCAGGGCACGCTGATCGGACCGATGCTCGGAGTCGGTTTCCACATGTTCTTCTCGCCAGCGGTCGCGCTCAACGTCGAGTTCCGCGACATCCTCGTCAGCGACAACCCCTCGGGCCGCGACGTCAACTTCGACAGCAAGCTGACCGGCGACGACAAGAAGCTCGGCAACAAGTTCTTCTGGACCCTCGGCGTGGCGTTCTACCTGCCGTGGCGGCCGAATATCTCCGATTGAGCTGGCGGGGTCAGCCGACCCGCCGACCGCCAGCAGCCAATCACAGAATCGCGAACCGGGTGGCGGCAGGCATCGCGCTCGCCGCGGTGCTCCTGCAGGCACCGACCGGGCTGCACGCGCAGGCGGCCGCAGACGCTGGGATGCGCGCGGCTGCGGCGACCCTCGGCGCGGCCGAGCTGCGGGCGACCGTTCGCTTCCTGGCCAGCGATCTGCTGGAAGGACGGGCCCCGGCGACCCGCGGCGATGCCCTCGCGCAGGCTTATCTGGCCAGCCAGCTCGAGTGGCTAGGGCTCGAGCCCGCGGGAGCGCCTGGGCATGGCTTCCTGCAGCCGTTCGAGCTCGTGGGCGTCAAGCCGAGCTTGCCGAGGACCGTGACCGCCACGGCGGGCGCAAGGCGCCTGTCGCTCGAGATCGGGCGGGATCTCGTCGCGTTCTCAGGAGACCAGCGTCCCGTGTCCGAGCTCGCCGACGTCGAGCTGGTGTTCGTCGGTTACGGCATCACTGCGCCCGAGGAGCGCTGGGACGACTACAAGGGCGCCGACGTGCGCGGCAAGGTCGTGGTCGTCATGAACGACGATCCTGCGCGCGATCCCGCGCGGTTCGGTGGGCGCGCGCGCCTCTACTACGGCCGCTACCCCTACAAGTTCGAGGAGGCTCTGCGGCACGGTGCGCTCGGCGTGCTGGTGCTCCACACCGAGGCGTCAGCGGGCTACGGCTGGCACGTGGTCGGAGGCTCGTGGTGGCGGGAGGACTTCGAGCTGCCCAGGGAGCCCGGGCGTCCGGCGCTGGTGGCCAAGGGGTGGCTGGCTCAGGCGGCGGCGCGCAGGTTGTTCGCCCTCGGGGGACAGGACCTGGAAGCGCTGCGGGCGCGGGCAGAGAGCCAGGACTTCCGGGCCGTCCCGCTGCGCGTCCGGATGTCGCTTCGCATCGAGAGCACCTTGCGGCGGCGCTGGACTGCGAATGTCGTCGCGCGGCTGGCCGGGTGGGACGCGAGCCTCGGCGAGGCCGTGGTGATTGCCGCGCACCATGATCACCTCGGGGTGGGTGATCCGAAGAAGGGAGATGGCATCTACAACGGCGCCTGGGACAACGCCTCGGGCGTCGCCGGCGTGCTGGCGCTGGCCCGCGCGATGAAGGCGTGGCCACAGGCGCCGCGGCGCTCGGTATTGTTCGTCCTGACGGGCGCGGAGGAGGCGGGGCTGCTCGGCTCGCGACACTGGGTCGGCAGCGGGCTCTGGCCGCCCGGCCGCGTCGCCGCGGCGATCAACGTGGACGGCCTGAACGTGTGGGGGCGCACGCGAGACCTCGGGTTCGTGGGGCTCGGGCGAACCTCGCTCGACGCGATCCTCGCCGATGTCGCGCGGCTGCTCGGGCGCACGCTCAAGGGGGATCCGGCGCCCGAGCTGGGCCTGTTCTACCGCTCGGATCAGCTGAGCTTCGCGCGGGCGGGGATCCCGGTCGTGGCGATCGAGCCGGGGCATGACTTCATCGGCCGGCCGGCCGGATGGGGGACCCACCTCATGGAGACCTTCGAGGCGGAGCGCTATCACCAGCCGCAGGACGAGCTGACGGACGACTGGGACCTCGAGGGCGCCGTCGAGGACCTGCGCTTTCTCCTGTACGCGGCACGTGCGATCGCGGACTCGCCCACGCTGCCGGCGTGGCGCCGCGGCGACGAGTTCGAGGCGGTGCGCGCCGCGGCCGTCGCCCGGGCGAAAGCGCCCTAGAGGAGGCCGTCGCGGTAACCGGCAGCTGTCGGGGGCGGGGCCCGTCGGCGCCCGCAGGCCCCCGTGCGGGCTCGGCGCTCGCGC
>JAHFDS010000556.1 GCA_023248855.1 Myxococcales bacterium
GTGCGCATCGATCCGCCCGGCCGCGTCACCTACAAGCTCATCGTCAACGGCACCATGTGGATCGCCGATCCGGCCAATCCCGTGCAGGAGCCCGACGGCGTGGGCGGCCAGAACAGCGTGCTCGAGCTGTGCGGTGGGCAGGCGAGCTGCGGCGACGTCGGGACCTTCGACTGGCGCGACGCGGTGCTGTACTTCGCGATGGTCGATCGCTTCTACGACTCCGACGGCCAGAGCGATCCCGTGACGGGCGCGACCGGCGGCGACGCGAAGACCGGTCCGAGCGGCCAGTACGCGGGAGGTGACCTCGCCGGCGTCACCATGAAGATGCCCTACCTCTCCGGCCTGGGCATCACGGCGCTGTGGCTCTCGGCGCCCTACGAGAACCGCAACGTGGCCGGCGCGGCCATCGATCCGGCGAGCGATTCGCACACCTACAGCGGCTACCACGGGTACTGGCCCTCGCCCGAGGACATCGTCTTCGGCGCCGGCAACCTGGCCACGCCGCGGCCGAAGATCGAGTCGCGCATCGGCACCGAGGCCGACCTGCGTGAGCTGGTGGACACCGCGCACCGCTCGCCGAGCGCCTCGAACGCCGGCATCAAGGTGCTGTTCGACTACGTGATGAAGCACGCCGACACGGAGAGCGGCCTCTACCGCGCGCACAACGACTGGTTCGTGCGGCGAAACGGCGGCTTCGCCCTGTGCGGCCCGGAGAACCTCTGGGACGACGCCTACTGGGGCACGCGCTGCGCGTTCACGAGCTACCTCGCGCCGTTCGACTTCTACAACCCAGCGGTGCGCGCGTGGTCGATCAACGACGCGGCGTGGTGGGTGGAGACCTTCGGCATCGATGGCCTGCGCCTCGACGCCATCAAGCACGTCCCGCTCGACTGGCTCACGGAGCTGCGCGCGCGCCTCTCGCGCGATGTCACGATGCCAGCGGGCGGGCGCTTCTACCTCGTCGGCGAGACCTTCTCGTACGACGACCGCGACCTGCTCAAGCGGTTCGTGAGCCCGCGGACGATGCTCGATGGGCAGTTCGATTTCCCGTTCAAGGCGCGCCTTTGCGAGGCGGTCTTCACCGCCGGCGGGCGCATGAGCGAGCTTGCGACCTGGATGCAGGGCAACGACGGCTTCTACGGCCCCGGCGCGCTCATGAGCCCCTTTGTCGGCAACCACGACATCCCGCGGGCCATCCACTTCGCGAACCGGGAGATCGGCAACTGCCGCCAGGGCAGCGACCCGGGAAATGCTTGGACCTCCAACTATCGTCAGCCCACGGATGCGGCGCCGTACGAGCGCCTAGGCCTCTCGTTCACCGTGATGCTGACCAACCCCGGCGTGCCGCTCGTGTATTACGGCGACGAGGTGGGCCTGGCCGGCGGCGGCGATCCCGACAACCGCCGCATGATGCCGTGGGACGACGCGCAGCTCCTGGCGCCGCAGAGGGCGCTGCGCGAGCGCTTCGGCAGGATCGCGAAGCTGCGCGCGATGAACAAGGTGCTCGCGCGCGGCCAGCGCGTCCCGATTTCGAGTGACCAGGACACCTGGGTCTACCGCATGACCGGCTGCGGCACGGCCTCGCCCGACGTGGTGGTGGCCCTCAACCGCGCCGACTCGGCCAAGACGGTGACCGTGCCCGCCGGCCGCTACGACGACCTCGTGGCCGGGCAGATGGTGATGGGCGGGCCCGTCATGGTGCCCGCGCGCGGAGAGCGCGTCCTGCGCGTCCGGCCGTGAGCGGATCGGGTCAGCGCAAGAGCAGCACGAGCGCTGCGGCCGCGAGCGCGAGCGCGAGCACGCCGGCGGCGAGCGGCACCAGCGGGAGCGAGCGTGCCGCGGGCTCCGGCACCACCTTGGTGGGGCGCTCGGGGCTGCGATCGAGCGCGGCGAGGTAGCTCGCCGCGGGGTCGGAGTAGCGCAGCACCGTGCTGCCGAGCTCGATGCGATCGTCGTCGCCGAGGCGCACCTCACCCTCGATGCGCTGGCCGTTGCGCAGCGTGCCGTTCTTCGACTGCAGGTCGATCAGCGTCGCGCCGAGCCAGTCGCGGCGCACCTCGCAGTGACGCCGCGAGGTGTCGGGGTCGGTGAGCGCGGGCTGCAGCTCCTCGGCGCGGCCCAGCACGAGCACGTCGCCCGGCTCGGGGAGCAGCATGACCAATCCCGAGTCCGGCCCCATCTCGACCGACAGCCGCGGGCGCCCTCCTTCGCCGAGCGCCTCGCTGACCAGGCGCGCCGCGAGCGTGCCGGTCCCGGTCGAATCCGAAGGCGGCACGAGCGTCGGATCGGCGGGGATGACGTCGATCTGGAAGCTCGCGATGCGCACGGTCTGTCCCTGCTCGAGGCGCGCGGGCGTCTGCCCGAGGGGCTTTCCGTCGACGGTGGTGCCGTTCGACGAGCCCGCATCCACGATCCAGATGGCGCCGTCCTTGAGCTCGATGCGCGCGTGCACGGCGGAGACGGCGGGGTCGGGCAGGCGCAGCTCGCACGCGGCCGCGCGGCCGACGGTGATGCGGTCGGCGTCGATCGGCAGCTCGAGCCGCTCGCCCCCCGCCCTGCGCACGCGGATCACGACCACGCGGCCATCTTGCCCGCTCGCGCGCCCCCGTGGGAGGGGAAGTCAGCGCGGCAGCGCGGCCAGGACCGCGGCGCGGAGCGCGAGGTAGTCGGCGTTGGGCTTTGCGTCCGAAGGGCCGCTGGACGGGAAGAACACCGGCCCCGGGTGCACGTGCACGACGCGGCCATCCGGGCCGATCACGAAGGTCACGCTCGAAGCGTGACGGTGGCCGGTCTCGAGCCACCACGCGCGCAGCGTGCTCCACTCCGGGTCGAGGCCGAGCGGGAACTTCACGCCCCAGGCCTCGGCCAGCTTGGCCGGCTCCGCGAGATCGGCGGCCGAGCCCACAGGCTTTGCGTGAAACGCCCCGACGAACGTGACCGGCCGGTCCGAGAGCTCGTCCGCCAGACGCTGCAGCGCCGGCAGGGTGCGCTCGCAGTACGGGCAGCCGGCGGTCCAGAAGCGCACGACCACCACGCGGCCGCGCAGGTCGGAGAGTGTCCCTGGCGCCCCGTGCACCCAGCGGTCGAGGCGCCACTCGGGCAGCGCACGCCCGACGAGCTCACGGCCGTCCGCGGCCCCCGGACACGGCTCGGCCGCGCGCGCGTCGCGATCCGGGAAGTAGCCGAGCGCCATCAGGTCGGCGCGGACGCGCGGCTCCATCGGCGCGGCGACCGTCGGGCTCATCGCCGCCGCGGGGGGCGGCGCGGGGTTCGCCGGTGCCGGCTGGGCACAGGCGAAGACCAGGACGACGAGCACGAGCGAGCGCACGCCCGGAGCCTATCCCAGGATCCGAAAGTGGCCCATGCTTCAGGTTCAGTCGGGCCAAGGAGCGCGAGCACGATGAAAAGGCACCTCATGGAAGCGGTATCGGCTCGCCGGTGTGGAAGTTGCGCGCCTCGAGCGAGCCGCTTCTCGGCAGGCGGACCCAGATCGCGCCGGCCTGGCCCACCACCGGCGCGGCGATGCCGAGCCGGCGGTAGCGCGCGGCGACCTCCGCATGCGGGAACCCGAACTGGTTCCTGAATCCCGCGGGGATCACGGCCAGCTGCGGCAGCACGCGCGCCAGGAAGGGCAACGTCGACGACGTGCGGCTGCCGTGGTGCGGCACCTTGAGCACGTCGGCGGAGAGCGGCAGGTGCTCGGCCACGAGCGCCTGCTCGGCGGCCCGCTCGGCGTCGCCTGGCAGGAGCAGGGCGTGCTCGCCGAAGCGAAGGCGCAGGACCAGCGAGGCGTCGTTGGTCGAGGGCATGGGGGGCCCACCCGCGCGCGGTTGCAGCACCTCGACCGTGCCACCCCCGTAGGCCAGGCGGCCGCGCGGCACCCACGTGCCGACGCCGCGGCGCGCGAGGACGGTCCGCAGACGCTCCCAGCCCGGGCCGTGCCCGCGCTCGCCGTTCCACCACAACGCCCCGACGTCGACGGTCTCGAGCACGGCGGCCACGCCCCCGAAGTGGTCCGGGTGCGGATGCGACAGCGCGAGCACGTCGAGGCGCGCGATGCCCATCCGGCGGAGCGCCGGGACCACTGCGAGGCGCCCCGGATCGGGGCCCCCGGCGATGGCGCCGCCGGCGTCGACCAGCCAGCGCTGTCCGTCCGGCCAGCGCACGAGCGTCGCGTCGCCTTGCCCGACGTCGAGGAACCAGGCCTCGAGGGCGTCCGAGCGCGGCCACAGCCACGGCAGGCCGAGCGCCAGCGCAAGGACCGCCGACGCGGCGCGGAGGCGCCACGACCGTCGGCGCGAAAGGAGGACGGCCGTGAGCAGCGCGCCGG
>JAHFDS010000154.1:0-5539 GCA_023248855.1 Myxococcales bacterium
CAGCACGCCGCGGGGCTCGTCGCGCTCGTCAGCGCCCTGCGCGCGGAGCGCGAGCGCCACCGACTCGACCTCGATCGCGAAGCCAGTGGCGCGCGCGGGGCGGCCGTAGCGCGCCCCCAGCTCGTCATAGCGGCCCCCGCGCGCGATCGCGTCGCCCACGCCGGGCGCGTACGCGGCAAAGCGCACGCCGGTGTAGTAGTCGAAACCGCGCCGCTCGCCGAGGTCGACGCCGAGCTCGACCTCGTCACCGACCCCCCGCGCGAGCGCCTCGACCTCCGAGAGCGCGGCGGCCGCGGCGGGCATGCGTGCGCGCGCCACGAGCGCTCTGGCCTCGGCGAGCCGCTCGGCGCCCCCCCAGAGCGAGGGCAGGGCGCCGATCAGCGAGGCCACCCGCGCCGGCAACCGGGCGCCGAGGAGGGCGCGGGCGACCCCGGCGGTGTCCTTGTGATCGAGCGCCTCCTCGACGGGCGGCCGGAGGATCTGGGGTACCGCCGCGAGGCAGGCCCGCACGAACCGAGGATGACACAGGTCGAAGCGCACGCGCTCCGCGCCGGCGGCACGCAAGGTGGCCTCGCACAGCAGCACCGCCTCGACGTCCGCCGCGGCCGACGACTCGCGGCTCGCGGCAAGCGGCAGCACGAGCTCCGCGCCGGCCTGGAGCACCTCGCGCTCGGCGCGACCGAGCCGGATCACGCTGCCCTCGTAGCAGAGCCGAAGGGGGCCGAGCTCGGCCGCATAGCGCGTGGCGATCACGCGGGCCACCTGGGGCGTCATGTCGGTGCGCAACGCGAGCACCTCGCCGGTGGCCGGCTCCACCAGGCGGAGCGCAACGTCCGAGGGCCCGCTCGCGCCGCGCGCGAGCACCTCGGCGTACTCGAAGATCGGCGTGATGATGCGCCGGTAGCCCCAGCCTTCCATGACGGCGAGGCTGGCGTCGGCGATGCGCCGGCGGAACGTCGTGCCAGGCGGCAGGTAGTCGCGGATCCCCAGCGGCAGCCGGGGCGGCAGTGCGGCGCGCGGCACTAGTGTCCTGTCATCGAAGTTCGTTGCATAAGCCCACGCCGCGGAGACGGGACACTAGAGCGCGCGCAGCGCGCCTCGGGGGGCAGCTTGACCGGGCTTTGCTAGTGTCCTGCGCAGGATCGCGGTCGCCTGCTCCCGGCGAATAATGATGCGCACCTCGAATACAGGACACTAGTGCTGCCCGTCAACAGTTGGCTGGCCGTTGGGCTCAGAGCACCATTCGCCTGCCAGCTGATCGCTGCCAAGGCCACCGTCAAAGATGGCGGCTAGGTTCACGTTCACGTCATCGTCCAAGTGGGCGTGTCTCCGGATCACAGTCTCATCTAGTGAATTGGCGTGAAGCGGCAGGGAGCGCCCGCCCGCGTGGCGCGAGTCGAAGCGAGAGGTCGTCAGCGGTCAGAACGCGTGGCACGGCGGCCTCCTGGCGTGGCGCGCAAGACTTGCCGAGGCCGACGCGCGCCGCGGATGTGTACCGAGCGCCGCGCGGGCTGTCAATCGTGGGAGCCGGGCCCTGATTGCGACCCGCACGAAACTGCCGCGAGCGTGGCACACAGGGGATACGATGCCAGCGTGGTGCGCTCCCTCTGGCCCCTGGTGGTGATCCTCCTTGGCACCGGGTCAGCCGCAAGCGCGGAGCCGCAGATCCTCCGCTTCGGGACGATCGCCCCGGAGGGCTCGCCGTGGATGGACTCCCTCGCCAAGATCGGCGCGGAGATCGCCAAGCAGTCCCACGGCTCCCTGCAGCTCCGCGGGTTCCCGTCGGCTCTGGCCGGGGACGAGGGCATGCTGGCGAGCCAGCTCGAGCGCGGGCAGCTCGACATCGCGGGCCTGAGCGGCGGCGCGCTCTTCGAGCTCTTGCCGGAGGCCACGGTGCTCGAGCTGCCGTTCCTGTTTCGCAACAAGGAGGAGGCCGAGCGGGTGGTCCGACGCGTGCTGCCCGACCTGCGCGCCTGTGCGGCGCGGCGTGGGTTGTGGCTCATCGGCGTCGGCCATATCGGCTTCCGCCACCTCGGCACGCGCGTGCCCATCCAGACGCTCGCGGATCTGCGTGCCGTCAAGATGCGCTCGCAGCCGAGCCCGTCGCACCGCCAGTTCTGGGATGCCCTCGGCGTGCGCCACCAGCCGATCGGCGTCCCGGACGTCGTGCGCGCGCTCGAGGCCGGCGAGGTCGACGCGATCGACGGTGCCTTGACCTGGGTGTTCGCCAGCGCCTGGCACCAGCAGATCAAGCACTTCACGCTCACCGGGCACATCTTCCAGCCGGCCGTGGTCATCGCCGGAAAGAAGGGCGCCGCCATGGTGCCGCTCGCCGTCAGGAACGCCGTCGACGCGCGCACGGAGTCGTCGCTCATCGACCAGAACGCGAAGCAGGTCCGCGAGGTGGAGGCAGCCCTCGAAAACGCGCTGGCCGGCGTCGGCGTCACCGTGCATCCGATGCCGGCGGCGCTGGAGGCCGAGATGCGCCGGCTGACGGCGCCGCTCATCGAGGACTTCCGTCGTCGCGCCTCGCCCTCCGAGCGCAGGCTGCTCGGCGTCGTCGAGGTCGAGCTCGCTCGCATCCGCCGGCGCCGGTAGGCCCGGCGGCCTCGGGATCAGGGCGCCGCGCCGCAGTCCAGGTCGCCGGCGCCGAGGTGCTCGAAGCCGGTGAGCGTGACGCAGCTGGCGTGCGCCGAACACTCCTCGACGTCGATGCGCTGCACGTTCTGGGGCAACGGATCGCCGGCGGCCGGCAGGCGCAAGCGCTCGCGCGCGGCCCGGTCGGTCATCTTCGTCGCGAGCGTCAACGTCACCTGCTGCAACGCGCCGCGCTCCCAGCTCAGGTCGATCGCGGTGACGTCCGGGTGGATCTGCCCGACCTTGGCGGCGGGGAACCCCGGGCCCGCCGCGTAGAGCTTGGGGCTCTTGCACGGGTCGCCGGGCCTGACCGGCGCCCTGCGCGCGCAGTGGAACTGCCGGTCCTTGTGGCCGAGCTGTCGCTCCAGGAAGCAGCCGAACTCGACCGATGACACTCGCGGCCAGGTCAGCAGGTCGCCGCGTTCGACCACCGGCGGCCCGGGCTCGTCGTCGTCGAGCGACCCGAGGGCGTGCGGGATCGCGGCCCCGAGGTCCCGGAGGTCCCACGCGCCGTCCGGGCTCGTGCAGTCGAGCCGGGCGCGCTGGGTCAGGCCGCCGTCTCGTCCTCGCCGGTACACCAGGATGCCGGCCCGCTCCCGATCGATGGTGCCGTCGTAGAACGCCTCGTACACGGCCCCCTGGCTCTCGAACCCGATCCGCCACTCTCCACTGTCGTTGCGGCCCACGCTCACCCGCCGATAGCGGAACTGCCGCTGCGTGCGGCTTCGCAGCGGGGGGAACTCGAGCTCCACCTTCGCGGGCCTTCCGAATCGGTATTGCAGGTAGCCAGCCTCCGCGGTGAGCGATCGCGACCCGCAGAGGGCTCCGACTTTCCCGCTCCGCGCGACCCGGCAGTGGAAGAACGCACGCTCGTCGCGCTGGCACAGGCCGTCGGCCTCCTGGGAGAAAGCGGTGCTCGGCGCCTGAAGGACCCCCACGGCCATCCCCAGCGCCAGACCGATCGTCCTCATGCAAACCTCCGCCGCGGATGGTACTCGCGCCGACCGTTGGTAGCCCTGCCCCGATTCCGGCGGAGGCGGCGTGGCCGGAGGCGGAGCTACTCGACCCGCGGCGGAGGATCCTGATATCCCCAGGCCTCGAGCTTTCGATAGAGGGTCTTGCGGTCGATGCCGAGCACCCTGGCCGCCTGCGTCCGGCTGCCGCCAAGCGTCTCCATCACGCGCAGGATGTAGCGGCGCTCCACCTCCTCGAGCGGCACGAGCTCCGGCGGGTCACTCCCTTCGAAGTGCACCTGGCTGCGCTTGTGGCGCCGGATCTTCTCCGGCAGGTCATCGACGGTGATCTCCTCGAAGCGCGTCAGGGCGACCGCCCGCTCGATGACGTTCTGCAGCTCGCGCACGTTGCCCGGCCAGGCGTAGGCGAGGAGCTTCTCCGCGGTCGCGCTCGACAGGCCCTTGATCGGCTTGCCCGCCCGGCCCGCGCACTGCATGAGGAAGTGCTGCGCCAGGAGGAGGACGTCGTTGCCCCGGGCGCGCAGCGGTGGCAGGTGGATCTGCACGACGTTGATGCGGAAGAAGAGGTCCTCGCGGAAGCGCCGCTCCTCGACCGCCGTCTCGAGGTCGCGATTGGTGGCGCACACGAGGCGAGTGTCGACCCGGATCTCCGTGTCCGCGCCGACCGGACGGATGGTGCGCTCCTGCAGCGCACGCAGGAGCCGGGCCTGCAATCCGAGCGGCATCTCGCCGATCTCGTCGAGCAAGAGCGTGCCGCTCGACGCCTGCACGAACAGCCCCGGGCGCGCCGTCCGCGCATCGGTGAACGCGCCCTTGGCGTGACCGAACAGCTCACTCTCGAGCAGCGCCTCGGGTAGCGCGGCGCAGTTGATCGCCACGAACGGGCCGCCATTGTGGCGACCCGTGGCGTGAAGCGCGCGCGCAATCACCTCCTTGCCCGTGCCGCTGTCGCCGGTGATGAGGACCGAGACGTCGGAGCCGCTCAGCCGATGTACGAGGTCGCTCACACCGCGCAGCGCAGAGCTCTCACCGATGAGGCCGGGAACGGGGCGAGAGCGATCGATCTCCTCCCGCAGCCGCCGCACCTCGCGCTGCAACCGCCGATGCTCGAGGGCGCGATCGAGCACCACGGCCAGCGCACCCGGATCGAAGGGCTTGGTGAGGAAGTCGTACGCGCCCGCGCGGATGGCCTCGATCGCCGCCTCCATGCTGCCGAACGCGGTGATGACGACGACGGGAATATCGGGGCGGTTGGCGCGAATCCGGCCGCACAGCTCCACGCCCGTCATCTCCTTCATGCGCAGGTCGGTGACCACGACGTCGACGTCCTCGCCCTCGAGGAGCGAGAGTCCCTCGCGCCCCGAGGTGCGCGTGACCGTCTCGTGTCCGTGGCGGGCGAGGGACTCGGCCAGCACTGCCGCCATCTCGGGGTCGTCGTCCACCACGAGGATCTTGCTCATCGCGTCCGCCTATCTTGCGCCACGGGCAAGAACACCATGAAGCAGGCGCCCGCTCCCTGCGTGGAGGTGACCTCGATCCAGCCGTCGTGATCCTGGACGATGCCGAGCGCCACGGCCAGGCCGAGGCCCGTGCCTTCGCCGACGTCCTTGGTGGTGAAGAACGGGTCGAACACGTGCGCGATGTTCTCCGGGGCGATGCCCGGGCCCTGGTCCGACACCCGCACGCACAGAAACGAGCGGGCCGGCTGGTCCGGCGCGTCCACGGGGGCCCGCTCGACTGCGGCGACGCCCACGCGCACCTGCCCAGCCGACTGCATCGCCTGCACGGCGTTCAGGACCAGGTTGAGCAGCACCTGCTGCAGCCGCGCCTCGTCGCCGAGCGCGCGCGCAGGCGTGCCATCCTCGACGAGGATGTTGACGGAGCGCTTGCGGGCGAGCGGCTCGAGCAGCGTGGCCACCACGTGGGCC
>JAHFDS010000154.1:5549-17360 GCA_023248855.1 Myxococcales bacterium
GCAGGTCCACCGCCGCGTAGCCCGGGCGGCTCTGCCGCGCGGTGTGTCCGCTGCGCGCGAAGTCGAGCAGCTGCCGGATGATGTCGCTCATGCGTTCGACCTGGCTTGCCACCACCGCGGCCGACTTCCTCACGTCGGGCGAGATCCCATCGTGCCCCTCGATCAGGCGAGCGCGCGCGAGCACGATGCCGAGCGGCGTGCCGAGCTCGTGCGCCATGCCCGAAGCCAGCTTGCCCACTGATGCCAGCCGGTCGGCTTGCCGCACCTGTTCGAGGGCGTGGATGCGCGCCTCGCTCTCCTCGGCCGCGCGCTGCTTGGCCGCGGCCAGGTCGTCGCTGAGCTGATCCATGTCGCGCGCGAGGTCGCCGATCTCGTCGCGCTGGCGCAAGAGCAGCGAGCCCGCGAAGTCGCCCGCGCCCATGCGGCGCGCGCGCGCGCGCAGGAGGCGCACCGGTCGGATCACGAAGCGCACGGCGATCGCCGCCACCGCGAGGGAGGCGATCACCGCGAGGATCACGCTCGAGGAGAGGGTGCGGCGCAGCATCGCGCGCAGGTACGACTGCTCCATGTCGGTTCGCTCGGACACCTCGAGCCAGCCGACCGCGGGCGCCTTGCTCGGGATCTGGAACGCGTGAGCACGCCAACCACTGCCGGCGCTCGTGCCCTCCGTCACCGGCGGGCCCTCGAGCCAGCGCATGCGCAGACGATCGCTCACGACGCTCTGGGTGAGCAGCTCGCCGACGGCCGGCGCACCGCCCACGCGAAAGGCCTCGACCAGGCTCGGCGTGAGCGTACGCGCGACGAGCTGGTGGTCGCGGCGCATGTCGTCGGCGAACACCTCGACCTCGCGCTCCATGCGCAGGAGCGTGTTCACGCCCGTCGCCACGACGAGCGTGCCCACGAGCGGGGTGATGAGCTTGGTGGCGAGCTTCATCGCGCGGCTCCCGTCATGGTCGCACGGGGCCGCCGGGGCGTCAGACCATCCTCGACGCGACGCACAGGTCGCGGCTTGCGGCGAGCTCAAGGCGTGGCATCGGGGCTGCGCTCGTGGCGGATCATGGGATTGGCGCGCCGCGCCGGCGGCCCGTCATTGATGGGCTCCATCGGCACCGGCAGGCGCGGGTGTGGCTGCATCAGGACCGCGGCGTTGGGCGCGGCCAAGACGAGGTTCCCGGCCGCGCCCGCGGTGCGATAGATCTCCGGCAGTTTCAGCTGCAGATCGTACTGCAAGTACTCGGGGTTGCGCCGCAGCGCCACGCCGATCCTGTCGATGCGTGCCGCGGCGACGTCGCCCTCGCGCTCCGCGAGCGTGCGCCGCATCGTCATCGTCTCGATCTCGGCTTGCACGCGCTCACGCTCGGCGATGGCCTTGTCGCGCATCACGGCCTGCACGGCGCGCTCGACGTTGGCCGCGTCCATCGCGTCGGGGAAGTCGAGGTTCGACAGGTTCACCTCGCGCACGACGATCGTGCGCTTCTCGCGCTGCAGCATGATGTCCATGAAGCGCTTGCGGATGGCGCCGAGGAGCTCCTCGCGCTTCTCGTTGAGGTCATTGGCGCGATACGGCGAGACCACCTCGCGCACGGCCTCGCCGATCGCGGGTCGCACGAACGTCTCGTAGACCTTGTGCGTCGAGATCGTGGTGCGGTTGACATCGGGCGTGAGCTCACCGAGCAGCGAGCGGATCGCCTCGTCCGAGCAGTCGGCCGAGAAGCGCACGTAGATGTCGAGGCCGAACTGCACGCCGTCGCGCGTGAGCGCCGTCAAGGGCTCGCGCTCGGTGACCATCGAGCAGTCGACCATCCGGAGCTCGTCGTACCAGCCCGTGAAATACGTGCCCGGTCCGAGCGCCGAGCCGGAAAAGCCACGCCCGCCCGAGTAGAACGCGAAGGCGCCCGTGCGATCGAAGATCATCCCGCGGTGAGCTTGCGGGATGTCCTGCGTCGCGCAGCCGACGACCGCTGCCACCACCACCACAGCCAGGCGAAGAGGAGCGTGCAAGGGGCACCTTCCTGAGCCCGGTTGCGTCGGGTCTCGGCAGCTGGCTCTTCAAGCCACGTGCCGAGCGCCGGGACACCTCGTGCGGCGGCTTCCGGGCACTTCGCCCCCATTCCCCGGGGCGCCTGTCGCGGCGATCTGCCCGACGGGGCAAAAACGGCCCGCCGCGCCAGGGGCCGCCCGCTCAGCGCAGCTCCAGCCAGGCCCGCACCGCGGCGCGATCCTCCTCGGCCAGCGTGTGTCCGAGGGGCGGCATGCTGCGCTGCTCGATCACGCGCTCGCGGATGGTCGCCCGCGCGCTCTCCCAGGCATTGGCGGTCGACAGGTCCACCCCGGACCTTCCGCCCGGGAGGTGGCAAGCGCTGCACGCCCGCGCGAACACCGGGCCGATCGTGCGCTGGAAGGCCGTGCCACCGCCGTCCTCGTCCGGGGCAAAGCGCTGCAGCGAATCCGCCTCGATCACCCAGACCTCACCCGAGGGCGACGCCTCCAGGCGCGCGGAGGCGGCGACCGGCTGCCCTGCGGTGACCGCCACGCGCTGGTCCTCCACGAAGCCGAGGTCGCCACCGTCGTTGAACCACACCCGGCCGCCGCCGGCGGCGAGGCCACCGCGCAGCTCCGCGCCCGCCACGTAGCGCAGCTGGAGCCCGCGCGCGGGATCCTCGGCGTAGACCGCGCGCGAGGTCGCGACGTGCAGACGCCCGCGCTCGTCCAGAGCGATCGCGCGAGCGCCGCGGACCGCGAAGCTGCGCCCCGCCCGCGTCCGTGCGTCGATCACCCGTACCTCCCCTTCGCCGAGGAGCGCGAGCTGTCCACCGCCTCCGGCGATCGCCTCGACCGGCCCGGTGAAAAGGCGCGTGGCCGTCGTCGCGTCCGCGATCGCGACGGCGTCTTCGAGGCGGAACGCGGCCAGGCCAGCCCCCAGCGCGCGGACGTCGACGACCCGCTGTCCGCCGAGGCCGTAGCGCTCCGCGACGCTCTCGATGCGCGCGCTGCTCCGAATGCGGCGCAATTGCCCGCCTGCGTCGACGCCGACGAGCCAGCTGCCATTGCCGTCGGCGGCGGGGATGCTCTCTGCGGACATCCACCCGCCGGTGCAGGCGGGCGCGCCGACGATCGCCCCGGCGCGCAGCACAGTGACCGCATCCTCGGCGAACACGGCGGTCACGTCGCCCGCATCGGCGACCGCCCTGACCCCCGCGAGCTTGGCGCGCGTCGGATTCCACTCCACCGAACGCACCCGCAGGGGCAGTACGCCCGGGGCGCCGCGGCGATACGGCGCGGTGCCGGCGCAGCCGAGGGCCAGGGCGAAAAGGGCGAGCACGAGCGCGGGGCGCTTGCGCGCGATCCTCACGATCGCAACAGCTCCTGCACCACCTCGCCGTCGCGCAGGTACTTGCGCGGCGCCACGCCGAAGGCGCCGAGGAACGTCGCGAGCAGGTCCGGTGGTTCGATGGGGCGCGCGGCGCCGCCGCGCTGGAGGGTCGCCGCAGGCAGGAGCTGCTCGGGATCGGTGCGCCCAAAGACGCGGTTGCCGGGGAAGCGAGGCGAGATCACGAGGGCCGAGTTGTTGGGGTAATGATCGCGGCCGCCCGCCAGGTTGAGCTGCGGCGTGCGACAGAACTCGCTCAGGACGAGGACGTGCGTGTGCTCGGAGAGCTTGTGCCCGGTCCGCGTCGGATGCGGCGCCCGGTCGAGCGCGCGCAGGAGCTCGGCCACGAGATCGAACAGGTCCTGCTGCACGGCCCCGTGGGAGCGATAGCTCGCCCCGTGCGTGTCGAGGCCGCCCAGGGAGAAGCTGATGCAGCGGACGAGGTTGCGCTTGCACGCCTCGATCGCGAACGCCGCGTTGACGGCCTGGGGCCCGTGGTAGCGCGAGCGGTAGTTGAGCTGCGGCTGCAGCTGCCGGAGCTTGGCGTCCGAGAACAGCTCCTCGAGGCCGCCGCGGACCATGCGGCCGAGGCTCGAGAGCTGCAGCGCGAAGCCCTCGAGGACGCCCGGCGCGTGGGCGCGCGCGGCGAGCTCGGCCGCCTCCTCGGACAGCACCACGCTGATGGCCTCGCGATCGGCGGCGGTCTCGTAGGCGGCGCTGCGACGCAGCGTCGTGGCGAGGTTGCCGATGCGCTCGATCGAGAGCGGCGCGGCACGGCGATCGAGCTGCTCACCCACGTAGCTCGACGGGAACTGCACCGAGATCGAAGGGAAGGTCTGCGACAGCCCGTACTCGTTGGCGATCACGGTGTTGAGGCTCGGCTGCGGCGCGCGGCTCCCCTGCAGGTGTCGTCCGGTCGCCGAGAAGGCGATGCCGTCGGGGTGGCTGACCGTGTTCATGGCCAGGCCATTGACCACGAGCAGGCGATCGAAGTGATCCACGAGGTGGCCGATCCCCGGCCCGAACGGGATCTTGCACCCGCTCGGCTGCACGATCTCGAAGCTGCGCTCGCCGGAGGTGCTCGCGTCCTTCCAGAGGCGCATGGCGCCGGCGTCCACCGTGGCCGTGGTGGCCGGTTCGACCAGGCCCGCGCGCTCGTTCCGCGGATCCGACCAGAGCGTGACGTCCCAGCCGCCCGCCGCGTGGATGAAGATGAAGAACTCGTCCCCGCTGCCGGGGGTCGGCTCGGCGCCGAGCGCGCGCGAAAGGCGTGGGATGCCGAGGAGCCCGAGGCCGCCCAGGGCTGCGCCTCGCAGGAGGTCGCGCCGCGAGGGTCCCGGATCGTGCTTTCTGTGCGTCATGCGTCTCCCGCCTCGCGGTCGTATGCCCTCAGTACAGCTGGAACTCGGGGTGCCTCGCCAGCCCCTGGCAGACCACGGCCCATCCCGCCTCGGCTGGCGACAAGCGCGAGGGCGGATCGTTCTGCTCGGCGTGGCGGAGCACGGTGCCGCGGTAGAGCCGCAGGAACCGCTCGATCCGGCCCTTCGGCGCCAGGGCCGCCGGATACCCGAGGAACGAGCGGTGCAGCAGGTCGAACCGCGCGGCGAAGCCGGCGTCGTCGATCGGGCCCGGCGGGAGCTCGAACGCGAACAGCGTGCGCGCGGCCAGCGGCTTTCTTCCACGCAGATCGCGCTCCACGGTGCGATCGCACAGCGCGATCGCGAGCCGCTCGGCCGTGGCCAGCATGATCGCGTTGGTCTGCGTCTCGCGCGGCAGGTCGTTGCGGCGGTCGGGAAAGCCCAGGGTCGCGAGGTAATCGGCCCAGGTGTCGAACAGTTGGTTGCCCTGCCCGGCGCGCGCGCGCTGCGCGACCTCGAGCAGGGTCTGCGCGCCGAACAGCTTGAGGTAGCTCCGCACGTACGCCTCCGCGGGCAGGAGGCGCGGCTCCTCCTTGGGCGCCGTGTCGAGCGCGTGCGTGGCGGCCACCGGGATCGGCGCCACGGGCTGTGGCGGCACGAGCAGCGCCGGTCCGCAGCCGAGTCCCAGAAGGAACACCGCGAGCCTCATCGTGCGGCCGCCGTGCGGAGGTTGTTGCTCCTGCGGTAGACGTCCGAGCGCACGATCGCCGACACCAGCGCACGCATGCGGTAGCCATGGCTCACGAACGTCGAGGTCAGCGTGCCAAGGAGCGGCGCGTCGTCGTCGCTGAGGGGACGCCCGAGGAACGACGCGGTGACGCGCTCGACCGCGCAGCGAGCGAACTCGGGCGCCGCGGCGATGGCGGCACCCGCGCCCACCGGGCCTGCGGCGGCGTGATCGACCGAGCCGTAGGCTCCGCGCAGCATCCCGCCCTGCTCGTCGGAGAACGCCGGATCGTAGAACGCCTCGCAGTAGCCGGGGATCTTGCCTCTGGGATTTCGCTTGCACTGCAGCGCGCGCAGGGGGAACTGCCACTCGGGCAGGAAGGTCCAGCCGGTCTCCTCGACGCGCGCGAAGTACGCGGCCAGCGGCTCGAGCGTGGCGTGGCAGCTCGCGCACCCCGGGCGCACCATGAGGTTCGGCTCGGTCGAGGGCGCGAGCGGCTCCTTGCCGGCGACGAAGGGCTTGCAGAGGAACGCGCCATAGAGCACGGCCGCCCGGGCGCGCCGGGAGGCGAACTTGGACAGGAAGGCCGGCGTCGTGAGGATCCCTGCGGCGTGCGGCCCGCGCTCGGGCACGAGGCGCCAGGTGCGGGTGTCGGCGGGACCGAGCGCCGGAAGCTTCCTGGGATCGACGAGCGGCTCGGTCTCCGACAGCATGCCGAACGCGCGTTCGCGGCCACAGCAGCCGGTGGAGGCGATGCTGCGGTAGAATTGCACGAGCGGGCCGTTGACGAGCGTGTAGCGCGCGGTCACGACCTCGCGGAAGTCGCGGTCGTCCGCCAGCACACGCCAAAGGAGGTGCAGCGCCTCCTGGGCCCACCACAGCTTGTGCCACGCCGACACCGGCTGCGGCGCGCTCGCGAGCGGCTGATCGAGGCCGATCGGGGTACGCGCCGGGAACGAGAAGGCGCGCGGGTCGTTGGCGGTGCCGTCGCCCGGCATGCAGTGGGACAGGCCCGGCCCGCAACCACACTCGATGGACATCGTCAGGCCGAGGACGCTGCGGCACGACAGGGTCTCGCCGGCGTGCGCCTTGGCGAACGGATCGTCCGGCGGCGCCGGCCGCGTGCGCCTGGGCAGCGGCGGCCCGTAGATGCGCGCCTCCCGCGGATCCGGTCTGCCCGGCCCGCGGCCGCTGACGAAGATGCGGCCCGTCTCGGACGTCTGCGCTTCCTCCCTGCAGACGCGCACCGCCACGACCGGCCTGCCGTCGGGCCCCTTGAGGAGCTCGTCGACGGGCTGGAACAGCGCGTCGGGTTTCCAGGCCTCTCCGAGACGCTCGTGGGGATTTGCCTGGTCGAAGTCGCGGTAGAGCCACCACGGCTTGAGCAGCACCGTGTACCGATCGAGCAGGGCCTGCCGGACGGCAAAGGGCTTGCCGCGGACCTCGTTGTTCGAGACGAAGGCCAGGCCGCTCTCGCTCTCGTGCAGGCAGAAGTCGCCGTCGGTCAGCTCACGCGCCCGCCGTTGCCCGGTGCGGAAGTAGACCCACTCCGCCTTGCCGTCGGGGCCGAGGATCTGGACCCGCTTGAGCGTGCTCGCGGGCGGCGCGAACTGGACCGCGGGTCCGACCTCGAGGCGCAGGAGGTCCAGGTACACGCGGGCGATGCGGTCCACGTACGCCGGGCGCGCGAGCTGCGTGTCGATCCACTTCTCGAGGTCGAAGCCCGGCGCCTCGAACGCAGCGATCTCGGCTCGGGTCGGGATGCGCCCCAGCAGATCCACGGTGAGCGCGCGGAAATGACGGTAGTCGTCGAGCGTCGGCGGCGCGGCCTCCGCGGCCTGGCTGACGAGCGAAGCCAGCACCAGGAGGACGGCGAAGCGGCAAGGCGGCATGCGGGCCACGGCGCCCAGGATAGCGCCGCCGCATGCCCGCGACGAGCGCAGCGGCGAAGCCGCGCCGGAGGGTCCCTGTCGGGCCGATCAGCCTGGTCGGAGCGCGAGGACGTTGGCGCCCTGCACGCCGAACTTGCGCGCGACGCGCTCCTTGCTGGTCCCGCGAAAGCAGTCGAAGCGGGCGACGATGCGGGCCTCGACGAGACCCACGCTGGCGAGGACGTCGATGAGCTCTGCCTCCGGCAGAGCGCCGGCAATTCAGCCAGTCCAGAGGTCGATGTTGTTCCGGATGTCTTCGGACAGCTCGTGCGCCACCACGATGTCGCCGAGCTGCAGCCGCCCGCCCGGCTTGAGGACCCGATGGATCTCGGCGTAGGCGCGGCTCTTGTCGGGTGTGAGGTTGATGACCCCGTTCGAGATCACGACGTCGACGCTGGCGTCGTCGAGCGGAAGCGCGAGGGCGTCGCCCAGGCGGACCTCGACATTGCCGAGGCCCGCGGCGGCGGCGGAAGCCCGGGCACGCTCGGCCATCGCGGGGGTCATGTCGACGCCTATCGCGCGTCCCGAAGGACCGACGCGGCGCGCGGCGAGGAGGAGATCCATGCCCGCGCCACAGCCGATGTCGAGCACCGTCGCGCCCGCGGCCAGGCGCCCGATGGCGTGCGGGTTGGCCACGCCCGCGAACGATGCGGTCGACTCGACCGGGATCTGCGCGAGCTCTCCCGCGTCGTAGCCGAGCCATCCCGCCGCGTACTCGGCGCCGCGGTGGAAATGGAAGTCGCCGCCTGGATCGGCGGCCACACGCGCGTAGATGAAGCTCACCTCCTCGCGCAGCTTCTGGATGTCGAGGCCGACTGGGCAGCTCGTCGCCATGGTCTCTCTCCTACAAGCAGATGGTCGCAGCGCCGGCCTGGACCCATTCGATGAGCGGCCCGGCGCCGGTCACGATGACTTTTTCGACATTCTCGGCCTCCTTGAGGCCGCGGTGGCGGTAGCACGGCGTGCACGCCCAGACGATGCCGCCCTTTTCCACGAAGCCATCCACCAGCTCGTGCAACGACTTGAACGGCTGGACGTGCGTGAGATCGTAGCCGCCCTCGCGCGCGATCTCCACCCCGTCCGAGGTCAAGAACACCGCCACCTGCATTCCGGTGGAGAGGGCGGCGTTGGCAATGGTGAACGCCACCGTCGACTTGTCGTCGTTCGCGTTGGCTCCGAGCACGACGACCAGCTTCTTTCCATCACTCATGTCCGTGGCTCCTTCTGGTGTGGTCTCTGCATCTGACTGACTCGTGGTCGTTTTGCAGTCGCCGTTCCAGGGGATAACTCCTGAAGATCTCGGGAGTCGCCGGCACGGTCATGTCCGAACGGACATCGGCCAGGCATGTCCGTTCGGATATGATGGGAGCGTGTCGAGCCTGCGCGAGCGGATGGAGCGCGGCTACGGCGTGCGCGCTCAGCGGGTGGTGGAAGCCGGGCTCTACGCCACCGCGCTCCTGGGTGGCGACCTTGGGCCCGCCTACGTCGCCTTCGCGATGATGCTCGTGCAGGCCGTGCTGACGCCCCTCGCGAGCCCGGTCGCGCTCGTCTGGGCGCTGTTCCAGCGCCAGCCTCCCGCCGATCAGCTCGGCAACCTCTACTTCGATCTGGCCGGCAGCCGCGGCGCCACCGCGGTCTCCTGCGTCGTCCAGCTCGCCGCGTTCGCCCTCATCCAGCGCGCCGGGATGCCCACGCTGGGGCGGGTGCTGCTCGCGGTGCCCTGCGCGTCCTGCATCCTCGCTGCCACGGTCGGGTTCTGCGCCGGCTGTGGGTTCTACGTGCTGGGCCGTGACCTGCTCGTCCGTGCCGGACTCTTGCGGGGCGTGCCCGAGGGAGCTTGCGATGTCCGCCTCGAGCGCGATCAACTGTAACTGCGTGCTGCGCCGGAACCTGGCGCGCCAGCCCTACGGCCGCTGTTCGGTCTGCACGCTCCCGCTGCGGGGCTGTCATGCCTGGCAGGCGAGCCTGCTGTCGTTCGGCGTGATCGTGCTCGCGCTGACGGCGACGTTCGTCTCCCCGGGGTGGCCGCTGCGCGCCGTCGTGCTCGGGATCATCGCCCTGGTGGTCACCGAGGGACTCGCCAACCACCGGCGCACCGACCAGCTCATCCACAGCGAGCACGCGCTCCGCGAGCAGGCGACGCGGCTCGAGCGCGCGGTCGCCAGCGCCACCAGGGAGCTGCGCGAGACCAACCGCGCGCTGGCCTCCTCGAACCTCGAGCTCATCGAGGTCGACCGGCTGCGCGAGGCGCTGGTGGCCAACGTGGCGCACGACCTGCGCACGCCGCTTACCGCCGTCAAGGGCGCCGCCGAGAACCTGCTCGACGGCATCGCCGGTCGGCTCTCGACCGACCAGCGCGAGTACGTCGAGATCGTGCGGGACCACGCGGTCCGTCTCACCGTCGCCGTGAGCGAGCTGCTCACCGCCGCCGCGGCCAGGGCCGCACAGGTCGAGCTCCTGGCCGAGCGCGTCGAGCTGCGCGAGCTGGTCGACGAGGTCGCGCGGGGGCTCGAGCCGCTCGCGCGCGAGCGCCGGATCGCCCTCGAGGTCGCGGGCGGCGACGGGCAGCTCCGCGCCGATCGGCCGAAGCTCCATTGCGTGCTCGAGAACCTGGTGTCGAACGCCATCAAGTTCACCGACGAGGGCGGCCGCGTGGTGGTGGAGGTGGTCAGCGCCGGCGACACCCTCGAGGTCGGCGTGCGCGACACCGGACACGGCATCCCCGCCGAGGAGCTGCCTCGGCTATTCGAGCGCTTCTACCGCGGCTCGGCGCGTGCGCCGGGCGCGGGCCTGGGCCTTTCCATCGCGCGCAACCTGGTGCGCCTGCACGGCGGCGACATCAGCGTGTCGAGCGAGGTCGGCCGCGGCAGCGAGTTCCGCGTGCGCTTGCCGCGGCAGGTCGGGCCCCGGCTGCCCGTCATCGGGACGGCCTGATGGCCACGCTCGTCGTCGCCGATGACGACGGCGCGATCCGCAAGATCGTGCGGGACCGGCTCGCGGCGGCCGGGCAGTCCGTCGAGGTGGCGGAGGATGGCCAGGCGGCCCTCGAGCTGGTCGATCGGCTCGCGCCGGACCTGCTCCTGCTCGACCTGCAGATGCCCCGCCTCGACGGTTTCGGTGTCCTCGAGGCGCTGGCCGGCCGGCCGGGCGCCCCCGGCGTCATCGTCCTCACCGCGCACGGGAGCATCGAGGCGGCGGTGCGCGCGATGAAGGCCGGGGCCCTCGACTTCCTGCAAAAGCCCTTCGAGGCCGCGCACCTGCTGCACGTGGTGCAAGGGGCGCTCGAGCGTGGCCGCCTGCGCCGGGACGTGGGCCGGCTGCGTGACGAGGTCGCGACCAGGCACCGCCTGGTCGCAGGCTCGAGCGAGCGCATGGGGATGGCGCTCGAGCTCGCGGGGCGGGCAGCGATCTCGGACGCGACGGTGCTCCTGCTCGGCGAGAGCGGCACCGGCAAGGAGGTGCTGGCGCGCTGGATCCACGCGCGCTCTCGGCGCGCCGAGGCCCCCTTCGTCGCGATCAACTGTGCGGCGCTTTCGCCCGACCTCCTCGAGAGCGAGCTGTTCGGCCACGAGCGAGGCGCCTTCACCGGCGCGGTGGGCGCAAGGTCCGGGCGCCTCGAGCTGGCCGAGGGGGGCACGCTGTTCCTCGACGAGATCGGCGAGCTCGCGCTCGGGCTACAAGCCAAGGTGCTGCGCGCGATCCAGGAGCGCACGTACGAGCGCGTCGGGGGCACGCGCACGCTGCGCGCCGACGTCCGCCTGCTGGCCGCGACCAACCGCGATCTCGAGGCGGCGGTGGCCACCGGTGCGTTCCGGCAGGACCTCTACTACCGGATCAAGGTCGTGGTCCTGCGCCTGCCCGCGCTGCGCGAGCGGCGCGAGGACGTCCCGGGGCTCGCGACGCATTTCCTCGAGCAATTCAGCCGAGAGAGCGGCCGGCGCAGCCCAGGTCTCGACCCGGATGCGCTGCGCGCGCTCGAGGCGTACGCGTGGCCCGGCAACGTGCGAGAGCTCGCGAACGTCATGGAGCGCTGTGTCGTCCTCGGCACCGGCGACGTGATCGGCCCGGGCGACCTCCCCGAGGAGCTCGCGCTCGACGCCGCGCGTCCAGGCACCCAGCCGGCCGGGGGATTCCACGAGGCCGTCGCCGAGGCCAAGCGCGCGATCCTCCGCGAAGCGCTGCGCGCGGAGGACGGCCACCAGACCCGCGCGGCCAGGCGCCTCGGCCTCACGCAGCCCTACCTGGCACGACTGCTCAAGAACCTGAAGGTCCGCTGACGTGTATCGTCGTCAGAGGATGTGCCGCAAGATCGCGATCCTGCTCTTCATCGCAGGCTGCGAGGCCGCGCCCGACGCAGGCGCCACCGCCGGGGCTGGGGGGGCGATCGGGGCAGCGGGCGCGGTCGGCGCGGCGGGGACGGCCGGG
>JAHFDS010000557.1 GCA_023248855.1 Myxococcales bacterium
GTCACCGGCGATCAGCGCGGCCACCGCGAGCCCGTGCCGGTCGCCCGCCTTCTCGAGCGCGGCCAGCGTCGCGTAGGGCACGAGGTGCGCCGCCGGCGCAGCGGCGCGCGGGGCATCGTAAGGGCGATGCCGCGCCGCGGCCGGATGGCTCAGGCGCACGTCGAGGCCGCGCGTCGGGGCCAGGTCGAGCGCGTCGAGCGGTGGTCCGCCAGCGCGCCGGAACAGCAACGCTCCACCCGCAGCCACTGCGAGCGCGGGCATGAGCGCGATGAGGTGCGCACGGCGCCGACGGAAGAACGACAGCGACACCGGCGGCGGCGGCGCGGCCTTTTCCGGCGGATCGGCGACCGAGCGCTCGAGCGCCTCGAGCTGCATGAGCTCGTGCAGCTCGCGCGTACAGCGCGCGCACTGGCTCAGGTGGGCGCGGAACGCGCGCGCCTCCTCGGCGCCGAGCTCCCCATCGAGGAAGCGCTCCACGAGCGCGCACGGCGAGGTCTTCTGGGTGGTCATGGGTCGACTCCGGGGATCATCTCCGCGAGCAGACCTCGCAGCTTGCGACGCGCGCGATTGAGGCGCGTGCCGACGGTGTTGTAGGCGATCCCGAGGCGATCGGCGATGTCCTGGTACGAGCGGTGCTCGAGCGCGTGCAGCTCGTAGACGATCCGGAAGTCAGGCTCGAGCTGCGCGATGGCGGCGCGCAGCTGCTGTCCGCTCACGCTCGCCCACGCGGGCTCTGGGGCCGGCTCCTCGGCGGCGATGGGCAGGTCCTCGATGGGCTCGCGGCGGGCGCGACGGTCGGGCGCCCGGCAGCGATCGATGAAGGTGTTGTGGAGGATGGTGCACAGCCACGCGCGGGCGTTGCTGCCGGCCTGGAATCGATCGAGGGCGCGCAGGGCGCGCTCGAACGTGTCTTGCAAGAGGTCGTTGATCTCGTCGGGGTCCTGGCACAGACGGTGCGCGAAGGCGCGCAGCATGGCCTCGTGATCCCTCACCATCGCCTCGAACGCAGCCAGCTGCGGCTCGTGGGCCGAGGTGCGGGAGCCGGGCGGCGGGATCACGGCGACGACGGTCAACGGATAGCATGCCACGAGGACTCAACGAGCGAGATTCCGAACCTTCCCGGTTCCGCGCTCCGAGCGCGCCGCTCCTACCTGGGTGGCTGGACCAGGGGGCGCAAGAGGTAGTCGAGCGAGCCGCGGAGGTACCGCACGCGCTTCTGCAGCAGCTTGCCGTGGGGATCGAACTCCCCGTAGAGCCCCAGGCGCACGTCGGTGCCGACGTGCATGGTGTCCACGCTGTCGTGGTCCGACCCGTTGTCGATCCCGCAGACCTGCTGCCCGAACGGCGAGGTCCAGCACTTGACGTTGCTGAAGGCGGGCTTGCAGCGCGGGGACACGGGCTTGGGCACCGAGCGGGACAGGAAGCGACACCCGAGGCAGCTGTCGCTGGCGTAGGCGGTCAGCGACTCGGCGCGGCCGAAAACGAGGCTGCCGTCCCGGTCGAGGGGCCGCGTACCTCCTTCGTGCGTGTGGGCATCGGCGCCCGGGGGAATGGTGCGCAGATGGCCCGGCGTGATGATCGCCCGGAGCTGGTCCTGCCACACGCTCTTGTCCCCCCACGAGCCGGCGAGATCGAGCGCGGTGCCCGGACCGATGGGGCGGAGCGTGCAATCCACCGGCGTCAGAGGCGGCCCGAAGCTGGGCTGCACGTACCCGGTGCGCTCGATGCGGATGCGGACCCGGCGCGAGGCCGCGTGGTTCTGCGCGGCGCGGTGTGGCGGGAGCATCGATCCGGCGTTGTTGTTCGCCGGCTCCCAGATCCAGCAGCCGGCGTCTGCGGGTACGACCTGATCGTCGCCGCCCCGGTACGTGGCGCCTTGCTCGGTCTCCCGGCGCAGATCGTCGCCCTTGAGCAGGTAGGTCTGGAAGAAGACGTAATCGTCGCAGCCGTAGCTGACGCTCTGGCCGAAGCGCACGGGCATGGCTCCCGGACCCGTGGGCGCGCTCCAGATGGGGCCGCAGCCCGGCCCGGTGACGGGGACGTGGGGCAGAAGGTCGTTGCCGCGGCCGAGCGCGCCGGATTCGGCGCGCGCGCGCGCATAGCAGAGGTTGTCGCCTTGCGCCGCGCGCAGGGCGTCCCGGTTGCTCGGATCGGTGCGCGAGTCGGCCACCACGCCGATGGCGAGCTGCACGTCCGCGGTGTCCGCGAGCGGCACGTTCTCGAGCACCATCGTGGCGGGCGGGCGCGGATTGCGGCCCTGGGGCCTTCTGGCGACGCCCGGGGGCTCCGGTCGATCCACGCGTTGCGAGAGGTAGGCATGCGCGCCGTCGTCCCAGTACTGGGTGGCGAAGTAGTTGTCGGCGCCGTCGTCGTAGACCTGTCCCGGCAAGCGGAGCAGACCGGTCGCCGGGCTGGCCGTCGCGACGGAGAGGTAGGCGTGATCGTCGTCCCAGCTGCGCGGCCCCGGGCTCCTGCAGCCTTCCTGGAGGCAAGGCGTCGGGAAGTCGGAGAACACCTCGTCGGCGCCGTGGTTGAGGGTGCCGCTCGTGGTCTCGAGGCTCTCGAGGGTCACGCGATAGAGGTAGTCGCCGGGACGGGAGTACGGGGGACCTGGGTCGTCGGCCTTGCCGCCTAGCGGCAGCGGCGGATCGGCCTCGGCGGTGCCCGACGGCGCAGGCTCATTGCCGCAGGCGGCAATGAAGGCAAGGGAGATACAGAGGCGATGAGCACGCATTAGATTTCTCCTGTTCGATGACGCAAATGGGACGTGCGTTGAAATGAAAAATCCCCGGCGGCAGGGCCGCCGGGGCCTTCGGGTCGCGATTCGTCAGGGCTTGAGGAACGGCTTGCAGATGCAGCTGTAGGCGCCGGTCACGGCGCCCACGGACCGATTCCACTGCAGCGGGCCGCAGGCGGCGCGGTGGGTGCCCGCCATCTGGACGTCACTCGTGCCGAACAGGGTGCGATTGTCGGCGCCGATGCCCGGCCACGAGAGCAGCTGATACTCCTTGTGTCCGATGACGGGGACGTCCGCGCTCAGGCTCAACGAGCCATTGAGGGCCCCGTTCAGCCTGTTGTGGGCGTCGAGGTAGAAGCAGGCATCCCAGCTACGATCGCTGGCCTGTTGGAACTCCGCGCCGGCGCCGAAGTCGATCTGGTCGTCGAGCAGCGTGAAGTCTCCGTTGGCCGACGGGCCCACGCGATCGCCGGCGGCGTGGAAGGTGGTGGTCGCGCTGGCGTGGGCGTTCGCGACGACATGGGCGCTGGCGCTCGCCTGGACCTGGCGCGGGGTCGCCACGGCCTTGATCCTCACGTCGGCGCGACCCGAGCTCGCGAGCGTGAAGGAGCCGCTGACGACATCCTTGGCGTCATCCGGAAAGGGGATCGCCACGGTCGAGCCGTACTCGAAGTCCTGCGCGAAGGACTTGCTGAAGTTCTTTGCGACGTTCTTGTCGAGGTGCTGGTTGAAGATCTGCTGTCCGCCGCCGAGGGAGACGAACACGTCGGCTCCGATGGCGCCGTTCAGCGAAGCCCGCGCGCTGATGCTGGCCAGCGCGGGATAGACGTTGAACCCGCCCTGACTGTTGCCCGAGCCGAACGACGTCTGCAGGTGGACGAGCCCACTGGCGTCCGCCGACAGATCGTAGCCGTGCCAGTGGATGCCCGCGCCGCCGACGGCCTGCACCAGCGCCGTGGCCGGGACGAGCCCCGACGCCGGGAGCTGGTCGGTGCTCCAGCTGAGCGTCCCCTTGTCGACCGGGATCGAATAGTCGAAATCGCTGGTCTGGCGGCCTGGCGGGATGGTCGGGTCGCCGCCGAGGCTCCCGCTGCCGGCGCGGAAGCCCGCGCTGCGCCAGTCGGCCTTGCCGTCCATTTCGCCGGCGGCGGGGTCGTCGACGTCGCCGACGCCGGCTTCGCCCCCACATCCATTGGAGGCCAGGGCAGCCACGGCCAGAGAGGCCAGCCCAATTCCATTACACAGAGAAGCGATCATCCGGTTCATTGCGAATCTCCTTGTCGATCGTCATTGCGAGTCATTGGTTTATTGATTGTCTCGCCTGCCCTCAAAACGGAAGTTCGATATCTCCTTCCCGAATAATCGACAATTCCCCATTGCGCGCTCCGCACGGATCCAGGGACGGCGCGAGAAGGGACCTCTGCCGGCCACGCGGATCGCATGGGCCGCGAGGGCGGGAAGGTCTGCTCCCGCCTCCGTTGAGGAGACATGCGCCCTTGCATCGCCCCCTTCCTCGCCGTTTTCGCAGCGATCCCCGCGGCCTGCGGCCCCGGCGGCGCCGCCGCTCCCCCGCGCGTCTGGCCCGCCGGCCC
>JAHFDS010000155.1 GCA_023248855.1 Myxococcales bacterium
GGGCCTGGGCGGCCTCGACCGAGCGCGCGATCGCATCTGCCTTGGCGGATACGACGATCGGCAGTCGACTGGTCGCGGGCCAGTGCGCGGCGTCGCTGTGCCGCGTGGAGGTCAGCCACGAGGAGCCGGCGGCGCGTGAGGCGCTGCTGCCAGCGCTCGTGACCCAGCCGCCATTCAACCAGACCGAGGTCATGATCGAGCAAGACGACAGTGGCGCCTCGCCCCGCACCGTCATGTGGGTGGCGCGAGAGGGGTTCGACCTGACGGGCCGCCGTCTCTGAACGACCCCGAGATCAACCGGGGAGCGCGCGCAGGAACGCGCACACGCGATCCAGCTCGCGGGCGAGGGCAAGGACGAGCTCGGCCGGATCGTCGGTGGCCCCGAGGTGCTCGAGGCGACCCGCGAGCTCCGCCAGGGGCTTGGCCCCCATCTGCAGGCACGCGCCGCGGAAGGCGTGGGCCCTGGCGCGCAGCTCCGCCGCGTCGCCGGCGCGACAGAGGGCACCGAGCTCGTTCATCCGCTCCGGCATGACGCGCAGGAATAGCGAGACCACCTTCGGGCGGAGCACGAGGCCGGATGTCACCGCCGGTGCCGTGGCATCCGCGGGCCCTGGCGCAGCAGGCACGGGTGGGGCGGCGCCCACGATCCCGAGCCGCAGGAGCGTACGCGAGAGCGCCTCGATCGAGATGGGCTTGGTGAGGTAGTCGTCCATCCCGGCCGCCAGCGCGCGCGCGCGATCCTCGGCCATGGCGTACGCGCTCACGCCCACGACGGCCAGGTGGGGCCCGTCCCCCTCGCGCTCGCGCAGCGCGCGCGTCATCGCGCAGCCGTCGAGCCGCGGCATCTCGCCGTCCACGAGCATCGCCGAGAGGCCGCCCTGTTCGTGTCGCTCGAGTGCCAGCACGCCGTCGGAGGCCTCGTCGACGCGCAGGCCGAGCGCGGTCAGCATCTCCCGCGCGACCAGCCGGTTGACGTCGTTGTCGTCGACGACCAGCACGAGCGGCGCCCCCGGCGCGGCAGGCGCCGCCTCGGACGGGCCCTGCCGATGGCCCACGGGTGCGGCACGCTGACCGCAGATCGCCGCCGCGAGCGCCACCTGCCGGACCGGCCGCGCGATGCAGAGCGTCTGTCCCTCGAGCCCCGCGCTCACCACCGGCTCGAGCCCGATCGGCGCCGCCAGCACGAGTCGCGCACTGCCGGCCGCCGCCCCGAGCCGACGGGCGTCGGCCAGCATGGTCTCGGCCGAGTCTCTGAGATCCGGCACGAAGACGACCGCGTCCCATCGCGCGCACGAGAGCCTCCCGAGGGCCGCCGCGTCGTCGTCCGCGCGCTCGATCGCCGCCCCGAGCGTCTCGAGGCGCGTCGCCAGCAGGTCCGTCGTCTGCAAGAGCGGAGCGACCAGGAGCACGCGCGGTCCCGCCGTCGGCGGCTCGCGGGTTGCGATCGCATCGAGCGGGAGCTCGAACCAGAACAGGCTGCCGCGCCCGCGCTCGCTCTTGACGCCGATGGTCCCGCCCATGAGCTCCACGAGCTGGCGCGAGATCGCGAGGCCGAGCCCGCTGCCGCCGTAGCGCCTCGAGATCGACGTCTCGCCCTGGGTGAAGTGCTGGAAGAGGCGCGGCTGGTCCTCGGCGTCGATGCCCGGACCGGTGTCGCAGACCTCGAAGCGAAGGCGCGTCGTCTCGAGGCACCGGACCCGGACCGTGACCTCGCCGCGCTCGGTGAACTTCACCGCGTTGCCCACCAGGTTCGTGAGGATCTGCCGCAGGCGACCGGGGTCGCCGAGGATCCGTGTGGGCACGTCCGGGGCGAGCGCGCTGGCGATCTCGAGGTCCTTGGCGTGGGCGCGCGGGGCAGCGAGCTCCACCACGTCCTCGACCAGGGCCTCGGGCTCGAGCTCGATGCGCTCGAAGGCGAGCTTCCCAGCCTCGATCTTCGAGTAGTCGAGCACGTCGTTGAGCAGCACCAGGAGCGCGTTGGCCGAGCCCTGGATGCTCGTCATGTAGCGCCGCTGCTTGTCGTCGAGCGCGGTGCGAAGGAGCAGCTCCGTCATGCCGAACACGCCGTTCATGGGCGTCCGGATCTCGTGGCTCATCGTGGCGAGGAAGCGCCCCTTGGCCTCCGACGCGGCGCGCGCCGCGCCGAGGGCGTCACCGAGCTCGCGCGTGCGGGCGCCGAGCTGCGAGAAGGCGTGGTCGAGCGCGCGGGCGAGCAGGCCCAGCTCGTCGTGCCGCCCGGTGTAGGCCGAGAACGTCGTCTCCCCGCCCAGGGCGGCGTGCTCGGCGACGCCCGCGAGGCCGCGGATGGGCCGCGCCAGGAGCGCGAACAGCGCGAGCGCCGCGCCGAACGCGCCGAGCAGCATGACGCCGCCTCCCGCGAGCCACATCTCGCGCTCGAGGCGCGCGGCGGCCTCGTCGACCGGCTGTTGATCCATGCCCACGTGCACGACGCCCGCCAGGGCGCCGCTGATCGGCGCGGCCACGTCGGTGACCACGATCGCGCGCTCGCGCAGCGTCACGCGCACGTTCGCGAGCGTCTGCGTGCGCTGCTCGGGTCGGAGCTGCCCGGGCTTGATGAAGTTCCGGTCGTCAAACTCCTCGGGGAAGTCCCCGAAGGTGTGGACGACGATGCTGCCCTCCCAGTCCTGGATGAGGATGTAGGCGACGCCGTCGAGGCGCGTCATCTCCTGCAGGAGCTTCTTGACCTGGGGCGAGCTCACCTGGGGCGCGGTCTGGGGCGCCCCGTCGGGGCCGCCCTGGCGCGCGACCGAGAACGCGAGCCCGAGCGCGATCGCCTCGCCGCGGCTGACGAAGGCCCGCTGCAGCTGGATCCGGTGCGCGCGCACGGCCAGGTAGGAGGACAGCGCGATGGAGAGCGTGACCACGGCGACGAGCGCGACCACGAGCCGCGGGACCAAGCCGCCGCGGACGGTCGCACCGGCGCCCAGGTTGGGCCGGCTCATCGGGCGTCCGTCGTGCCTCCGCGGAACACCGCGTGGCAGCTCGTGCAGGATTGCCGAAGGTGCAGGTACCAGTGGCGCGCGGCGGTCTCGTCGTCCTCGAGCGCCGCGATCTGCAGGGCCAGCGCGTTCTGCTGCAGGCGAGCCAGGTACCGGTCGAACTCGACCGGGTCGAAGCGCTTGGCGATGGGACGCAGGGCCTCCGCGCAGCCCAGAATGAGCCCGGTCGCATCGACCACCGCCTGCATCCGCTCCTCGTGGGTGTCGTGGAAGAGCGAGTGGCGGGTGCGGCCGAGCGCCTCGTGGAGCTGGCCCTTCATGATGTCGCGCAGCTTGTCGGCGCCGCACGGCACGACCTTGCTCGGCTCGTGGTGGGGCAGCAGGGCCACCGGCGCCGCCACTCTTCCGCCACGCGTCTCGCACGCGACGAGCGCGAGCGCCGCGAGACCCAGGGCGGGGCTCCGGCGCCTACTTGTAGCGGCCATAGGACTCGCCGTCCTTGTTGGGGTGGCTCTTCGAGCCGCGCGGCTTGAGCTGGAAGCCGACCTCGGCGCGGCCGTCGGCGGAGACCTTGACGGACTTTCTTTGCGGCTCGTGCGTGGGCGACCAGGCCACGATGTCGAAGGTCCCCGCGGGCAGGTCCTTGATCTCGAACGTCGCGCCGGGGCGCGCCTTGACGAAGAACTCGTTCTCGACCACCAGGATGCGCGCGACCATCTCCGGGTGGATGTTGCAGAAGACCTCGATCTCGCCGCTCTTCTGCAGCGTCACCGACTTGCTGACCCCCAGGCGGTAGAGGCCGAGATCGAACTGGCTGCCCGGCGTCGGTGAAAAGACGTTGTGGTAGTACTTGTCCTCGTTCGGGAAGTCGACACGCGACCCCACCGTGACGACGGCGCCCGCCGGCTGGAAGGTCTTGGCCTTCTGCGCGATCGTGGCGTTGCGCTTGGCGCCGGGCTTGCCGGGGACCTTCTCGACGTAGACCACGAAGGGGCCTTCGCCCTCGGCGGCCAGCGATCCCGAGACGGTGGCGCCCTCCGCGTGCGCGGTGGCGGAGGCGAGCAGCAAGGGCAGCACAGGCAAGGCGAGTCGACGCATGATCGTCTCCAGCACGGGATTCAGAATCGGACCACGAGGGACGAGGTGAAGACGTCGTCGGGGATCTCGGGGCCATCCAGCTCGACGACGTGCAGGTATTCCAGCTTCGCGACGAGGTGAAAACTGAGGTCGAGCCGGAGCCCGCCGGTCGCCCGCAAGGTGTTCGTCAGATAGAGGTTGGGATCGGCAAACAGGCGAGCGTTGCGCAGATCGGCGCGCGCCAGGAGGGCCAGCTCCGGGATGACCTGGTAGAGCGCCTCGGCGTAGAAGCCGTCCGCGTGCAGCGAGGGCGCCACCTCGGAGCCACCGCCGTCGGCGTGCGCGTGGAGGTACTCGCCGCGAAAGACCAGGTCGCCCGCCTCGACGCGCAGATCGCCGCCGACCTGCCACTGGTGGACGCCGCTCTTCGATTGCAGGTCCTGCGCGCCGTACGCGCCTGAGGCGCCGAGCTCGACCTTGACCGTGTCGCCGCCGAGCACGAGCGCGAGCCGGCCCGACAGGGTCTTGGCGTCGTTGTGGTCGATCTCGTCGAAGAAGTGGCCGAAGCGCTCGGTGGCCGTGCTGCCGTTCGTGACCGCGACGTTGTAGACGAAACGCCCATCGCCGACGCTGCCGCGCACCTTGAGACCCGTCGGCGTGCCGGTCGTGTAGCGCGCGATGAGCGATGGGGTCACGCCGGGGCGGTCGGGCGCGTGCCGGCTCCGGTACTCGATGCCGAAGGTCGACTCGACCTTGCCCGCGAACACGTGGAGGTCCAGCTGCCGCGACGGAATCCACTCGAGGTAGGCGAGGTCGACCTCGAAGAGGTCGCCGGGCGAGCCGAGCCGGCCCTGGCGCGGCTCGAAGTTGAGCCCGATCTCGCTGAACACGTGCTCGCCCACGGTGAGCTTGAGGCCCAGGTTCGCGCGGTTGACCAGGAACGACGGGTGGCCGCCCGAGGCGATCGGGTCGTAGCGCGGGAGGTTCGTGCGATCGAGTCCGAGGTCTGCCGAGTCGCCCTGCGCGTTGATCGGGTTCGACCACGGATCGCCGCGGAACACCCACGGCGTGCCGCCAGTGCCCGGGCTGGCCAGCTTGCCGGGGTCGCGGACGTACGCGACGCCGTCGCCCTGGGTCGCGAAGAAGCCGAGGTCGAGGTAGCCGGAGAAGCGCAGCCGCACGTCCTCGAGCGAAAGGTGCGCGACCGGCTTCGGCTGCTCCAGGAGCGCCCGCAGCGCCGCGTTGTCGGCCTCGAGGCGCTCGACGCGCTCCTCGAGCGGGGACTTCGGCTCGTCCGCGGCCGCCGGTCGCCCGAGCGCCGCCGCGCAGGCGAGCGCGCCGAGGACCAAAGAGCGGCCTCCTTGCCGGCCCATCAGGGCAGCACCGGCGCGGTGACCAGCTCCTCGGGCAGCGGCCGCCCATCGAGCGACTGCAGGAACGCGACGAGGTCGTCGACGTCGCGATCGTCGAGGCGCAGCGGTCGCGACGACGCCGGGTCGAGCGGGCCCACGGTCGCATCCTCCGCGCCCCGGCGATACCAGTCCACGACCGCGCGCAGCGTCGGAAAGCCGCCTGTGTGCATGTAGGGGCCGGTGCGGCCGAGCCCGCGCAGGCCTGGCGTGCGCATCGCGCCCTCGTCCGCCGGCGTCGCCTGCAGGCCGGCCAGCTTCTTCTGCCCCGACGCGGGATCGTCGCTGAAGGCGCCGGCGCCGTTGAAGGGATCGGCGAGCACGCCCGGGATGCCCTCCTTTCGCCCTGGATCAGGCCGGCGCACGTGTGGACCCACCTGGGGCACGCCGTGGTTGTGGAACCTACCGTCCGAGAGCAGCGGCCCCGAGTGGCATTCGTCGCAGGACGCGCGGCCCACGAACAGCTTCGCGCCGCGGATGGCGGGGGCCGAGAGCGAGCCGCGCTCGCCGTGCATGAAGCGATCGAACGGCGAGTCGCGGTCGAGCAGCTTGCGCTCGTACGCGGCGATGGCCTTGCCGAAGCCAGCGAACACGCGGTCCACCGCGAGCCGATCCTCCGGGCGCATGCCGTCGTAGGTCGCGTCGCCCGGGCGGCCCGCGGCCGGAAAGCGCGCGAGGTCCGACAGCGCCGGGAGCGGGCCGAACAGGGCCTCGTAATCCGCGCGGTAGTGGTCGAACAGAAGATGCGCAACGCCGAGCCGCGAGCCGTCGTGCTCGGTCGGGCTCTCTGTCGGGCCGAGCGCCTGGCTCCACAGCGAATCCCGCCGACCGTCCCAGAACAGCCACGGCTGGTAGGCCGCGTTGTACACGGTCGGCGCGGCGCGCCCGGTCCAGCCCACGCCCAGGCTCGTGCCGCCGGCGGAGCGGTGGTCGACGCCGCCGCGGCTCGGGTCGTGACAGGAGGCGCACGCCACGCGGCCGCTCTCGCCAGCGCGGCCGAGCCCGCCGTTTGCGCCGTCGTCGGCGACGGCGAGGGGACCCGAGAAGCGAGCATCGAAGAAGAGCCGCTGCCCGAGCGCCGCCGCGCGGGGCTCGTCGGCCACGGCGTTCGTCGCGTCGGCAGGCGGGTCCCGGTCGAGCACGAGGGCACCCAGGCGCCGTCGCTCGAGCTCGGTCAGCGGGTCGTCGTCGCAGCTGGAAAGGCCGAGCGCCACGAGGAGCGCCCGCGCCGATGGCCTCAAGCAGGCCCCGGCAGCGCCACGCCGACCCGTCTCAGGATCTGCTCGAGCTGCCGGAAGAAGGTCCGGTCGTCGTGCGTCTTGACCAGCGCCCCCGCGGCTCCGCACGACTCGGCGAGCTCGGCGAGCTCCTTGGCATCACGGCTCGAGTGCAGGATCACGATGACGTTCTTGAGCTCGGGGTTGGCCCGGCACATCGACGCCAGCCAGGTGCCGGAAAGGCCCGGCATGCTGAGGTCGAGCAGCACGAAGTCGGGTCGCTCGGCGACGATCGCCGCGCTGGTGCCGAGCGGCTGTGAGCGAGCGAGCACCTCGATGCCGCGCCCCTCGAGCCGATCTCTGACGATCTCCAGCGTCAGCACGTCGTCGTCCACGACCATTGCCTTCACCCGGACAGCCTCCGCAAGGAGGTCATTTTCGGCCACGCCCTCGCGGAGTGCAAGCTCGGAATGGTGGTTTGAGGGCCTTCGGTGTCCACGGGCACGGGTCTCAGATCCACGGCTGAATCGATTCAGCGCGGGTAGTTGCTGTTGTTGCCCTGCTCGATCACGCGCGTCGCCAGGGCGGCGCGCTCGGGCGGGGCGAGCGCGAAGATGCGGTGCAGCCGGCGGGCGAACTCCGCCAGCACGGGTTCCTCGTGTTGCGCCCAGCGCTCGAGCAGCGCGCGTTGCCGCGGCGACGGCTCGGGGGCGCCGGGCCGGAACAGGTGCGCCAGGGCCACCCACATCATCGCCTCCGCGCGGGCGCCCTTGACGAGCGTCGTGGTCTCCATGAGCTCCGCCAGGCGCTCGATGCCGGCGTCGGTGGCCAGCACCGCCGGCTTGATGAGGCCGGAGATGGCGTCGGTCCAGCCCTCGAAGCGCCGCCAGCGCACCAGGCCCGCGAAGGCGCGCCAGCGCGTGCTGCGGTCGGGCTGCCCGGCGCGGGCCGCGAGGTCCGACAGGAGCTCGGCCGCGTCCGCGCTGATCCCCATGCCGAGCAGGTTGGGCAGTGCCACGGGCTCGTCCTGCAGGTGCCAGCCCACGATCACGAGGGCCTCGAGCCACCGCACGGCCTCGTCGTGCTGGCCCTGCCGATCGAGCTCGAGCGCCAGGAAGCGCGCCACGCCGGTGTGGCGGAGCAGCGCGCGGTAGTTGGGCATCGGCTGGTTGAAGGGATTGACGTCGTCCGACCACGGATAGACCGCTCCCAGGATCTGACAGGTCGCCCTGCGGGCGCCGGTGCGAAACACCTCGAGGGCACGGCGCTCGGCGGGATCGGCGGCCAGTCGCCGCAGCATCTCGAGCTCCCTGGGGCTGGGCTCCTTGGCCCGGCTGAACAGCACGCCCGGCTCCGGCACCGGCAGGGGAGCCCCGCCCAGAGCGGTCAGCTTGCAGTATTCGGCGCAGGCGTTGCCGGGCTCGCTCGGCAGAGTCACCAGGCTCGCCAGCGCCGTCCGGACCTGAACGTCGGTGGCGTGGACGGGCGCCGCCGGCGGCTGCGTCTGGGGCGCCGCGCCCGGGAGGGCGCGCCAGGCCAGCGCGCCCGC
Source organism: Myxococcales bacterium (assembly GCA_023248855.1). Classification (GTDB taxonomy): domain Bacteria; phylum Myxococcota_A; class Polyangia; order JAHFDS01; family JAHFDS01; genus JAHFDS01. The sequence continues at coordinate 8,213 of JAHFDS010000155.1, forward strand.
GAGCGCCAAGAGCGCAAGCGCCAGGAGCTGGCGCGCCCCGCGCCGCGCGCCGCGCGCCCCGAGCGCCTCCAGGACCTCGGCCGGGCTCGCGTAGCGCAGGGCGGGCTCGAGCTTCAAGCAGCGCAGGATGACCGCCTCCCACCGCGGATCGAGGTCGCGCACCAGGGAGCGCGGCGACGGCGGCGGCTGCCGCAGCCGCATCACCGCGGTTTGCATCGGCGTCTCGCCGACGAAGGGCAAGCCGGCGGTCACCATCTCGAACAGCACCACGCCGAGCGCGTAGACGTCGGTACGCGGCGAGACTGCCGTGCCCTCGACCTGCTCCGGCGCCATGTACGCCGGGCTCCCGAGCAGGGCGGCCGCGACGCTGCCGGCCTCGGTCGACGGCTCCGCTCCGAGGGCGCGCGCCAGGCCAAAGTCGGTCACCACGACCCGCTGCGGCAGCAGCATGACGTTGTGGCTCTTGAAGTCCCGGTGCACGATGCCGGCGTCGTGCGCCGCGCCGAGCGCGAGCACCATCTGGCGCACCAGTGGCAAGGCCTCCGCGGGCGTCATGCGGCCGCGGTGGATGCGGTCGGCCAGCGACTCGCCCTCGAGCAGCTCCATCGTCAGGTACGCGGCGTCGCCGTGCACGCCCACATCGAGGATCCGGCACACGTTGGGGTGGGTGACTCGGCGCGCGAGCTGGATCTCGCGCCGGAAGCGCTCGGCTGCTTCGGCGCTCGCGGCCAGGGTCGCGCGCAGGGTCTTGAGCGCGACCCGCTCTCCGAGCAGGCGGTCCAGCACCTCGTACACCTCGCCCATCCCGCCCGCGGCCAGGAAGCGCACCACCTGATAGCGGCCGTCGACCAGCTCGCCGGGCGCGAACGCCGCGCCCGGCGGTCCCGGCGCGCCCCCGGGCGTCGTGACCGCGTGCGCCAGCGAGACGGTCCGTTCCAGAAACGGTGGCCGGCCCGTCGACTCCACGATCCACCGTAGCACGCCGGGCCGGCAGCCCTCTGCTCCGGAGGTCACTACGTGGAGCTCTGGATTTTTCCTGCTGGCGCGTCATCCCCGCTACGATGGGACGAGAGCCGTCTTGCCGTGAGCCCCCGAGGGGCTCCGGGGAGGCCACTGACCAGGGGGAATGGCATGTTGCGCAGTCCACGATCCACCATCGCGCTTTCCGTGACGTTCATGTTGCTTGGATGCGGGGCCGATAGCGGCAAGAGCCCCGGGGGAGGCGGTGGCTTGGGGGGCTCCGGCGCCGCCGGGACGGGTGGGGCGGCTCCGCAGGGCGACGGGGCGTTGCGCGCCAAGGTGGCCGCAGCGGCCACCGATCTGGCGGTGTTCAACGGGGAGATCCTGCAGTCGCTGTTTCCGAACGGATTCTCCGGGGACAGCGCGCGCTACCTCGTGGCCGACAAGCTTTGCGAGGCGATGGCCAAGCGGGTCGAGTCGATGTTCACGATCCCGCACTTCATCAACGTGGTGGCCAGCTCGAGCAGCGCGAGCACCTGCGACTTCCCTGACCTGCGGCCGGCCTGTCAGGCCAAGGCCAGCTGCGATGGCGCGAAGATGACGATCGTGTTCGATCAGTGCACCGGTCCCTTTGGGCTCGTGGACATCAAGGGCACCCTGGTCGCGTCGCTCGCGCTCAGCATGGGGCCGCCGACCACGGTGACCGCCCAGGTGTCGACCTCGGGCTTCCAGGTGGGTGGCTACACCATCGATCAGAACACGACCGTCACGACCACGATCGACGTCCAGCCGGTCGGCACCGATGGTCAGCCGCCCTCGTTGCAGACGAAGTCGACTGCGCTCACGGTCGTCGAGAACGGAATGATGACCATTCACGACGCCGAGGGCACGGTCTTCACCGATCAGACAGAGCTCACGGTGAAGACGGACATGTCGACGCACTGCGTGGTCGTCAATGGCAGCGCCACGGTGTCCCTCGCGGGCGTCACCTACCCGATCAAGATCAAGGACGTCGAGGAGTGCGGGGGCCAGTGCTCCTCGCAGGGAACCGCGACGGCGTCGCCGGAGGACGCGCAAAATGCCGTGACGCTCCAGTTCGATGGCACGCAGAAGCCCAAGTGGATGAGCAAGAGCGGGATGACGGGATCGGGCCAGATGTCCTGCAAGGACAAGAGCTCGAGCTCGAGCAGCCGGCTGGCCGCGTCGATGCTCTACGGCACCACCTGGGCCTGCACCGGGTACAATGGCAAGCTCAGCTTCATGGCCCCCGCGCGCATGAGCGCGGGGATCGAGGCGCGTTTCCAGACCAATACCGACACCACGAGCTGCACCGGCAACGTGACCTCGGATCTGGGTACGCTCACCGTGGACCAGTGCTCGATGAAGAGCAATCAGGCCGTGGGGATCCTGAGCGTGTCGACCAGTGGATGCGTGCCGGATTACTACGACATGCTGGGGGGATTTGCGGTCTACGATGCGTCAGGCTACTGGGGTGGCATTGGCTTGTTCTGCGAGCCGTGCGCGCAGGGTCCCTGCCGCGGCGGGTAGGCGCGGGTCTACCGCAGCCGCTTCGCCGCCTCCGGCCCCGCCGCCCCGGAAAGGACGACCTTGAGGTCGCGCGCGCACGTCTCGAGCACGTGCGACACGGCGTCCGGACGCAGCGCGCCCAGCCGCGCGAGGCCCTGGGAGACCTCCAGCACGGGGTCGCGCCCGAGGCCTGCGCGCGCCAGGAGCGCGTGCACCTCGCTGCTGGTGGAGTCGAACTCGAGCGTGATGCTGCGCGCCTGCGCGCGCATGGCCTCGGACAAGGCCACCTGCTGCAGCGGGCTCTCGAGGGTGACGCGGAGCGCGTCCACGAGCTGCACCAGCGCCGCGCCATCGACCGCGGCGTGCAGCCACAGCGCGCCTCCGCCCGCGCGGTAGGTACTCGCCGACGCCGTCACGCCGTACGAGACACCCCGCCTGCGCATCCCGCGATCCAGCACCGCCTCGAGGTACTCGGCGGCGACCTCGCGCGCGGTCTGGTCCTCGGGGCGGGCGCCCGAGATCGCGCAGCCAGCGGCCAGCACCGCCTGCCGCGTGCCGGCGTGCGGGAACAGGTCGACCTTGCGGCCCGGCTGCTCGACGACGGGCAGCCCCCGATCGTCGGCGCCACGAGGCGCCTTCTTCCACCCGCTGAGCCGGTCCTCCACCTGGTGCTTGATCTGCGCCACGTCCACGTCGCCCGCGATCACCAGCCAGGCGTCGTTCGGCACGAGCGCGCGCTCGATCCAGCCCTTGACGTTGCTCGTGGTCGCCTGATCCACGAGCGCCGGATCGAGGCGGCGCCGGCCGAGCGGGTGCTCGGCGCCGAACACCCGCTCGTAGAGCTTCTGCGCGGCCAGGACGTCCGGCTGCTCCTGCCGCCGCAAGAGGTGCGGCAGCTGGTCGCGCTTGTAGTGCGTCGCCGGGTCGTTCACCACGATGCGATCGCCCACCTCGTCGTCGATCCGGTCGAGCGCCTCGACCAGCATGGCCGCGGGTGCGCGGACGAAGAACGAGAGGCCATTGTCGTCGTGCAGGCGTCCGACCCGACCGCCCATGCGGCCGAGCCACGACAGGCGCCGCGCCGGAGGATGCGAGAGCCGGAGCGCCATCTCCGCGAGGCCGAGGGGGCTCGCGCTCGCGCGGCCGGCGGGCAGGTAGAGTCCGAGCGACACGACGGGCATCGCCGAGCTCGGCGCGACGAGCACCTTGAGGCCGCTCGCGAGCTGGAACTGCATCCACGCGGCGACGTTCGGCGGGAACACCTGCACGGGCCCGTCGATCGCGGGCACCACCGGCGAGAGCGGGAGCTCCTTGCCCTTGCGGGTCGGCCACGAGGCGAGCTCGAGCTCGTCGCCCTCGGCGGGCCGCACGACCAGCCTGCGCGCGCGCTCGCGCGTGATCGACACGCGCGCGGTCTCGACGATGAGCGGCGTGGCCACCGCATCGAGCGCGGCCATCGACTGCCCGAAGTAGTCGACGTCGCCGGTGCGGAGGTAGTGCGCGGCCACCTTGGTTGCGCGCGTCGTCAGCTCCTCCGCCTCGAGGAACATCCCCACCGCGAGCTGTGCCACCTGCCGCTTGAACCGCAGGTCGGCCAGCACCGGCTGCCGGCTCACGGCGTTCGCCGCATCGAGGAGGTTGTTCGCGGTGGTCTCGAGGTGCGTGCCCGCGAGCAGGTCGGCGTGACAGTGGAGCAGCGAGCCGAGCGCGCCCTCGGACAGGCCGCAGCCCGCCGACACCACGTCGAGGTCGCGCCGGACCGCGTCTCCGTACGCCATCGCGGAGTCGAGCTGGTCCGCGAGGTAGCGGTTGACCCACGCCTGCACGCCCACGCTCGGGGGCAACGGCCAGCCGAAGTGGATCTGCGGCGTCTTCACCGGACGCGGCAGCGTCAGCCCCCGCGCCGTCGCGGCCGGCGGCGCGATGTCCGCCTGATGGCCGTCCGGGGCCCGCGCCGGCGGCGCCCCGCCCTCGGCTGGGAAGTCGTCGGGCACGGCGCGCTCGAGGAGCGGCATCAACCGGTCGGCGTCGATCGCACCTGCGACGACGAGCACGGCGTTGGCCGGGCGGTAGTGTTGCCGCGCGTACGCGGCGAGATCCGCGAGGCTGGTCCCTCGGATGCTCTCGAGCGTGCCGCCAACGGAGCGTGCGTACGGGTGCGACGCGGGGAACGCCAGCTGGTGCAGCTTGGTGGTCACAGGACCGACCAGCGGCGTCTCGGTGCGCTCGAGGATCTCGTTTGCGACGACGCCGAGCTCACCGGCGAGGTCGGCCTCGCTCACCCCGCCGAGCGGCGTCGCAAGGCGCGAGAGCTCGACGCGCAGGACCGCTGCGAGGGCCGCCGGCTCGGCCGGTAGCTCGGACCAGTACACCGTGTGGTCGTGATGGGTGAAGGCGTTCCGGCGCACGCCGAGCTGCCGCAAGAGCTCCTTGCGCGGGTGCCCTTCGGGTGTCCGCCCGAGCGAGGTGACGTGCTCGAGCAGATGTGCCGTGCCCTCGTGGCCGGGCGGGTCCATCGCGCCCCCGGCGCCGATGGCCAGGACCGTCGCGATGACCGGGCGCGACGGATCGGGCACGACCACGATGCGCAGCCCGTTCTTCATCATGATCTGCTCGTACGAGACCTTGCCCAGCGCGACCTGGCGCGGCGCCGAGCGTGGTAGCCGCACGCGGCCGCAGCCCATCATGAGCGCGCACCCCAGGATCAGAACGCCCACCAATGCTTTGGAGCTCATGGGCCCGGTTATCGGCGGGGCGGCCCTGGAAGTTGCGTGCGCGGTGGAAGAGGCGCTGTCTCGGTTCATTCTGCCGCGGGGAGCAGGATCCAGGCCACCGCAGCCGCGCTCCAAGTGCCCAGGATCACGAGGGCTGGTCAGGCCGCGCGCGTGTTCCACCATGTGCCATGGAACATGCGGGCTCAGAGCTTCTCGAACATTACGCCATCGGCGACCACGTAGCCGGTCGAGGTCCGGTTCCACAACTCGACGTAGCCGCCCGCGCTGGTGCCGTCGAAGTCGAGCTCCCCGAGCGGATTCCAGTGGCCGCCGCCGAGGCGCTGGTTGACGCGGACGACGGTCGCTCCGCCCTTGTGGAAGACCGTGTACGGCGCGTCGGTCGCGTGGTTTCCAAAGGCGCTCCACCACGCCGAGACGCGATAGCGCCCCGCCGGCAGCGGCAACCTCGGCTTCCACTGCGCGCGCCGCGAGCCGCTCGCGCCGCCGCCCTCGTGATAGAGGTTCCAGTACGCGAGGCAGCCCGCCGGCTGGTCCCTGTCCCACGGGCCGGTCACGTTGAACTCGCGGTCCTGGTCGTCGATGACGACCGGGAGGAACGCGCCCGTGCGCGCGTACGCGCCCTGCGCCGGGGGCGCGGATCCTGAGCTCGCCGGTGCTGTCGGAGCCGATGCCGAGCACGCCGCCGCGGTCGAAGTCGAGGTAGGTGCTGGTCTGGGTGTCGAAGCCCCGCGCGTTGAACATGTGCGGTCGTTCAGTAGTCGATCTGTACGGTCCAGTTGCCCGCCGGGACGGTCCCGCTGCGATCGATCTTGAAGAACAGGAATCCGCCACGACGCGCCGTGCGCGTGGTCGGCCCGGCACCCGGCAGGAACTGATTCTGACCGTTGTTGATCGGGACCGATTCGCCCGAGACCATGCCGACGAGCGCTCCGTGCCAGCCGAGGAGCGACGGGCACGCAGTACCCTGGGGATCCGGGATGCCGGCCGGGGTCGCATTGCCGTCGCACATGGTGAGCCGCGTGGTGGGGTTCGTGACGCGGATGGTGAAACGGTCGCACGCGAGCAACGAGATACCCGCGGGCACCCACGCACCCGAGGCCAGGGTGCTCGAGAAGGGCACGTCGACGGTCCGCGTGAGGCCCTGCGTCCGCGTCGTCGTGCAGGGCCACGACGCGTCCGGTACGAGGAGGTTGAGATCCTGGTACAGCGCTGATTGAGCGTCCAATCCCCCGAAGGTCGCGAAGACGCCGCCGGCGAAGTCGGGGACGCTCGTAAATCCCATTCTGCTTCGCTCGAGCACGATGCTGGTGTCCTGCCCCCAGCCCCCGGCCAGCCGATACCACAGGTCGTTCCGCACGCCAAACGCGGCCTGGTCGATCTCTCCGCCCAGGGTGGCGAGCGCGCCACGAACCGGGTCCACCCAGTACGCATGATTCAAACGCGAAGGTGGCTGCGGCGTGGACGGTAAGATCCCCCACGGTCCTACGCCGGTATGGACATAGGTCGCGGAGGTCGGGGCAGATCCCTGGACGCCTCCGAGGACGTAGCACTCGGCTGCCTCGCTGTCGCACGCCATCCGCGCGCCGGTCGGGCCGCCTGTTGCGGTCATGAGAGTCCACTGGACACCGTTCCAGGCGTACGTGTTGGCGTCCGTGAAGGACGTATTCGAGACGAATAGGGTGCGCTTCCGGGCGCCGTCGTAGGCCATCGCGTTGCCGACGAAGGTGCCAGTGTCGGGTCCCGTGCCCACCGAGAAGCTGCCCGCGCCGGCAGGATCGAAGAACAGGGTCTGGGTGGTTGCGTAGAGCGTGCCGGTCGCGGGGTCCCGCGCCCGGCCGCCCACGAACATCGCTTGCCCGCTGACCGGGTCGAACACGGCGGAGGCCGAGTAGCGTGGATCCACTGGCGGATCCAGCGGAGCCAGCCAGGTTGCGTTGGCCACATTGTAGCGGTAGAGGCGCCCGCTCGGGACCGCGGCGCGGCCGGTGCTCAGCATCCCGCCATAGACGTAGAGCACCCCGCCGCCGTAGGTCACGGCCGGCGAGATCACGGGAAGGGGCGCATTGGGGCCGCCCACCGGCCGGGACTCCCGACCGGTCCACGCGAAGAACGCCGGATCGCTCGCGCCGCCGCCGAGACCCGCCACCTGCGGGCTCGTCACCGTGAGGCTGCGGATGGCCGGCGTGGCCGAGCTCGGCACCGTGACCTGCAGCGTCGAGGAGGTCCGGGCGGTCACCGTGAGCTCCGTGGCGTCCTGGAAGACCTGGCTCGTGGACACGAAGCGGCTGCCGCGGATGGTGATGGCCTGGTTGCCGGCGCCAATGACGGCGCGGTTCGCAGACAGTGGCTCGAGGTTGTTGTTCGTGGCCGGATAGGAGAGGAGCGGCCGCGGATTGGTCCAGGCGAAATCGCGCGTGCCGGTCCTGCCCGTCACGCTCACGACGACTGGCATGGTCTGGCCCACCGGGGGCGCGATGCTGCCCGAGTCGATCGGCACATTGACGTCGACGTGCGTGGTCGAGCCGCCCGGAAGGACGGTGAGCGCGGTGCCGCCCATCGTGACGGTGGTGCTGCCGGGGATGAAGCTCGTCCCGTCTATGCCGAGCGTGAAGTCCATGCCGCCCCCGATGGTCGTCGACGGCGGGTTGAGCGCCGTGATGGTCGGGGCGGGGTTCTGCACGGCGAAGGCCTGGGCGTTGGAGGTGCCGAAGGTCTGGTTGCCGACGGTGATGCTGACGGTGCGGCCGGTGGTGAGCTGCGCGGCCGGGATGGTGACGCGGAGCTGCGTGTCCGAGTCGAACGTGACCGGCGTGAGGTTCGTGCCGCCGAACGAGACCTGCGAGCCAGTGTAGAAGCGCGAGCCGGTCAGCAGAAGGGGCGTGTTTCCGCTCCCGGCGACGACGCCCGTCGGGGCGATCGCCGACAGCGTCGGCGCACCCGGGTTGACCGTGAACGTGCCGGTGCCGCTGCCGGCGGTCGGGTCGGGGTTGCGCACCCGGACCGTGAGCGGGCCGGGCGTGCTGCCGAGCGCGGCGGCCGGGATGGTCGCCACGAGCTGCGTGGCGGTGATCGTGGTCGGCACGAGGCCGGCCGTGGCGCCGAAGTCGAGCTGGGCGCCCGCCACGAAGCCCGAGCCGTTGACGGTGAGAGTGAAGCTCCCGGCGCCCACGCTGGCCGACGAAGGCGCGAGCGTGGTCACCGTGGTGGCGGGGTTCTGCACGGCGAAGACACGCGCGGCGGAGGTCCCGGCGGTGCCGTTCGAGACGGTGACGTTGACGTTGCCGGCGGCCTGGAGCTGCGCGACCGGGATGACGGCCGTGAGCTGGGTGTCCGACACGAACGTCGTGGCGAGGTTGGTGGTGCCGAAGACCACGATCGACCCCGAGTGGAAGCGCGCGCCCGTCGCGGTCAGCGTCACCGGGCTCGTCGAGCCGGCGGCCACGAGCGCCGGCGCGATCGTGGTCAGCGTCGGCGCCGCTGCGGTCACCGTGAAGGTGGTCGAGGCATTGCCGGCGTTCGGGGCCTGATTGCGCAGCGTCACCGGGAGGTCTGCCGGTGTGGTGCCGAGCATCGCGGTCGTGACCGCGATCTGAAGCTGCGTCGCGGTCTGCGCCGTCGGCGTGATGCCCGTGGTGCCACCGAAATCGACCCGCGCGCCGGTGACGAAGTTGCCGCCATTGATGGTGAGCGTGAAGGCCGCCGCGCCGACATTGGCGCTCGTGGGCGACAGCGACGCGAAGGTCGGCTGCGGGTTCTGCACCGCAAACGTCAGCGCCGGCGAGTCATTGCCACCGCTGCGCACCAGGACCGGCACGTTCGCGGCCGCCGCGAGCTGCGCCGCCGAGAGGGTGGTGGTGAGCTGCGCCTGCGAGACGAAGGTGGTCGTCTGCGCGGCGCCGTTCCACACGATCT
>JAHFDS010000558.1 GCA_023248855.1 Myxococcales bacterium
GCCCTGGGCAGCGTGCTGTTCCGCAAGGTGCCGCCGGGCAGCGGTTACGTCGTCGAGTCGGGCAGCACGCGCACCGCGCCGCCGGTCACGGTGCTGTCGTCCGCGCAGAGCCAGCCGGATCCCGCCTTCTACCGCGCGGCGCGCGTCGTACCGGGATTTCAGTACCTCGAGATGCGCGACGGGACCCGCCTGTCCGCCTACGTGACGATGCCGGGTCCGCCCGAGGCCGGGCCGTACCCCACCGTCCTCAGCTACTCGGGGTACTCGCCGTCCAAGCCCGGCAAGCCCCTCGAGAACTATGAGTTCCTGTGCTCGGATCTGCCCGCCATCTGCGACCCGCCCGACGACCCATCGGCGCTGTTCGCGGCGCTGATGGGCTACGCGACCGTGGGCGTCAACGTGCGTGGCACCGGCTGCTCGGGTGGTGCCTACGACTTCTTCGAGGAGCTGCAGCTGCTCGATGGCTACGACGTCGTCGAGACCGTCGCGGCACAGCCGTGGGTCCTGCACGGTAGGGTCGGCATGGTCGGCCTCTCGTTCCCCGGCATCAGCCAGCTCTTCGTGGCATCCCGGCGGCCACCCGGCCTGGCCTCGATCGCACCCGAGTCGGTCATCGGCAATGCGCAGACGACCATGCTGCCCGGCGGCATCCTCAACGACGGCTTCGCGCTCAACTGGGTGACGAACGTGATCAAGAAGGCGGCGCCGTACGGGCAGGGCTGGGAGCACGGCCGCGTCGACGCCGGCGATCGCCAGTGCGCGGAGAACCAGCTCCTGCACGGTCAGCTGGTCGACAACGTCGAGCAGGCGCGGCGGGCGACCTTTTACGATCCGGCCCAGCACGACCGCTATAACCCGACGTCGTTCGCCGATCGCATCGACGTGCCGGTGTTCCTGACCGGTGCCTGGCAGGACGAGCAGACCGGGCCGTTCTTCACGACCCTGCTCGATCGCCTGACGGGCGCGCCAGAAAAGCGCATGACCGTCTACAACGGCATCCACCCCGACGGCTTCGCGCCGCAGGTGCTGTCGGAGTGGTACGCGTTCCTCGAGCTGTTCGTGGCCCAGCGGGTGCCACGGCCACAGCCGCTCGTGCACAGCCTGTCGCCCATCATCATGATGCAGGTGTTCGGCTCGGGCCTGGCCATCGAGGCGACCCGCTGGGAATCCTTCGCCACCTACGATCAGGCGCTGGCCGCGTGGCGGGCGGACCCGCCCTTGCGGGCCATCTTCGAGAGCGGCGGCAAGGCTCAGCCGGGCGCGCCGGTCGGCACCTTCGAGCGCGCCTTCGCGAGCTGGCCGCCGCCGGAGACGCGGGCGATGCGCCTCTTCCTGCACGCCGATGGCTCCCTCGCGGATCCGCCCCCGCCAGAGGCTGGGTCGGCATCATCATTCGCGCTCGATCCCGACGCTGGTGAGCGGGGCAGCCTCGCGGCCGGCGCCCGGCTCTGGGACCTCTTGCCCAGGTGGGACTGGCGAGCGCCCGTCCCGGGCAAGGCGGTGGTGTTCGAGAGTGCGCCTCTGGCCGCGGATCACCTCATGCTGGGCACCGGCAGCGCCGATCTCTGGGTGCGCTCGCCCGTGGACGACGCCGATCTCGAGATCACCCTGAGCGAGGTGCGTCCCGACGGCCAGGAGATGCTGGTGCAGGCCGGCTGGCTGCGTGCGAGCCTGCGCGGCCTCGGCCCGACCTCGACGCCGCTCTGGCCCGTCCCGACCTACCAGCAGCGCGACTACGCGCCACTCGTTCCCGGGGTGTGGACGCAGGTGCGCGTGCCGATCGCGGGCTTCGGACACGCGTTCCGGGCCGGCTCGCGCGTGCGCGTGGCGGTGCACACCCCCGGTGGCAGCAATCCGGAGTGGCGCTTCGCGCTCAAGGTCTTCCCCGGCCCGGTGCAGTACGACATTGGCCACGACCAGGCGCACGCGTCGAGCGTCGCGCTGCCGTGGCTCGAGGGCGCGACCGTGCCGACGCCCCTGCCGCGCTGTTCCCTGCGGGGCCAGCCTTGCCGCCCCTACGCGAGCTACCGCAACGCGCCCGCCGCACCCTAGCTAGCGTAGCGACTACTTCGAGGCTGCCTGTCGCAGGCGATTGGCGCGTAGCTCGGCCAGCATGTCCTCGGTCTCCGACGAGATCGACTCGGCGGCGCCGACTCCGGTGATGAGATTGCCGATCTCGTCCGACAGCTCCTCGCGCGTGCTGATCGCCACGATGTGCGACTTGAGATAGCGCATCGACTTCTCGAGGGTGTCCATGCGAACCGACAGGGACTTGAACTCGCTCTCGATGTGCGTGTGCTGGCGCATGCGTTTTTCGGCGAGGCTCAGGCCCTGGCGCAGGCTCTCCTGCACCTGCGGGCTCTCCTCGCTGCGCAACGCCTTCTCGCACTGCGCGATGTCGCGGCGGATCTCGACCTCGCTGTTCTCGCTCAGGTAGGCGTGCAGCCGCTGGTGCGACACCGCCATCTGCAGGAAGACGTGCAGCATCTGGCCCAGCTTGTCGAGCTCGTCCTGGATGAGCGACGTCTCGAGCGACGGATTGTCCTCGGCCAGGCCGCGCACCTCCTCGGCCGTCTGCTCGAGCTCCGCGAAGCGATCGACGTACTGGCTACCCAGCGACTCGAGCGCCGCCGCGGCCGCGCGCCGCAGCGCCTCCTGCTTCTCCTTGCCCTCCTGCTTGACCACCCAGCGCCGGAACAGCTTCGCGTCCGGCCCGAAGGTCATCCACAGCGCCTCGATGCCGCCCCCGACGAGGAGCGGCAGCCAGGTCCAGGTGGTGAGCGCAAACAGACCCGCGCCCGCGAGCATGATGAGGTTGTACTGGTTCCAGAACGCGCGCTTGTAGAGGCTCTCGGTGGGCGCCCGCCCGACGCGGATGAGCTCCCGGGCCTCGGCCTTCGAGACCGGCTTCCCCTTGCGCTTTTCGCTGCCCATGCGCGCGCGGCGAATGATAGCACGCGCGCTTGACGCACCGCCCCGTCGGTCGGAAGCTTCTCGGACCCGAGCGTCTGCGCTCGTGTCAGGAGAGGGTTGGAACGTGAAGCTCACGCTTTTCTCGAAGCTGCTCATCACCACGATCGTGCTCGGCGCCATCGGCTTCGGCGTCTACAAGCACCCCGACTTCCTGAGCCGGCTCGCCCCCAAGGCCAACCCGCAGCCATCGAACGTGCCACCCGCGGCCAACCTGCCTGAAGAGGGCAAGGGGGGCAGCGTCGCCGCGGCTCCTCCGGGCTGCACCGACCAGCCGGAGATGCGCTTTTACCACTGGGCGTGGAACGCGCAGATGGGCCTCATCTACGCGACGGGCGGCAAGCAGGCCGCCGAGGGCAGCCTCATGTGCAAGGAGGGTGTGAACCTCAAGCTCGTGCGCGAGGACAACACCGACCAGATGCAGAACCTGCTCGTGACGTTCGCCGAGGCGCTCAAGAAAGGCGAGGCCCACCCGAAGACCGGCGCGCACTTCGTCGCCATCATGGGCGACGGCTCCGCGACGTTCTTGAAGGCCCTGAACGATCGCCTCTCGAAGCTCGGTCCCGAGTACATCGCGCAGGTCGTCGGCTCGGCCGGCTACTCACGCGGCGAGGACAAGCTCATGGGCCCGAAGGCCTGGAAGGCCAACCCGCAAGCGGCCCGGGGAGGCCTGGTGGCGGGCGTCCTTCGCGACGGCGACTGGAACATCGCGCTCAAGTGGCTCGGCGACAACAAGATCAAGAACAACCCCGACGAGAAGTCGTGGGACCCGGACGCCTTGAACTGGGTCAACGCGTCCGATTACCTCGACGCCGGTGAGAAGTACGTGTCCGGCTTCTGTGCGGACCTCAAGAACGTCAAGACCGGCAAAACCGAGAAGAAGTGCGTGAGCGGCGTGGTCACCTGGACGCCCGGCGACGTCAACGTCGCCAGCAAGAAGGGCGGCCTCGTGTCCATCGTCTCGACGCGCGAGTACCGCTCGCAGATGCCGAACGTGATCATCGGCATCAAGAAGTGGATGAAGGCCAATCCGAAGCGCGTCGAGGGCATGCTGCGCGCCTCGTTCACCGGCGGCGACGCGGTCAAGGCGGGTGGCGACGCGCTGTCGAGGGCGGCGGGGCTCTCGGCGCTCGTCTACAACGAAAAGGACGGCGCGTACTGGGAGCGCTACTTCAAGGGCGTCACCGAGAAGGACAAGACCGGCGTCGACGTCGAGCTCGGCGGCTCCTCGGTCAACAACCTCGCAGACAACCTGCAGCTGTTCGGCCTCGCAACAGGATCGACCAACCTATTCGCCGCGACATACACCATCTTCGGCAACATCGTGAAGTCGCAGTACCCGG
>JAHFDS010000559.1 GCA_023248855.1 Myxococcales bacterium
CAAGAAGGACCAGCTGCGCGCACGGCATCGGGTCGGGAAGTTCCTGCTGCGACACTGTTGGCGCGCCCCCAAGGGTGTCAAGTCCTGGACCGAGAGGCACATCAAGTGGGTGAAGGGCATCCGCTTCGATCAGCCGGCGCCGATCCACCCGACGAAGCGCTCGGCGACGATCTCGGTCTTGGCCGACTACTCGCGCACAAAGTCGACGACCTGGTCGCGCGTGTCGTGGGGAACCCATTGGCCTGTCAGGGCTCCCCAAGATCTTTTCTTAGCTGCACGTACTCGGCCGAGATCTCCGCGATCACCCCATCCTTCTTGGCGAGCCGAGCCTTGAGCGCCTGGATCTCCTGCGCCTGCTGCTTCTCGCGCCGGCTCGCGTCGGTCGCAGCTGCTGGTCCGAACGCCCCAGCTAGGTTGTCGAGGACCTGCCGCTGCCACTGGTAGAACACGCTGGGCTGCAGACCGAGCTCGTTGCACAGGTCCGAGACCGGGACCTTGTCGACCATGTGCCGACGCAAGATCGCGACCTTCTGCTCGGTGGTGTAGTGATGACGCTTTTTCGACATCGGGCTCCTGGCCGGGTGCGTACCACGGCGGCAGGCCCGTCATGTTCCGGCCGAGGCAGCACACGCCGGCCCCAGATCCCTCGCCCGTACCGGCCGCCACGTATCGCGGCTCTTCTGACGGGAACGGCCTTCGAGACGCGCGTTCGAGACCGCGTCAACGCAGGGCACCTACGGGCAGGGCGCTACGTCCACAGTGCCGCCAGCGAACCGCACGCACGCGCCGCTGGAGAGACGGAGAACGCCGCCGGCGTAGCTCACTGCGGTCACGCTCTCGGAGAACACCGTGACGAGCTCCGTGGGAGCCGTCGAGGCGGGAACCTCCTGGCTCATCACGGTGCCAATCCGGTTGCCCCGCTCGTCCGTGTCGTCGGCGAAGGTCGGGCTGATCACCGGGCCAAAGAGCGCGACCTCGAGCATTTCGAGCTGGTAGCGCCCGGGCGTGGACATCCGCGGGGCCCCGCTTGCGCCGAGGTGCCACCGCGCCACCATGCTGTCGGCTGCGTGGCGCCGGCGATGCAGGTCGCGCACCACCAGCGTGGCCGGGCGAACGTGCACCACCTCGCGCACGAGGTAGTCGAGCGGGTTTCCTGGATCGAAGACATCCTCGTCGTATCGGCCGGACGCGTACGAGGACTCGAAACGCATCCCGATGGCCGAGAAGCTCCCCGCCTCCTTCGTGAACAGCACCTGATTGTTTCTGCCATTGGCGCGCTGCTCCATCCCGTTGACGAGGTACGTGGAGAACGCCGGAGTGGTCGCCTCGCCGGCGAAAGACTCGCCGCGATAGGCACCAGGGCATAGCAGGCACGCGCTGCCGCGAACCAGGCGCACATCGCCATTCGCATAGCCGTAATGGTCGTAGAAATAGCTCATCGCCTCGGCGGTGACCATGTATGCGGCGGGATCCGCGAGCGCGGACTTCGACACGAAGCGCCCGGTGCCCGGCGCCAGGTAGGACAGTGGCAATGACGCCACGTCTCCGCTCGGGGCCTCGGAGAAAAACAGCATCTCCCAGAACGTGAAGCCCCGCGAGCCGTCGAAGAGATCGTTTTCCGGCGTGGCGAGCGCGCTGCGGTAGAGGCGGGCGGCGAGAGCAGCCTGGGCGGGCGGCGCAGCGTCGGTGAGGATCGTGAGCAGAGCGGGGGACGTCTTGTGCGGCACGCTCCCGCTGTAGCCCCCGAACGAGATGAGGTTCTTGAAGTCGGGCGACATCTGGTAGGTGAGCCAGGACGGCTGTGCGAACAGGAAGTCGAACGCCGGAGACCAGTCGAGGTGGTGGTCGCGTAGCGCGAGGAAGACGCCGGCGAGCTCGGTCAGCGAGTACGGCCCGTAGTTCCAGCCCTCGGGCCAGTCGCCGCCGCACAGGCGCTGGTTCAGGATCGGCATCTCCCAGAACATCCGCTGGTTCAGCAGCGTGAGCAGGCGATCGCCGTCCGGGCCTTCGCCGCCAGTGGCGATGGCTGTCAGCGTGAGCCCCTGCAGGTAGCCGGCGTAGTAGTTCTCGTGTGGGTGCGTCCTCGCGTAGCCCATGGTCGCGTACCAGTCGACCCAGGCGGTGCCGATGCGCACGAGCAGCGCGCGCTCATCGGCCGCGAGGTCGTCGAAGAGCCAGTCGAGCGTGAGCATGAGCTGCTGCAGGCCGAATCGGATGTCGTAGCCGGTGTCGCGCCCGTAGCTGCGTCGGCCGCTGTCGTATTCGCGGGCGACGTGGAGGGCCAGTGTGCGCGCGGACGCCGAGCACCGCGCCGCGCGGGCGTCGTCGGCGCCACGCGCCACCTGGGCGCACAGCGCGAGGGCCGGAATGTACGATTCCGGGTCATACACTGCGTTCGCGAACGCGGCGCTGAGCACGTCGGGGTTCTGATCGAGGGCACGCAGGAAGTAGTCGATGGCGTCGCCGAAGCGTTGCGCCGCGGGATCGCGTGCGGCGTCGCGGGCACGCGCGCGGGCCAAGCGCGCCGGCGTGAGCCAGATGCGCGGGTGCGGCCCGTCGACGTCACAGCGGCCGATGGGCGCCGGCGGCTGCGCCAGCTCGAGACCCTCGATGCGCTGGCTGGCCACCATCTGGTGCGCGGCATCGTAGGCGCGCACCTCGAGCGCGCCGCGGCCCGGCGGCAGCCCGGCGAGGGAGAAGATCGGCTTCCAGAAGGCGAGCTGCGCTCCGAAGCTGTGTGCCTCCTCCACCACCTCGCTGCGGCGCGGGTCCATCAGGCGCAGCGGGCTGTCCTGCCATCGCGCCTCCACCGCGCGCACGCTCGAGGCCGCGGGGATCGCGATGGCCGGGCTCACGAAGTGCACCATGCGTGGGCAGGCGGGGCCCGGCACGGAGACGTGCAGCGGCTGCGTGAGGCCGGCCTCCGGCGGGTCCATGGCATCGGCAAGCAACGGCAGCGGCATAGGTGGCATGCTCTGGCCCGACGGCGACAGAACAGCTCTGGTCTCGTCGGTGACGGCGAGGCCCACCTCGGGCGCCGGCGGGAAGGCGGCATCGGGGCCCAGGCACCCGCCCGGCCCGATCGGTCCATCGGCTTCGGAAGCAGTGCCATCACGGGGCGCGCCGTCCGTGCCCCCGCCGCCGCCGATTCCCCCATCGCGGGCACCGCCTCCACGGGTCGCGCCATCGCCGGAGACTGCTCCGGGCGGGTCGCTGCTGCAGGCGCAGAGTCCCACGGTGGAGAGGACGAGGAGCAACTGGGTTGGTCTCAAGATCACCTCACGCTGCCCGCGATGGTAACGTGACGGCTCGGGTTCCGGTTGCATGCACCGCAAAGGGTTCACATGAAGTCGCTATGTGCGACGGCGATGCTCGTTCGTGGGCCCGCTCTCGGGCTGCGGGGATGATCGCGACGGTCACGCTGGGGCTAGCGGCGACCAGGACTTGACGTCGACGCTGCGTTGGATGATCCCTGTCTTGCTCTTGGTCCGCTTCAGGAATGCTGCCCTCGTTGATGCGCACCGTTGCTCGCGCGTCGCCCCTCGATGGCGCGTGCGCTGCCCCCTCACTGGCTGCACCCGATCCCGATGTCGCTCACATCGATGCCAGGTGTGAGGACCGTCTCCGTCATCCCGTCGCGCGACACCAGCGTGAGCTCGTGCCCACCGCCGGCGTTGCCTGGGCGGCCGAGCCAGAGCGCCCAGAAGCGGCCGTCGGCCAGCCCACACGGGGACACCATGTTGGGGAGGCGGCGACCGATGGGCATCGGCAGCCCACCTCCCGCGGGCAACAACCATACGGTCTCTGGCGATTCACCGCCGATTGGCCAGCTGCTCTCGAAGAGCACGCCATCGGGCGAATCGTGTGGGTTCTGCACGTAACTGTTCCGTGGATCGGGGAGGCTCGTGGCGGAGACCACGCGCCGGAAGCCGCTGCCGTCGATTGCGACCTCGCACGCGTCATTACCGCCCGACTCCGGGTACGCCATCGGACCGCAATCGAACAGCACGCGCGCGTCATCCAGCGTCAAGCTCGGCATGTTGTTGTACGGGTAAGTCGAGCCATTGGTGAGCAGCACCGGGGCGTCCCACGTCGTGCCCACCCGCCGGGTTGCGAACAGGTCGACCTGATGCGGGCCTCCCTGGCCCGGGTAGATCACGAGATCGCCTCCGGCCGTCACGGCCGCGACACCCTCCGGAGAGATCTCGATGCCACCCGGCCTGACGACCTCGCCGAGCGAAACGTCGGCTGGAATCAACGCGAGGCATTCGCTCGCGCATCCGAAACGCTCGGTCGGAAGCAGCATAC
>JAHFDS010000560.1 GCA_023248855.1 Myxococcales bacterium
CGGACAGCACTAGGTGTCTCGTTTGCTCGCGCTCTGCGCTCGCGAGTGCCGCAGGCCGGGCGTTCGACGATTTCTCTCCACGACTCTACTCCGGTCAAACTTCTGACGGGCGGCACTAGTCTCCGTCAGCCGTTCTCGCCGTCCTTCTTCGCGCCGACGAGGATGGCCATGTTGCCGTGAGGGTGGCGGTTCTCGTACATGAGCTGGTGCGCGTCGGCGGTGGCGGAGAAGGGGAAGATGCGCGACAGGCAAGGGTCGACCTGGCCGTCGGTCACGAGCTGGTTGAGCGCCATGCACTGCTCGTCGTTGGCGAAGTGCGAGCCCTGCAACCGCTTCTGCCGCATCCAGTGGTAACGCAGATCGAGGGTCGCGTTGTAGCCGGTGGTGCCGGCGCAGATGACGACCATGCCCCCGGTGTCGCACGCGAAGATGCTGGTCGGCACCGTGTCCTCGCCAGGGTGCTCGAAGACCAGGCGCGGCGAGCGCTTCTCGCCGAGCACGTCCCAGAGGGCCTTGCCGAAGGCACGCGCGCCCGAGAGCCAGGCGGCGTAGCCGCCCTGGTCCTTCCAGTGCGGCAGCATCCCCCAGTGCGAGAAACCCTTGCGATTGATGCAGCCGACGGCGCCGAGCTTCTTGCAGAAGTCGATCTTGTCGTCGCTCGAGACCACCGCGATCGGAAGACCGCCCGCGGCGCGTACGATCTGGATGGCCTGACACCCGAGCCCCCCCGAGCCGCCCCAGATGAGGACCACGTCGCCCTTTCGCACGTCGTGCGGCGCCCAGCCGTGCAGCATGCGATACGCGGTCGCGCCGACCAGCATGTACGCGGCCGCTGCGTCCCACGGCAAGAGCGGCGGTTTCTTGACGCACTGATGCTCCTGCACGCGCGCGTACTGCGCGAAGCTGCCCCAGTTGGTCTCGTAGCCCCAGATCTTGAACGTCGGCGAGTACATCGGATCCGTGCCAGCCTTGACGCTCGGGCAGCTGCCGCTCCAGGTGCCGCAGTGCACGACCACGTGGTCGCCGACGCGGTACCGCCGCACGTTCGAGCCGACCGCCCACACGATGCCCGAGGCGTCCGAGCCGCCGATGTGGAAGCCGGTCTTGTCACCTTCCTTCTCGCGCGCCGCGATGACGTTGACGGGCGTGCCGAGACCGGCCCACACGTTGTTGTAGTTCACGCCGGCCGCCATCACGTAGACCAGCACCTCGTCCGGCTTGAGATCGCCCGGCGTGGGGACCTCCTCCGCCTGGAAGGCCTGCGTCGGCTGGCCGAAGCGCGCCGGGCGAATCACCTGCGCGAGCATGCGCTTCGGAACCGCACCAAGCGGCGGGAGCTCCCCGAGTGGAAACGTGTCGCGTTGCGTCATGCGCGAAGGTTGGCCCATCGGGCACCGGCGCCGCAAGAGGATCCTCGGCGGCGCGGGTCGCCGCATTTCTTCCGGCCGCAGGCCCAAAGCCGTGAAACAATCGGGCCCGCGAAAGGAGCTCCATGAGCAAGCAAGTGGTGCGGACCGGCGCAGCGCCGGGTGCGATCGGGCCGTATTCGCAGGCGATCCGGGTCCCGGCGGGCGAGAGCCTGGTGTTCTGCTCGGGACAGGTCGCGCTCGATCCGAGCTCGGGCGAGATGGTGGGCTCGGGCGACGTGCGAGTGCAGGCGCGGCGCGTCATGGAGAACCTGGCGGCGGTGTTGCTGGCTGCCGGCAGCTCGCTCGACCGCGTGGTCAAGACCACGATCTACCTGCAGGACCTGGGCGACTTCGGCGCCGTCAACGAGGTGTACGGGGGCTTCTTCGCCTCGGCACCGCCCGCGCGTGCGACGGTCCAGGTCGCAGGGCTGCCGCGCGGCGCCCTGGTCGAGATCGACGCCATCGCCCTCGCCCCGTAGGTGTGGATCCGGATTCGTCCCCGGATCGTGCTCGGGCTCTGCGTGTGCCTGGCGGCCGGCGGGATCTGGCTCCTTGGCCGTCCTGCGCCCGGTCCGTGGCGCGCCGATGCGGGCCTGGCGCGCCCGCCTGACGCCCGCAGACCTTCCGGCCCCGATGCCCGGCACGCGGCACCGCACCCGCTCGCTACCCCGATGGGCGTCCGTCACGACGCGTCGGTGCTGATCGGCGTCGGGGAGCTCGGGGTGCTCCGGGGCCCGGTGCCCGCTGCCGGCGCGGCGGCGCGCGGGGACGGCGGGCCGCCCGTGGTGGTGCGCGTGCCGAGACCTGGGGGCCCGCTGGATGCCGGCGCAACATATCCCGATACGCGAATGATTGAGCGGCCCACCGACGCCGGCGTCCTCGAACCGGCCACCGCCATGCGCGTGCAGGGCCGCGTGGTCGACGAGCGCGGCATCCCGGTCCCCGGCGCAAGAGTGGACGCGGGCGGCCGGTCCCTGGTGACGCGCAAGGACGGGACGTTCACCGTGCTGGTGACATCCGGGACCACGGTGCGCGTCGAGCATTCAGGCTATCCGGAAGTGCGGGCGAGCGTGAGGCGCGCGGAGCTCGAGGTGGTGCTGCGTCCGGGCGGGGGCATCGAGGGCCGGCTCATCGATCAGGCCACGGGGATGCGCCGCATGGACTTCTCGCTCGAGGCGAGCGGCCCCGCGAGCGCGTCGCGGCGGATACGCGCCACCTCCGGGCTGTTCCGCCTGCTCGACCTTGCCCCCGGTGCCTGGACCCTGCACGCGCATGCGGCCGGACGCACCGGGACGCTGGCCGTGGAGGTGCCCGCCGGCACGCGCCCGGGTGAGATCACCGTGCGCGACCTGGAGATCGCACTGCCCCGCTAAATGACCGGCCGCGAAGCGGAGACATGTCTCGCTGCGTGGACGTGGACGTGATCGTGGACGTGGACGGCTCTCCCCCGGGTCCGGACTCGGATTTCGTCCACGTCCACGGCTACGTCCACGTTCACGATGTCTCCGAATTGCGACCGGTCATCTGGATCTCGCCTGCCCCGCTCGGCGCAGGGCAGACAGCGGCGCCGACAGGGCGTAGGCGGTGCCAAGGGCAAACAGGCCGAGGCCGATCCCTGGGCCGGGCTCGCCGAGCGCGAGCACCCCGAGCCCCATCGCCAGGAGGGCCGGCAAGACGATCACGACCAGCGAGCGGCGCTTGAACGTGCGGTAGCCGAGCCGGCTCACCATGAGCGCCCCGAGCACGACCGCCCCGATGGCGACCGCACGCGGCGAGACCGCGAGGTCGCTCGTGGCCGCGCCGAGCGCGATCGCAGCCGGGATCGTCACCGGAAGCCCCACCGAGCGCGTGGCAGGCGCCCCGTCCGTGGGCGCGAGGAGCGCGGTCACGTTGAAGCGCGCCAGGCGCGTCGCCGCAGCCAGCACGATCGCCGCCACGCCGCACAGGCCCAGCGCCCCTGCCCGGTCGAGCTTCCACGACCACAGCACCGCAGCCGGCGCGAGACCGAAGGACACCACGTCCGCCAGCGAATCGAGCTCCACGCCGAAGGCGTTGGCCGAGTGGAAGGCGCGGGCGGCCCGACCGTCGAGCAGGTCGCACGCGAGCGCCCCTGCGAGCAGCGAAAGCACGATCAGGGGCGCAGATCGGGCGTCCACCGCGCCGCCGAGCGCGACTCCGAGCGCCGCGCTGCCGAGCGCGAGATTGCCGAGCGTGAGCGCGTTCGGCAGGAGCCGCGCCAGGCACAACCACTCGTGGTGTCGTCGCCAGCCGGTCTGCTGCGGGCCTTGCAAAGGCATCGTGGTCATGGCCCGACCAGTTGCGATCGCCATGCCAGCGGTCACGGCCGGTGATCTCGAAGGCTTGCCTGGCTCGCGGCGCCAATCCGCTTGCGCGATTTCGCACACGGTGCGTCACCGCCTGCGCACCCAAGCCGTGGTTCAGGGGCGGCAGGCGCCCGTGGGCTGGCCATCGAGTGGGTTCGTACACGGCACGCACACCTCGGCCGTGGCGCAGCCACCCTGGGGATCGATGCCGAGCCCCGCCAGGACATTCGAGACGCCTCCCACGAGCGGCACGCAATTCGGCACGCAGGCCCCAGCCGTGTCGGGGATCTGCCTGGCGAGCGCACCCTGACCCACGATGCAGCGCTGCGGGCCCCCGGCGGTCCGGAACCCATCGGGCTCGCACAGCAGATCTTGGCTACACAGGTCGCGGCCGAGCAGGTCCGGCCGTCCGCCGAGCACGCCGCTCGCGGGCACGCACGAGCCACGCCCGCTGCAGCAGCGCGTGAGCGCGCCCGCACCTCCCGCCCCGCCCATGCCGCCCGCGCCGCCC
>JAHFDS010000156.1 GCA_023248855.1 Myxococcales bacterium
CCTTCCACGGTCGCGACGGCGCGGCCACGCAGCACCGCGAGGCGCGTGGTGCCCTGCGCGTCCACCTCGACGCGCGCTTGCCCGGGCTCGATCGCGAGCTGCGCGGAGGGCGTGTCGAGCGACAGGGGCGCCCGGACCGCAATGGCGGCGCGGCCCTGCTGCAGCTCCGTGCCGCCTCGCCACGCGGCCTTTTGCGGCGCCACCGCCCGGAGGATGAGGAGCGCGTTCTCGCCGAGCGAGACCAGGCCGGCCTCGAGCTCGAGGTCGGCGCCGCCCCCCGCCTCGGTGGACACCTTCGCGCCATCCACCAGGTCAGCGCCCGAACGGGCGGGGCGCCAGGGGCCCTTGCCCGGTCCCTGGGTCCCGACCGGCTCCTGCACGACGCCCAGGCGCGCCACGGGCTCGGTGCTCTCGCGAAGCCGCAGCACGGTCCCCGCGGCAATCGCGTGCCCGGCGTGCTTTCCGAGCTTCGGATTGAGGCGGTGCAGCTCGTCGGCCGTCGTGCGCCAGTGCAAGCGCCTGAGCAGGGTGTCGCAGGTCTCGCTGGGTCGCGCGGTGGCGGTCGAGGGCAGCGGGCGCGCCCATGCCGGCCTGCCCGAGAGCAGGAGCGCTAGGCCCAGGAGCGCGTCGCGCGCGCGGACCGACGGCACCCCATCAGCTTACCCTCCCTCGCACTTGAAGACCTGGACCTCGACGAAGTTGGCGCCGTTCTCGATGCCCTCCTGCGAGACGCGCACCGTGGTGCCGCCCATCTTGGCGGCCTTCTCGGCGGCGTCGCGCCGCGCCGCCTCCTGGTTCATGTCCTTGGCCTGGCCTCGGGCGAGCCCGATGTTGGTGCACTTCGACAGGTCGTGATCAGCCTCGTTGGCCCACTCGATCTTGTGACCCTGCGGCCCGGCACAGCCGAACGCGATCACCACCGCCGCAACAAGTCCGCATGTGCGCATGTGTGTCCCCCTGGGAAGAGCGTAGGGTGTGTTCGTGATTTCGTGAAGGACCGGTCGCACAGCCTCTACTCCAGGTGAGGCCCCTGCTGGTCGGCCGCCGAGAACGCCCGCGCGAGATCCGCAATCAGGTCCTCGACGTGCTCGACGCCGACCGACAGTCGCACCAGGCCATCGGAGATGCCCACCTGCTCACGCACCTCCCTGGGGATGGAGGCGTGGGTCATGCTCGCGGGGTGCTCGATCAGTGACTCCACACCACCGAGAGACTCCGCACACGCAAAGACGCTCACGGCCTTGAGCAGGCGCACCGCGTGGTCGAGCCCGCGCCGCGTCACGAACGTGACCATGCCGCCCCGGCCCGGGTAGATCACGCGCTCGACCTCGGCGCGCCTTTCGAGCCACTCCGCGACGCGCGTGGCGTTCGCCGTGTGCCGCTCCATGCGCAGAGCCAGGGTCTTGGTGCCGCGCATGACGAGGAAGCAGTCGAGGGGCCCCGGCACCGCGCCGATGGCGTTCTGGAAATAGGCGAGCTTCTCCGCGAGCGCCGCGTCGCTCGTGACGATCGCGCCGCCCACGACGTCGGCGTGGCCGTTCAGGTACTTGGTCGTGGAGTGCACGACCAGGTCGGCGCCGAGCTCGAGCGGCCGCTGGTAGTACGGCGTCATGAACGTGTTGTCGACCGCGAGCAGCACGCCCGCCTGCTTGCAGATGGCCGCCACCCTGGCGAGGTCGCACTCCTTGAGCAAGGGATTGGTCGGCGTCTCGACCCACACGAGCCGGGTCTTGCCCGGCTCGATCGCCGCGCGGATGCGCTCCGGGTCGCGCGGGTCCGCGTAGGCGAAGTCGAGGCCGGTCTGCCGGAACACCCGCTCGAAGATGCGGTACGTGCCGCCATAGAGGTCGTCACCCGCCACCACGTGGTCGCCCGACGACAGCGTGTGCAGCAGCGTCGCGGTCGCGCCGAGCCCCGAGGCGAACGCGAACCCGAAGCGGCCGCCCTCGAGCGACGCCAGGTTCTCCTCGAGCGCCTTGCGCGTCGGGTTGCCCGAGCGCGAGTACTCGTAGCCCTTGTGGCCGCCCGGCCCATCTTGCACGTAGGTCGACGTCAGGTACACGGGCGTCGAGATGGCGCCGGTCGAGGGGTCCGGGGACTGCCCCGCGTGGATGGCGCGCGTCTCGAAGCGTAGCCCGGCCATTGATTCGCCTTTACGCATATTTCACGAGTTCTTCTGGGCCAGGTACTCGATGAGATCGATCTTCGTGATCACGCCGGCCAGCTCGTCGCGCTGCTTGACCACGATCGCCTTGGCGTCGTTGAAGACGTTCTTGAGCAGCTTGATCTTGGTCTGCGGCGTGACCGTCTGGTAATCGGACTCGACCAGGTTGTCGATCGGCTCCTCGTACTTGCCGCCGCCGATGAGGTGGTTCAGGAGGTCGATCTCGGAGACGAGGCCAATCAGGCGATCGCCGCGCATGATCGGCAGCTGCGAGATCGAGTACTCCTTGAGCAGGCCCACGATCTTGTGCACCGAGTCGCCGGAGTGCCCCGTGATCAGCTTCTGCTTGATCTTGGTGCGCAGCAGATCGGCCACGGTGCCGAGCGGATCCTCCTCCTCGAGGAAGCCATTTTCGCGCATCCAGCCGTCGTCGAAGATCTTCGACAGGTACTTGCCGGCGCCGTCGGGCAAGAGGATGACGATGTTCTCGGCGCGACCGCTCGCCTCGGCGTACTTGACGGCGCCCGCGACCGCGGCGCCGCAGCTGCCGCCGACGAACAGGCCCTCCTTGCGCACGAGGTCGCGCGTCGTCAGGAAGCACTCCTTGTCGTCCACGCGCACCACCTCGTCGAGGATCTTGAGGTTCATGGTGCCGGGCAGGAAGTCCTCGCCGATGCCCTCGACGTAGTAGGAAAACGGCTTCGTCAATCGGCCCGTCTTGACGTACTCGTAGTAGAGCGAGCCGATCGGATCGACGCCGACGAGCTTGATCGCCGGCTTCTTCTCCTTGAGGAACCGGCCCGTGCCCGAGAGCGTTCCGCCGGTGCCCATGCCGCCCACGAAGACGTCGATCTCGCCGCCGGTCTGCTCCCACAGCTCCGGCCCGGTCGAGACGTAGTGCGCCTCGGGGTTGGCGGGGTTGTAGTACTGGTTCGCGTGGAAGGCGTTCGGCGTCTCGCGCACGAGGCGCTTGGTGACCTCGTAGTAGCTGCGCGGATCGTCGGGCTCGACGGCGGTCGGGCAGATGACCACCTTGGCGCCCCAGGCGCGCAGGGACGCGACCTTCTCCTGCGACATCTTGTCGGGCATGACGAAGACGGTCTGGTAGCCCCGCACGGCCGCCACCATCGCCAGGCCCGCGCCGGTGTTGCCGCTCGTGGCCTCGATGATGGTGCCGCCGGGCTTGAGCAGGCCCTTTTCCTCCGCGTCATTGACGATGTTGATCGCCACGCGGTCCTTCATCGACCCGCCCGGGTTCAGGTACTCGCACTTGACGTAGATGCTCGCGGAGACGTGCGAGGCCACATGGTTGAGCTTGACGATCGGCGTGTGGCCGACCGCCTCGAGCACGTTCGAGACAGCGCCTTTCATGGGTGTGCGTCTTTCCTGAAGCAGAGCGTTTTCGGTCAGAAGGGCTCGGGCGTCTTGGCGCCGCCCTGCATGTGCGCGAGGACCGATTCCTCGAGCAGCTCCTGCATGGTCTGGCCGCCGAACTTGTCGGCGATGCGGTTGTCGTACTCGTCGGCGACCACGGCCACGTCCCGCACGGTGGCGACCAGCTCCTCGGGATCGAGCGTGTGTCCGCCGAGGATCGAGTGCAGAAACAGGACGACGTTGCCCTCGGGAACGAACGCGAACGCGCCGAACCGCAGGATCCCGTTCATCTCGAGCAGCTTTCGCGACAGCTCCGGCGCCAGCTTCACGCCGCGCACGAGCTGCGCCGCGCAGCGCACGATCACGCGATCCTCTCCCCACGGCAGCACGTTGATCATGACGAACGTCGAGCCCTGCTTGACGACGTACAGCTTGTCGTCGATGCGGCTGTAGGCCGGGCTCTTGCCGAGGGTGTTCTCGATGAGCTGGATGGTCGCCTGCGTTGCGGACATCATGGGATCCCCCTCAGATCTCGATGTGGAGGCCGGACTGCTCCGCGATCACCTGCGCGAGCGTGGCGAAGAGCTCCAGCCCGCGCCCGCGATCGTCGGTCCAGCGGCCCTGCGCCGGGTCGTAGTCGAAGTGCCAGGCCGAGTCTCGCGCCGCCATCCACAGCTGGCGCACCGGACGCTGGGTGTTGAGCACGCAGCGGACGCCGCTCGCGAACGTCAGCGTGAGCACGTCTCCGGTGCTCGAGGCGTCGACGGCGTCGGGGTCGACGGGCTCGAGGGCGTCCTCGATGCGGCGGAACGCCTTCGCGACCAGCTGCTGATACGCGCTCTCATCCACGCCCGAAACCTACAGCGAAAGCCGGAGCGTGGCAGCGCAAAACTGCGGGCGCAGGCGCGAGGGCGCAGATCGACGGGCAGGTCGTGGGCACGCCCACGGTCACGGGCCCGATTGCGAGGTAAGATGGGGGGGATGCGCCGTGTGCTCCTTGCGCTCGCCCTTGTGCCGCTCGGGAAGGTGGCCCTGGCCCTGCCGATCCCCTTTCCGGTTCCGCCGGCGGAAAGCATCCTGCGTGCCACGGGGCCGCACCGGCTCTACCTCAACTTCGACGGTGCGACGGTGAAGCGTGGCCCTGCCTGCTCGAGCTCGGCCGAGCTCTGCTCCTACGTGGTCAAGTGCGAGAGCGGGACGGCGACCGTGCCCCCTTTCTCGGGCACCGCGGCCGAGCGTGCCGGGATCCTCGCGCTCGTCCGGCAGTACTACGCGCCCTTCGCGATCGACATCCTGGACCAGAAGCCAGCGCAGGGCCCCTACACCATGTGTGTGGTGGGCGGGCAGCCGGCGGATATCTGCTTCCAGGGCCGCGTCGCGGGGGTCGCGCCGCTCGACTGCGACGACCTCAACGGCGACGTGGATCTCGTGTTCGCCTTCTCCACTGCGTCCCACAACGATCCGCACCTGACGGCGGTGGCGATCGCGCAAGAGTCCGCGCACAGCTACGGCCTCGAGCACACGACGCTGATCACGGACATCATGTACCCGTATCTCTCGGGCGTGGAGCAAGGCTTCGTCGACAGCACCATGGGGGTCGAGCGCTCGGCTGGCTGCCGGAGCGACGTGCAGAACTCCTTCCAGGTGCTCGACCAGGTGCTCGGCCCCTCGCTGACGCGGGCCGCGGACGTGGCGCCACCCACGATCCGGTTCCTCACACCCGAGGAGGGCCGGTTCGGGTATGCGCAGCTCGTGGCCGTGCGCCTCGACGCCAACGACGATCGCGGGGTGCGGACCGTGGACCTGCTGATCGACGACGGGACCGCCGATGTGCAGCACCTCCACTCGGACCGGCCCCCCTTCGATTTCGACGTCATGTTCAACCTCGGGACCCATCGGATCCAGGCCATCGCCGCCGACGCGGCCGGCAACCTCGGCACGGCCGAGGTGTCGATCGGCGTGGACGGCACGGGACTCGCGGGCAACGCCGTGGGGCCGAATCCAGCGGGCGCGCCCTGCAAGAGCGACGCGCAATGTGTGCTCTCGTGCATCAGGAGCGGCACCGCGCAGGACCACTGCGCGTCTCCGTGCGACGGCGGGGGCTGCACCATCGCCGGACACGTGTGCGTCGACTACTACGGCAACGGCACGAAGCTGTGCCTGCCGCCCGCGCTCCTGTCCTTTCACCCGACGACCCCCACACCGACGCCCAAGCAGGGGTGCGCGGTCGGCGCGGGGGCCGCGGCCACACCGGCGTGGGTGCTCGCCGCGTGGGTGCTCGCCTGCCGGCACCGGAGCCGGAGGCGTCGTTCGTGAGGGCCGCCCGAGGGGTGCTCGCGGCGCTGTCGCTCTTGCTCGCGGCGGAGGCCTGCCATCGCGAGCCGCCGCCGCCTTCGGGCCAGGCGCGCCCGATCGATCCAGCCGCCGTCCGCGCGCTGCTCGATCAGCAATCGAGCGCGTGGTCGAAGGGGGACCTCGAGGGTTTCCTCGGGGGATATCTCCGCGCGCCCGCGCTCGTGGTGATCGTGGACGGCATGCGGGTCGAAGGGTGGGAGGCGCTCCGGGCGCGCTACCTCAAGCGCTTCGGCGCCCCGCCCTCCGGCATGGGGACGCTGTCGTTTTCGGGCGTGGAGGTCGAACCGCTCGGGGACGCTGCGCTCGCGCGCGGGCGCTGGTCGCTCGCCCTGCCTGACGAGGACGAGCAAGGCGGCCTGTTCACGCTCTTGCTCAAGGCCACGAACGACGGGCTGCGAATCGTCCACGACCACACGTCGAGCAGCGAGTGAGCCTTGGGGCGCCGCCGCCGGACGACGGCGCGCAGGCGGCCGCCGATGCGGCCGAGCTCGAGCGCTTCGGCTACAAGCAAGAGCTCCGCCGCGGCATCGGTGGCTTTGGCAGCTTCGCGCTGTCGTTCTCGGTGGTGTCGATCCTGACCGGCGCGGTCCAGCTCTACGGGCACGGTCTGCGGTTCGGCGGACCGCTCGTCATGAGCCTCGGCTGGTGGGCGGTGTCCCTGGCGACGCTGACCGTCGCCATGAGCATGGCCGAGCTCGCGAGCGCGCTGCCGATGGCGGGCGGACCCTACCCGTGGGCCCGGGCCCTCGGCGGCGACGGCGCCGGGTTCTTCACGGCGTGGTTCCTGCTGCTCGGGCAGATCGCGGTGGTCGCCGGCGTCGACTATGGCCTCGCGCAGTTCCTCGCGCCGATGCTGGGGCTCGGCGGCGAGCGCGCCACGGTGCTGGCGCTGTTCGGCGCGCTGGTCGGTCTGCATGGCCTGCTCAACCACGTCGGCGTGCGCGTGGTCAACGTCTGCAACGGGCTGTCCGCCTGGTACCACCTCGCGGGCGTCGCGCTCCTGATTGGCCTTCTGGTGGTGCTCGCGCCGCTGGCGCCTCTCGCGCGCATGTCGGAGTCGGCGGCGCCCGCGGGCATGGGGCTCGGCTACGCCTTCGTGATCGGCCTATTGCAGGCGCAGTGGACGTTCACCGGCTACGAGGCGGCGGCGAACGTCACCGAGGAGACGCTCGACCCGCGCTGGGTCGCGCCCTGGGGCATCTTCCTCTCCGTCGCGGTGAGCGCGGTGTTCGGCTCGGCCCTGCTCGTCGCGGTCACGCTGGCGGCCGGCGACCTCGGCGCCGCGCGTGCTGCCGAGAACCCCTTCCTCCACGCGCTCGGGGCCGCGCTCGGGCCTCGCCTCGGGACGGCCCTGGTCTGGGTCGCGATGGGCGCGATGTGGTTCTGCGGGCTCGGCTCGGTGACCTCGACCTCGCGCCTCGTGTACGCGTACGCGCGGGACCGCGGCCTGCCCCCGTCGCTCGCGCGGGTGTCGCCGCGCTTTCGGACCCCGGCCGTCGCGATCTGGGCGACCTGCGCGGGCGCCGTGGCGCTCGCGCTGTGGAGTCGCGCCTACGAGATCATGATCGCGATCTCGACGCTCGGCTTCTATCTGGCGTACGCGCTCCCGGTCGCGTGCCTGGTGCTCGCGCGCCGAAGTGGGCGCGCCCCCACGCCCGGGCCGTGGCACCTCGGTCGCTTCGCGCCGCTCGTCAATGCCATCGCGCTCGGCTGGACGGCGTTCATCACCGTGGTGTTCGTGCTGCCCCAGAACGATCGCGATGGCCTCACCACCGCCTACACGCTTGGCGGCGTGCTGTTGGCGCTCTCCTCGGCCTATGCCCTCCACCGCGTTCGGCGCAGCGCGCGGTCAGCGCCGTGAGCAGATCCAGCGGGCGCCCTCGAGGGTGACCCGCGTGCTGCCGGTGGCGTGGGGATGACCCGCGGGATAGGGCAAGGCCTCGCCGGTCCCCTGGGCGTACTCGGGATCCCACGGCCAGAGCAGGCTGATGACGGCGCCGGCGAGCAGGCTCCGCGGCAGGATCGGGTGGATGTCCGGGGCGCGGCGCGCGGCCTCGGCGAGCACCTCGTCCACCGTGGTGTGGGCCGAGAGCTCCTCGAGCACGCGGATGGTCGGCGGCGGCAGCGGGAGCTCGCCCTCGAGCTGCGCGGCCAGCGCCTCGGCAGGCGCGATCCAGCGCTCGTCGGTGGTCTCGTGGCGATCGTGCCTCGCGGTCTGGCCGGCCGGCATGCGCGCGACGAAGAAGTGCGCCGAGAAGCGCCGCGGCTCGAACGAGGGCGTGATCCAGTGGGACCACCGGCCGAGCGACGCCGGTTCGACCGTGACGCCGGCCTCTTCGCAGAGCTCGCGCGCGGCGGCGGCGCGTGCGGCATCGAGGTCTCCGCCACCACCCGCGCGATCCGCCGCGTCCACCTTCCCGCCGGGGAAGACGTAAGTGTTGGCCATGAACCCGCTCTTGCCGTGGCGGCGCACCAAGAACACCTCGAGCGGGTCACGGAGCAGAATCACGGTCGCGGCGAGGATCGGATCGGCCATGCGGCCCAGCCTGCC
Source organism: Myxococcales bacterium (assembly GCA_023248855.1). Lineage (GTDB taxonomy): Bacteria > Myxococcota_A > Polyangia > JAHFDS01 > JAHFDS01 > JAHFDS01. The sequence goes on from JAHFDS010000156.1 coordinate 8,445, forward strand.
ACGAGCGCCGCCGAGGCGGTACCCTGGAAGGATGGACCTCCAGCGCTGGGTAGGACGCAAGGTCACGATCGGCACCACCGATGGGCATTACGTGAGCGGCCGCGTGGTCGCGATCGAAGGCCCGGAGATCGTGGTCGCCGTCGGCGAGAGCACGGTGCGCCTGCGGTCGGCCGACGTGGACCGCGTGCAGCCGGCTCCCCCCGAGCAGGTGGAGTTCGTGAAGTGAGCGCGCGATGAGCGGTCGGCTCACGCTCCTGCTCCTCGCCCTCTTCGGCTGTCAGGCGCGCGGGCGGGGCACGGCTGTGGCAGACGCGCCGGTCTTGCCGGTGCCGCACGGCTCCGATGCCGCGGTGCCGACGCTCGACGCCCGGCGGGTCGACGCGGCGATCATCGACGCCTCGTGCGGGCAGGTGCGATTCGTGCTCGACCGGCCGCGGGCGCCGGACGTGATGCTGGTCGTGGATCGGTCGGACTCGATGAACGACCCGCTCGGGCCGTCGTCACGGCTGACCAAGTGGAACGTGGTGCGCGGCGCGCTCGAGCTGGCGGTGGGAGCGCTCGGCGACCGCCTGCAGCTGGGCCTACAGCTCTTGCCGGCCGGCCCCACCTGCATCACCGGCACCCACGCCATCCCGCCCGGCGCGCTCGACCTCGCGGGGCTCCGCTTCCGCCTCGACGAGCGGCCCTACGGACCGAGCCCGGTGCGCGATGCGCTCGACGCGGCGCGGCTCTACCTCGCGTCGCTGGACGATGGACGCGACAAGGTGATCGTGCTCGTGACCGACGGCGAGCCTGGCTGCGGGCGCGATCCGGCGCTCGACACCACGACGCCGCCGGGGTGCGCCTGCCCGGGCGGGCTCGTCGCCCATGGCGGGGCCTGCTGCATCGACGGCCGGGGGCCCGAGACGGCCGCGCCGCTGTGCATGACCTGCCTCGCCAGCAGCTCGACCGTGGCCGATCGCACCGGCACGGCGGCTGCGGCGAGGCGGATCGTCGCCGACGGGATGCGCCTTCACGTGGTGGGCGTGGCCATCTCCGCGGGCGCCGAGGCCGTGCTCGGCCAGATCGCCCTGGCCGGTGGGACGGAGCGCGCGCTGCGCGCGGACTCGGCGGAGTCGGTGCTCGGGGCCCTGGCCGCGATCGCGGCCCGGGAGAGCGCATGCACTTTCGACCTCTCGACGCCGCCGCCCGCGCCCGATCGCGTGCTCGTGACGATCGACGGCCAGGTCATCCCGGCCGCGACCGACGAGGGCTTCTCGATCGCCGCGGACGGTCTTTCCCTCACGCTCCACGGCGGGGCATGCGCGCTCGTGCGCGTGCCGGCCCGCGTCGAGGTGATCGTCTCCTACGGCTGCACAGAGGTGATGTGACCGGCTGGGCGGGACTGCGGACACACTGGGGTTCGTAGGCCGCGCTCGCCGGCTTGCCGGTCGAACCAGCGCGGAACATGGCCGAGGCCGTCACTCTGCCGATTCGGCATGGTCTGCCGTCACGGCACGCAAGCGAGCTCCTGAGCCGCGCCAGACGCGGACAACCCTGCGATCCCTTGATCTCGGCCCTGCGGCACGAGCCGTGCTCATGGGCGGCGTCGGAGGTCACGATGAACAAGCTCATTCGGAAGATGTCGGTCGGCGCGCTGCTCTCGATCCTTGGATGCGGCGCCATGGAAGAACCCGAGGCGGAGGTCGGCGCGGACGCGCTGCCGTCGTACACGCAGACCCGCTGGCCCAGCGCGATCATCCCGGTGTGCTGGATGAACGTGCCGTCGGGCCACGCGTCCATCCGCGCGATGGTGCGCGACCACCTGCGCGAGTACGAGCAGCAGACGCGGCTGCGCTTCACCGGCTTCGGCGCCTGCACCGCGGCCGACGCCCCCGCCATCCGGATCGACGACTCGCCGGTCCAGGGCTCGAGCTACATCGGCCCGAGGGGCGGCACTGGCGCCACCATGCACCTCGATCTCAATGGCCTCTCGAGCGATCCGAACTGGCTGCGCCAGTCGGTGCTCCACGAGTTCGGCCACGCGCTCGGGCTGCCGCACGAGAACAAGCGACCGATGAGTCCCTGCAACGTGGCGGGCGACAGCGATGCGGTGCCCGGCGCGACCGAATTCGGTCCGTACGACGACGAGTCGATCATGAACTACTGCGGAATGGATCCGCATTGGGGATCCGTGCAGACGCACCTGTCACCCTGGGACGTGGCGGGTCTGAACCGCACCTATGGCGCGCCGGGCTTCTTCTTCCGGCACGACGGCCAGAGCTTCCGGCTGCTCGACCTGCACCTGTGCCACATCACGGGCACGCAACAGCTCGCGGCGTTCGGCGGACCGGGCGTGTTCACCACCGAGGAGTCCCACGGCGGCACGATGCCGTCCGCGCCCGATTGCGCGTGGCCCGACGGGTATTACCGAGCCGCGGATCAGTCGAAGGTGTTCGTCGCGGTCGGCAGCACCGTCTGTGCGCTCGAGAGCGACGACCAGCTCAAGGTCTACGGCGGCGCGACCAAGGTGATGATCCTCAACACGGGCACCGATCCGACGCGCGGGCGCACGAACACCGGGGTGTGCGGCTGGCCGGGCGGCTTCTACCAGCTGCCGGGCAACGCGGTGGTGCGCTACCCGGCGAAGCCCATGTACCGCGTCGTCCACCAAAAGTACTGCCGCGTCAAAGACGGCCAGCAGCTGGTCAGTCTCGGCGGAACCGGCCGCGTCTGGCCGCTCGGCTACCGTCCGGCCGGCCTGTTCACCGGACGCGACTACCTCGGCGATTGCCCGTGACGCGTCGGCACGGTGATGCGCCGGGCCTCGCGGCCGCGGTCAAGACGTACTCGCTGTTCGACGCCGACGACCACTCGGCCGACGCCGCGCGCGTCATGCGGTGTGGAGATCCCACCAGCAGCTGATGAGAGGCGACACGGCTTCGCCGCAGGAGACTCGTGCCAAACGCCCCAGGTCGCGGGCCAAGATCGCCGCCGATTTTCTCGCGATCGAGGACTTTCGATGGGCACCTCGGCATCTCTGTGTGGTGTCACTTGCCGATGGAAGCGTGATCCCCCCGGGTCGCAGCTCCTCCGAACCCCAGGGACGCAAGCGCCCGTTGACAGCGCCCTCGCGGCGGCTACGCTCCCGCACATGGTGCAACCTGCCGTGTTCCAGAGGTTCCGGGTGCTCGCCGCGACGCTCGCTCCTCTCGCCCTGGCGCTCGGCTGCGCACACAGCGCGACCGGCCTGCCCCTCGACGAGAAGCGCCAGGCGGTCGAGGGCGGCCAGGCGCTCGAGCACATCAAGGTGCTGTCGTCGCCCGCCTTCGAGGGCCGCGGCGTCGATACCGACGGCATCAATCGCGCGGCGCGCTACATCGCCGATCACTTCAGGCGCCTCGGCCTGCAGCCCGGCGGCGATGACGGCACGTACTTCCAGAAGTTCGAGCGGGTGGTCAAGCGCTCGCCGGGTCAGCACACGCTCTTGTCGGCGCTCGGCAAGACCCTCACGGTCGGCGACGACCTCGCGATCTTGCCGTGGTCCGGCTCCGGCAGCGCGAGTGCCGAGGTGGTGTTCGTGGGCTACGGCATCACGGACACCAAGAACGCCTGGGACGACTACGCAGGGCTCGAGGTCAAGGGCCGGATCGTCGTGGTGCTGCGCTACGCACCGGGGGTCACCACCGCCGGCGGCGACCCGGCGATCAAGCTCGAGGCGCGCGCGCTCGACCTTTCGTCCAAGGTCCGAAACGCGGGCCAGCACGGTGCAGTGGGCCTGCTGCTGGTCAATCCGCCGGGCGGCGACGACGACTTCGTCAGCCCCCGGATCGAGGAGGGGAGCCTCCCCGCGTTGCAGGTGCGTCGGACCTTCGCGGCCGAGCTCCTGCGGGCCGGCGGGGTCGATCTCGAGGCGCTGGCCGGACAGATCACCCTGACCAAGCGGCCCACAGGGCGCGCGCTCGCGCAACCGGTGCGCGCCTCGATGCAGTGCGACCAGCAGGTCGACAAGCGCATGCTGCAAAACGTCGTCGCACGCCTGCCGGGCACGGATCCCCTGCTCAAGGAGCAGTACGTCGTCATCGGCGGGCACTACGATCACCACGGCTTCGCGCAAAGTGGCTTCGGGGCGATGGGCAAGCGCGGCGAGCTGCACCCGGGCGCCGACGACAACGCCTCGGGCACGAGCGCCGTCCTGGAGCTGGCCGAGGCGTTCGCGCTGCGCGAGCAGGCGCCGCGCCGCACCGTCATCTTCATGGCGTTCACCGGGGAGGAGCGGGGGCTGTGGGGCTCGGCGCACTACGTCGCGCACCCGATCTACCCGCTCGATCGGACCGTGCTCATGCTCAACCTCGACATGGTGGGGCGCCTCAAGGGCTCGCACTCCGAGGTAGACGGCACGAAGAAGTCGGTGCTCGACGTCGGTGGCGTCGGCACCTCGCCCGGCCTGCGGGCGCTGGTCGAGCACGCGAACAGCGAGCAGATCCCGATCGTGTGGGATCCGAGCGGCGAGGCGCCGAGCGACAACACGAGCTTCTTCGAGAAGAACGTCCCCGTCCTGTTCTTCTTCTCGGGGATGCACGCCGACTACCACCGTCCGAGCGACACCTGGGACAAGATCGACGTCGATGGCCTCGGCAAGAACGCCCGGCTCGCGTGGCGGGTCGCCACAGCCATCACCGATACGGACCTGCCTGTGCCGTTCACGCGGCCCAAGGAGAAACCCGTCTTCGGCAAGCACAGGAACCAGGGCGGCAGCGACAAGCCGATGCCGCGGCTGGGCCTCATGCCCGAGTACGGCGACCGCACCGACGGCATGTCGGTGACCGCGGTGATCACCGGCGGTGCGGCCGAAAAGGCCGGGATGCAATCCGGTGACCTCGTGGTCGAGCTCGGCGGCCAGCCCGTGCGCAGCGTGCAGGACTACATGGAGGCGCTGTCGAAGTTCAAGGGCGGCGAAGAGATCGAGGTCGTGGTGATCCGCAAGGGGCAGCGCACAGCGCTCAAGGCCAAGCTCGCCCCGCCCCGACGCCGGAGCTAGTTGCGAGTGGGGGCGCCTCGGAAGGCGCCCACCAGGAAGGGCACGCTGCCCTTCCCCCGCCGCGGCAAGGCCGGCGCGGGCCCCCTGACCTGCGTCTTCGCTCCCTGCGCTCGCTACGCCCTTCCGGCTCGCTCCGCTCGCCTCGAATCACTCGCGAGCGCAGAGCGCGAGCAAACGAGACACCTCAGCGGGGAAGAACGCGGAAGCGAACGTAGGCGGTGCCCCCCTCGGTGACCAGCACCACCGCGTAGCGGCCTGGCGCGGCGTCCCCGGGGACCACGAACGTGACCCGCCCGCCGGCGGCGCTCGCGGCCGCGAGCGTGGCGGCCTGGCCTCGGCTGTCGACCAGGAGCAGTCTCGCCACCGGTGCCAGCTGGATGCCACCGAGCGACACGGTCACGCCCGGCTTGGCCGCCCCCGGGAACACGCCCGACAGGTAGGGTCGCGGGTCGGCTGTCGGCGTCGTGGCCAGCGAAACCACCGGATGGCTGATCGGGGCGACCCAGTGCGTCAGCCCCTCGGGCTGCTCGCCAAGCAGACGATCGGTGACGGCGCCGACATCGAGCAGACCATCGCCGTCATAGTCGGCGATGCCGAGGTGGTGAGGCCGCAGCCCGAACGGCACGAAACCGTTGTCCTCCACGGTCGTGCCGACCTGCTCGAGGAACTCCACACCGCCGGCCACGCCGGCCACCACATCGGTGTCGGTGTCGCGATCGTCGAACGGCGGGGCGAGCGCGCGCGACAGGCTCGAGACCCCGAGGCGGAGCGCGGAGCTGCCGACGCCCTGGAACGTCCGCCCGGGATTGACCAGGGCCGCGCCGCCCGAGCCGAAGGCAAAGTCGCCGACAGCGCCGGTGCTGCTGTTGGCGAGGACCACCACGTCGGTCAGGCCGTCGCCGTTGTAGTCGCGCGTGTCCATGAGCGACGCACCCGTGGAGAGGCCATTTGCGAGCTGCACCGTTTGCTGCGTGAGCGCGGCGCCGCTCAGGGTGACCACGCGCGGCCCGAAGGCCGCAGAGGCGCCCGGGAGCACGGCGACGATCATGCTCGCCGAGGCGGGCCCCGCCGCGAACGTGATCGGCACGCCCTGGAGCCCGAGGACCGTCCCCGGAAGGGTCTGGGTCGAGGCCGTGAAGATGGCCGGGCTGTCGGTGCCGCTGAAGACGCCGATGACGCTCAGCGTGTTGACGGCGACCGCGAGGTCCTGCACCCCGTCGCCGCCAAAGTCGCCCGACACGATGCGCTCGGCGGTCGTGACCTCCGCCGCCAGCGGCAGCGTGGCCGTGAGGTCGTAGGCAGTCCCCGCGAGGGTCGCGACATAGGCGTTGCCGTTGCTCGTCAGCAAGCCGAGGGCACCCGGAGCCGCACCGTGGAAGGTGACGTCACGGACGAAGCCCGGCGAGGTGCCCGCGCCGATCAAGATCTCGCTGCACGTTCGGGTGGCGGCGTTGCAGTCGATGCGCCAGACCCTGAACAGGCCGGTCGCGTCGTTGACCCGGAAAATGAAGCGATCGAGCAGCTTGCCGCGCTGCCCAGTGACCGTTCCATCGACCCTCGTCGGCGGCCGCTGTCCGGGCGTGATCCTCGGATCCGGCGTCAACCCCGGCGGGTCGCCCGGGACCGGGAACCGCGGCGTGGAGGGCGGGGAGAAGCCCTCCGGTGGGCGGCCCAACGGTACGCTGAGGGGCGTCGAGAGGTGCCGCTCGGTCTCTCCCGGCGCACAGGGCCCCGTCTGCTCGGTGGGCATGGGCTGCGGCGTGCCGCCATCCGGCGGCCGGTCAGGGTTGGTCGGCGAAGAGGTGTCGTTGCCGTTGCTGCTGGGCATCGGCACGAACAAGGTCGGGTGCTGGCCGCACTGGATGTGCTGCTGCAGGTTGACGAGGAGCGAGCCAAATGGCCCGAATCCGTTTGACAGACAGTTGATGAGGTCGATCAGCGCATCGCCCTTGACGCTGCCGGGGCCATCCAGGGCGATGGCGACGAGCGCGTTCGTGTTGTGGGCCAGGCCCAGGAACGAGTGGTCGACCGGGTAGGTGGTGTTGGTGTTCAGCATGCCGAGCGAGCTGAGATCGCCAAAGCCGTTGACCACGCGGAAGTGGTCACCCTGGCGGGTCAGCTGCGGGTTGGCCGGGTTCGAGGTGAAGCCGGTCGCGCGGCAGAGCTCGGTGTCTCCGACCAGCGCGTTCGGGCCCTCCTGCGGGGCGCTCAGGGCCATCACGTCGGCCAGAGCGATGGTGACCGGATTGAGCGGCGGCGCACCATGAGCCAGCGCCGCGGGGTCGGTGGTGATCTGAACGGTGCCAGGGGTGGCGCCGCTGCGCTTGCCGAGCTCGCCCGGGCCCGGCCCCGTTGGGGTGCTCGAGCTCGCGAGGATGGGCAGCCGGTCGAAGTGCGCGAGCGCCATCGCGCCGTTCGGGGCGCTCAAGATCTGCCCATCGAGCCGGGTGTACTGGAGCTTCGTGTCCCGGCTGGCGGCGAGCGGATGCTTGGCCAGGGTCGTGCACTGACCCGGTCGCGTGCCGATGCAAGGGCTGGCGCGAAGCGGCGTGGTCGGCGCGCCATTGGCGCTCGAGACGCGGACCTCGAGGTTGACGAGGAAATACCGGTCACCGAGGACGTGGGCGTTGCGCAGGTCGGAGACCCTCATCGTGGTCTCGCCGATGGGGAGGGCCGCCAGCGCAGCGATCGGCGCCTTCGGGTTCGACGAGTCCAAAATCGACTCGACCACGACGCGCAGCTGCGCGTCGGCACACGCGGGCAGCATCAGGGAGAAGCTCCCGTCGCCGCCGGTGGTGGTCGACACCGGCAGAAGGTGCAGCTCGCCGTCCTGGCCAACCTGCTGGAAACGCACCGTGCCCCCCGCGATCGCGGTGCCATCGGCCAGGGCGGCGCGACCGGTCACCTCGGTGAGGGGGCACTGCAGAGCCAGCGTGCCGAGACGGCGCACCGGGCGCTTGATGCGGATGCGGGTCATCGGGCGGGTGGCGTAGAGCACCGGACCGCCGGGCGCGCCGAGGCGCGGGATCGTCTCCTGGCGCAGGCCCGAGGCCGGACAGGGCGGGCCCGCCGGCGGCTCAGGGTCGTCGCTGGGATCGTTGCAGATCGCGACCACCTTGGCGTCGTGCTCGCCGGCCTGGGCGCCATCCGTACGCTCGACCACGCCGGAGTCGGTGTCGACCTTGAAGAGATCGAGCTCCGTGCCGGGCGGGAGGTTCTGCCGGTTCGGCAGCGTGACCTGCATCGAACCGCCGCCGACCTCGGCGCCGGCGGGCTCGAGCGCGACGATCTCGGAGGGCGCCGACATCGGCGACAGATCGAACGGAGTCCGGTCGGTCGGGATGCCAGTGAGCGACATCGAGGGATCGGAGCCGGGCGGGAACGAGATGGTCGAGCCCACGGGAAACGTCACCACGATCTGGTTCGGGTCCGCGAGGTCGCCCGCGAATCCCCCGGGAGGCGCGACGCCGACCACCGAGGGCTCGCCAACGGACGGGAAGCTCACCACGA
>JAHFDS010000561.1 GCA_023248855.1 Myxococcales bacterium
GCGACGCGCTGGAGCAGCCACACGACCCGATCAGCGCTCTTGCCGCCGTCGAGCAAGAGCCGCGCGACGGTGACCGCATGCCTCGCCCCGCACCGGCCAGCCTCGGTCGGCCACTGCTCCGCGAGCAGGGTCATGCCGGCGAGGGTCTCGACGCGGTACAGGAGCCCAGCGACCGGCCCGTCGCCGGGCGGCCCCCAGCGCTCCCAGCAGACGGGTTCGCCCGACGGGTGGACCGACGGCGGGACCACCGTCTGCCCGCCGGTGCTCCGCAGCTCGACCAGCGTCTTGCCACTCACCGGGCTCGCGAACTTGACGCTCTTCGGTGCCTCCTGGCCCGCACAGGAGTACCAGTAGTGGCTCATCGGGTTGCTTGCGCGGCCGTGGATCAGGCCGGTCTCGGGCAAGACGTGGGGCGCGAGCGGCAGCGCCAACCGGCAGTCGATGTCGACGTCGAGCAGGCTGGACGCGTCCCCGAGCAGCAGGCCAATGTTGCTGTCCGGCTGGAAGTGATCGCGGACCTGGTCAGGGGCGAGGCGCAGCTCGGGCCAGCCCCGCAGCTTGGGACCCTTCTCGCCGGTTGGGATCGGAACGACCGGCCAGCCGAACGACAGGTACGTCGTAGCGGCGTGGCAGGTATCATCAAACTGCATCTGTCTCTCCTTCCCCGGTGCGGCGCCAACCAATAGGCGATTACCGCGGCGCGAGCGGCGATGGCGCCACGGGCGCGGTGGGCGCACTCCCCGCGAGCGGCGCGGAATCGGCGGGTTGAACTATGCCGGTGCGCGGCTGCGGTCGATGGCGCGATGCGCAATATGGGCACATTGACCCGCCGATCTGCGGCGGAAGGGCTGCCCGGCGGTGCGCTCGGAGGTGACGGCCGGTCGGTGGAGGCGCGCCCCGGTGATCGAGCGTCGGTGCAAGTCTTGTGGCGAAGAAGGCGAGGAGGTGCAGCCCTGGGGCCAGCGCGTGGAGCGCGGCGTAGGGGCTGGTCGCGGGGAGGCGAGCGCGCAAGCCGTCGTCATGAGTCCGGCCGCGGCAGGGAGACGGGCGTGAGCTTGCCGGTCGTGGTGTCGAGCGCGAAGCGGACGAGCGTGCCCTTCTTGCAGACGGGGCAGCGGCGCGGGTCGCGACCGGTGACCTGCTCGAGGAGCTCGCTCCACGACGAAGGCACAGGCGTAGGAGCCGCGACGTGGCCCTCGGCCGCGAGGAGGGAGCGGGCCAGCTCGAGCTTCGTGTTGACGTTGCGCGGGGCGTGCAGGCCGTAGTGCCGGATCTTGACGAAGCGGTTCGGCAGGACGTGCAGGAGGAGGCGGCGGATGAACTCGACGCCGGGCACCGTGGCGGTCCCGCCGTCCTTGGTGCCGAAGGTGACGCCGTGCGCGTCCACGTTGACGAGGCGGTCGTTCGAGATCCCGACGCGGTGGGTGTAGAGCCCGAGGTAGCGCAGTACCTGCTTCGGGCCGGCGAAGGGACGCTTGGCGTAGACGACCCACTTCTTGCGATAGAGGGTGTCCTTGAGCTCCGCGAAGGCCTGGCGCTCGACGGCCTCGTCGCCGTCGCCGAGGAGGAGCTCGCCGGCCTCGAAGGCGGCGTTCAGGCGGTCGAGGAGCTTGCCGCGGAACAGGTCGGAGATCACGCGGACAGGGAACAGGAAGCGGCCCTCGTAGCGCGGGCGCACCCAGCTCGCGCCGTCCGGCGCGAGCCCGCCGCCCGTGACGATGCAGTGGACGTGGGGGTGAAAGGTGAGGTCGCGCTTCCAGGTGTGGAGCACGGCGGTCACGCCGGGAGTCGCGCCAAGGCGCGCCGGATCGTGCGAGAGCTCGAGGAGCGTGCGGGAGGCCGCCTCGAAGAGGAGCGTGTAGAAGCGGCGCCGGTTGCGACGAGCGAGCGGGCGGAGCTCGCTCGGGACGGTGAAGACGACGTGGAAGTAGGGGACGGGGAGGATCCGCTGCATGCGGTCGACGACCCACTTGGCCTGCCGGAGGCTCTGGCACTTCATGCAGTGCCGGTTCCGGCACGAGTTGTAGGAGGGCACCTCGTGTCCGCACTGGTCGCAGACGTCGAGATGCCCGCCCAGTCGCTCGGTCCGGCAGGCCAAGATGTCGTCGAGGACGCGCTGCTGCTCCGGCGTCAGTCCGTACTTCGCCCGATGCGCCTCGCCGAAGGTACGGAGTATGTCCGCTACCTCCAATCGAGGTCGTTGCAGCTTGGGCTCGTCGGCGCAGCGCTCGGCGCGCTGCACCGCGCGCTACCCGAGGACCTCGCCTGCGGGAGTGCCGATCAGGTCGAGCGGGCTCTTGCTCGCCGCGACGTGACGGGTGCTGACGTGCGTGTAGCGGGCCGTGGTCCGGATCGAGGCGTGGCCGAGGACCGTCTGGATCAAGCGCAGGTCCGCGCCGGCCTCGAGCAGGTGCGTGGCGAACGAGTGCCTCAAGATGTGCGGCGTGACCCGCTTCGTGAGGCCGCACGTCTCGACCGCGCGGTGCAGGGCGCTGCGAACGGCGCCTGGGCTCACGAAGCCGTCCGCGTCGTTCCCTGGGAACAGGCGCTCGCGCCCGGGCTTGGCCGCCGTCCAGTACTCGCGCAGGAGGAGCAGGAGCCGCTCACTGAGCATGACGTAGCGGTCCTTCTTGCCCTTGCCCCGGTGGACCCGGAGGACCATGCGCTTGCTGTCCACGTCGGCGCAGGAGAGGCGGCACGCCTCGCTGACCCGCAGACCGGCCCCGTAGGCCGCCGACAGGATCGTGCGGTGGCGGAACGACTCGATCGCCCCGAGCACCGCCTCGACCTCGCTGCCGCTGAGCACGATCGGCAGCGACTTGGGAATGTGCGGGTAGGGGACCGTCTCGACGACCTGGGGCTGCTGGAGGGTCTGGATGTACAGGAATCGGAGCGCGGCCACGAACATCTTCAAGCCCGACGGCCCCGTCTTCCGCACCTTCAGCTGGTGGAGGAGGAAGCAGCGGACCTCGGTCTCGCCCAGCTCCGTGGGCACGCGCATGTAGTGCTGCACGAACGTGTCGGCGCACCGCACGTACTGCTCGATCGTCCGTGACGCGTAGTTCCCGAGCTCGAGGTCCGCTACCATGCGACCGCGAGTCGAATCCGGCATGAGCATGAGACTCTCCTGTGGCCTCGGGGATCACTCCTCGGACCACAGGGGTCGGCTCGCACAGAACGTCACGATCCTCCTGTGGCCTCGGGGAGCGCAATTCCCCGGGGCTGCAGGAGGGTCACCGCTCACCCGCTGATGCGCGACCCGCCTCTGCCATGACCGGGAGTCGAGAGGGGCTCGCCCCTCTCGCGGGGTCCGGGGCAGCGCCCCGGCCTCTCGGGCTCCGCCGCACGCGGCCAGCCGATCTGCAGGCCATCCACCCCGCGGCGTGCGGCGTCCTCAGGGCGCGGCGAAGCGGCGCCAGCCGCTCACCCCTCGCTGCGCGACCACTCCGCGCAGGCCAGCTCCCCAGCTGCCGCGCAGCGGCTTAGTTCAACAGCTGCAGCGCCTCGTCGATGAAGCCTTCCTCATGGGCAAGGCCCTGGCACGCGTCGAGCGCCAGCTGCGCCGTCGAGACGTCCCGAGGATCGGAACGGAGGCTCGCCTGCAACACGCACGCCCACAAGTCCCAGCGTTCGCTCGACGACAGCTCGCTCGTTCCGGACACGAGGAACTCGGTCACCGCAAGCCGTGCGTCACGTGATGTCGCAAGGAGGCTTCGCTCGGCCACGCTGTCCAGGATCCGCCGGCCGAGGGTCCGGAGAGCTGTGACCGCCACCTCCGTCGCGCCCGGCGCGTCGCTCGCCAGCGCGACTTGTATCGCCTCGACGACTAGGTCGTACGGCAACGCTGCCAGCGCGCCGTCGCTGCCGAGGAGGGCGACGGCCTGGCCGCTTCGAGCCTCGTCGTAGGTGCGTAGTTCGAGGACGGCGAGACAGGCTCGAGCCCGAGCGGGAAGGCCGGTGCCTTCCCAGTACGGTGGGTCGTCGCTCGACATGGCGTGGAGGGAGGCGCGGAGGCGCTCGGTCGCCTTCACGAAGGAGGCCGGGCTGGCGTCTCGGTTCAGGACCTCGGGCAAAGCGAGCAGGAACGTCGCTACAGGTACGCAGCTGGACGAGAGCTGCTCGGCCTCGAGCAGGAGGCCGCGTTGAGTCGATAACGCGGAGAGGAACCTGACGCGCTCCTGCTCGTCTGCGACCTTCAGCCCGCTCAGGGAACCGATCCCCATTCGAATCAGCAC
>JAHFDS010000562.1 GCA_023248855.1 Myxococcales bacterium
TTTCGCGTCGGCCACCTCGAGCCGCTGTCGGATACGCCGTTCGATCGCGGCTCGCGCTACGAGACCTGGGTCGCACGCGCCTACGGCCGCCTCGGCGTGCCGGCGGCCACGCCGATCCGGCTTTCGCGGCTCGCGGATCACTTCAAGCAGCTTGCCGAGGCCGTGCAGCGCGGGTTCCTGTCGCCCGGGACGTTGCCGCCGGGTGTGCCGGTGGGTGCCAGGACGACGGCCCAGGCCGTGGAAGCGCGGCTCGCGGAGACGACCCCGCTCGGTGGACCAGCGCCGCGCGGGCTGCACTTCGGGGCTGGCTATGTCGCGGGCGAGGTGGTGTCGATCCTCGCGCGCGTCACGCAGACCGAGGGGCGCCTCGAGCTGTCGCTCGACGATCGCGTGCACGCGGCCTACGCGCAGGTGCTCTTGCCGATGGCGGTGCGCCACGCGTCAGGCGCCCTGGCGATGCTGCTGCGCGGCACCGTCCGTATCTCGCGCGAGGGCGTGGTCAGCGTCGAGGGCGGGCAGCTGCTGCGCGCGCGGGTGCGCATCCTGGCCGAGGACGGCAAGGGCGAGCGCCGCCAGCTGTGGGGCCTCGAGGATCGCTCGGCCGCGGCCGGCGGGCGCCTGTGCGAGATCGACCTCGCGCAGCTTCCGGCCGGGACCAGGCGTGTGATCGTGGTCGGCCGCGGCGTGGACGACGCGGGCGAGCCGATGGTCGCGAGCGGCCAGCTCACGCTGTAGCTTGTTGCACCCGCCGGCTGCTACTCGAGCGCGGCGCGGATGCGGGTGAGCAGCGCGGGCACCACCGCAAGCACCTCGGTGATCTCGGCGGCGGTCGTGGTGGGGCCGAGGGAGAAGCGGACGGCCTGTCGGGCCAGCGCGGGGGCAAGGCCCATCGCGAGCAGCACCGGAGAGGGCGTGATCGTGCCGGAGCTGCAAGCCGCGCCGGTCGAGGCGGCGATGCCGGCAAGGTCGAGCGACTGCACGAGCAGCTCGCCAGGCACGCCGGCAAAGGCGACCGACAGCGTGCCGGGGCTGCGCGGCTCGTGGCCGTGGACGCGGCCGCCGAGCGCGACCAGGCCCACCTGCAGCCGGTCACGCAATAGACGCATCTGCAAGGGCGCATGAGACAGCGCTGCGCGCGCGACGCCCGCAGCGGCGCCGAAGCCGCAAAGGCCCACCAGGTTCTCCGTGCCGCCGCGGCGGCCGCGCTGCTGGTGGCCACCGGCGATCACGGCGAGCGGGGCCCGCGCGATGAGCGCGCCTGCGCCGGCCGGCCCGCCCAGCTTGTGCGCGGAGACGGACACGAAGTCGGCCACCTCGAGGGGAAGCTCGAGCTTGCCCACCGCCTGCACGGCGTCCACGTGCAAGGGGACACTGGCGGCGCGCGCGCGGGCGGCGACCTCGGCGATCGGCTGAAGCACGCCGGTCTCGTGGTTGGCGGCCTGCACGGAGACGACCGCGACGTCGCGACCGAGGGCGGCCTCGAGCGCCTCGAGCGAGACCACACCCGCGCCGTCCACCGGCAGGACCGTCACCGTGACGCCCTCGGCGCCGAGCGCGTCCGCGGTCGCTCGCACGGACGGATGCTCCACCGCGCTCACCACGACGCGGCGGCGTGCGGCCGTGATCGCGCCGCGCAGCGCCAGCGCGTTGGCCTCGGTGCCTCCGCTCGTGAAGATGACGTCGTCGCGGCTCGCGCCGACCAGCGCCGCCACCTCGGCGCGCGCGCGCTCGAGCCGATCGCGCGCCTTGCGACCCTCCTCGTGCACGCTCGAGGGGTTCGCCGAAAGCTCGAGCGCCGCGGCCATTGCGGCCCGGGCCTCGGCGCACAGCGGCGCGCTCGCGTTGTGGTCGAGGTAGATCCGCAGAACGCCCCAGGATAGCCGCCGCCGGGCGCGGTCAGCGTGGACCTGTCACCGGCCGGCGCACGCTTCCGACCCTCTCGAGGACATCTTCGATCTTGTGCTGCGCGCTGAGCTTGTGCACGACCTCCTGCCCGTTCGGCAACCGGCTTCGCACTTCGAGGATGCATTCGACATCGAGACGGAACACCAGCTCCAGGGACGGCAGTGCGACGCCGTCCGGCACAGAGACGTCGAACGCACCCAGGAACTCGTTCTCCGCTGCGCGCGGCCGATCGCCCTGGAAGACCGCGACCTCGAGCGGCCGGCCGGCCGGCACCTTCAGGACCAGCTTGGCCTCGGCGGGCAACGTGGTGTTGCGCGGCAGAATGGGCTCGAAGGTGCCATCCTGCTGCGCGACGCCGATGGCAAGTGGGAGCACGTCGAGCAGGAGCGGCGCGCTTCCCTGGTGAAAGAGGGTCGCCAGGATGGAAGCGCCGAGGGCGACGACCTCGTCCGGATGCACGCGTTTGGATGGCGGCCGGCCAAAGAACGCTTCGATCTGCTTCGAAACCAGGGGCATTCGGGTCTGACCCCCGACGAGGAGCACGTCGTCGATGTCCTGTGGCTTTATCCTGGCGATGCCGAGCGCCTTTTCGCAGGTCGCGACCGTGCGCTCCACGAGTGGCTTCGCGAGGACCTCAAATTCCGCGCGGTCGACCGACCCAATGAAATCGACGGACGGTTTCGCGGCCCCGATGACTTGGAGACTGGGGAGCAGGATCTCTGCACGTTGCAGCTCCGAGAGCACGTGTTTGGCCTCGCGAGCCGCCAGCAGGACACGTTCTTCACTGCCGGCATCGAGGGCGATCTTCCCGCATTGCTGGGCCAGTTGCCTGCGAATCAACCCGGCGATGACTCGATCGAAATCGAGCCCGCCCAGGAATGTGTCCCCTGCGGTTGCTAGCACCGAATATACGGTATCGTCGATCTCGAGGATCGAAACGTCGAACGTGCCGCCCCCGAGATCGTAGACGAGAACGGTCTTTTGTTGTTTTCGCCCATATCCAAAGGACAGGGCTGCCGCGGTGGGCTCATTGACGATGCGTAGGATCTCCAGATTGGCGCGGCGGGCTGCCTCGCGGACGGCCGTACGCTGGTTCTCCGTGAATGCCGCTGGAACCGTCACGACCGCGTATCGAACGGGTCGGTGCAGCTCCGCGTCGGCCACCCGCTTGATCTCCGCCAGGACACAGGCGCCAACCTCGATGGGCGAAAGGACGCGATGGTCGAGCTTGATGGCAGCCATTTCCCTGGAGTCGGGCACGACCTCGTAGGACATGTGAGTGGCGAGTTGCTCCGCCAGAGCCTTGGAGTAGGGCCGGCCAATGAAGCGCTTCGTCCCGTAGGCGACGCTGCGCGGATTCAGCGACATGCGTTGTTCGGCAGATCTTCCGACCATGGGCATTCCGGCATTGTCGAAGGTCAGCATCGAAGGAATGGTGGTGTACCCGAGCTGCGAACGAATGACCTTGGCGCGGCCGTTCTCGACGACCGCCGCGCAGGTGTTGGTCGTGCCGAGGTCGATTCCGATCACGGGGCCCTTGAGGTCTGGCTGCGGCGCGGTGCCGGGGGCGAGCTTGACGCGCTCGAGCGCCCGGCGCAGATCCTCGCTGCATCCAGGCTCGATCCACTCCACCGCGATCACCATCCCCGGGATGTCGGTTGCGGTCTGCGCCCGGACGGTGCGCCGCACCGTGACCCAGGCCGAGCAGATCCGCTCGTGCGTCGTTCGAACCTGCACCTCGAGCTGCAGCGCCGTCCCTACGGGATGGGGATCCCGGGTGAACAGAAACAGCCCACCGCGCTCGATGTTCCGGCTGACGAGGAGGAGGAAGTCCTGCTCGTCTGCGGTCGAGATCCGAAAGCAGCTCCGCGCCACAGTCGCCAAGTATAGTCGATGGGTCACGCCCGAGAGCGGCTACGCGCCCGATCCGCGCTCGCGTTTTCGCCGAGGTAGATCCGCGGCACGCCCCAGGATAGCCTGCGCTCCCATGAAGAAGGTTCTCTGCTGGGCAGTGGCGCTGGGCGTGCTCGGGCTCGCCGGCAGGCCAACCGAGGCGGGCAGGCCGAAGAAGAGGCCGACTGCGACCGACAAGGTCGACCAGGTGGGGGCGCCCGTGACCGCAGCGGCCCTTTCGGACGCGGACCCGGACAGGGCGTTCGCGGCGTCTCGCCGGCTGGATCGCTCGGACCAGACGCTCGAGCTGCTGCTCGCGGCGCTGGCCGACGGGGTCGCGCCGCGTGCGGCCGAGGGCGCGGCGGAGGCCCTCGGGCGGTTCGACGAAGCCCGCGCGACCGACGCGCTCGTCGAGCTCGCCGAG
>JAHFDS010000157.1 GCA_023248855.1 Myxococcales bacterium
CGCGCGCTGCTGATCCGTGAGGGCACGCGGCTATGCGCTCTGCCGCTCTCCGCGATCGAGGAGACCATGCGGCCGCTGCCCGCCGAGCCGCTCGCCGACATGCCCCCGTTCGTACGTGGGCTCGCGATCATCCGGGGCGCTGCGGTCCCCGTGGTCGACCTTTCGAGCCTGCTCGGCGACGACGACGCCCGGCGACGCGGACGCTACGTCACGCTGCGGGTCGGCGCGCGCAGGATTGCCCTCGCGGTCGAGGCGGTCATCGGCATCCGCGACCTCGACGCGGTCGCGCTCGAAGCGATGCCGCCCCTGCTCTCGGCCGCGCAGGCCGAGCGCGTGTCGGCGATGGGCGCGCTCGATGGGCAGCTCTTGCTCGTGCTCGGGACCGCGCGGCTGCTCTCGGAGGCGCAGTGGACGCTGCTCGGGGCCGGCGCGTCATGATCGTCGCTCCGACGCGCGCCGACATCGACTGCCTGCGCCACTTCATCGAGCAGCGTTTCGGCCTTTGCTTCGACGACGACAAGCGCGACCAGCTCGGCAGCCTGCTCACCGAGCGACTCTCCGCGACAGGCGCGCGCGGGTTCGCCTCCTACTTCCAGCGCCTTAGCGCTGTCCCCGCAGAGGTGCGGGCGCTGATCGCCGGGCTCACCGTCGGGGAGACCTACTTCTTTCGGTATGCGGACCATTTCGCCGCGTTCACCGAGGTCGTGTTGCCGGATTGTCTGCGCCGCCATTCTCTGCGGATCCTCTCGGCGGGCTGCGCGACCGGCGAGGAGGCGCACACGCTCGCCATGCTGGTGCGTGAGCACGTGCCCGATCCGCAGGCGCACAACGTCACGATCACCGGCATCGACATCAACGTGGCCTCGCTCGAGAAGGCCCAGCGCGGTCGCTACACGGCCTGGTCGCTGCGCGAGACACCCGAGCCGATGCAGACGCGCTACCTGCATGCCGACGGGCGTGAATACCAGCTCGCCGCCGAGGTGCGGGGGATGGTCACGTTCGAGGAGCGCAACCTCTTCGAGGAGGACAGCGCGTTCTGGAGGCCGGGCAGCTTCGACGTCATCTTTTGCCGCAACGTCCTCATCTACCTCTCGGCGGACGCCATCCGCAGGCTGATCGAGCGCCTGGCACGCTCGCTGGCCCCGTCGGGATACCTCTTCCTCGGTCACGCCGAGACCCTGCGCGGGATCTCCTCCGCGTTCCACCTTCGGCAGACGCACGAGACGTTCTACTACCAGCGGAAAGAGAGCTCCGAGCCTGTCACCCCACCGCCGTGGGCGCCGCTCGGGCCGGAGGCGGCACCGGGCGCGGTGCGCTCCCCCGAGCTGGCCTCGGACGACACCTGGGTGGACGCCATCCGTGGCGCGTCCGAGCGCATCGCCGCGCTCGCTTCGTCCTCCTCGGGTGGGCCTGCGCACCACGCGGAATCACCAGAACCCGGCTGGAGCCTCGCAGCGACCATGACCCTGTTCTCGAGCGAGCGCTTCGCCGAGGCGATGCAGACCCTGGCGGCGCTGCCCGAACAGGCGACCGAAAACCCCGACGTCCAGCTCCTGCGCGCAGCGATCCTGACCAACTCGGGCGAGCTCCTGGCGGCGGAGCAGGTGTGCAGGGACCTCTTGCTCCGAGACGAGCTCAATGCGGGCGCTCATTACCTCACTGCGCTGTGCCGCGAGCATTCCGGTGATCGCGCTGCCGCCGTCCATTCGTGGCACACTGCCATCTACCTCGATCCCGACTTCGCCATGCCGCACCTCCACCTCGGGCTTCTCGCCAAGCGGGCCGGCGATGTCGACGGCGCCCGCCGGGAGCTCGACCGGGCGCTGGCGCTCCTCACGCGCGAGGACTCCTCGCGCATTCTCCTGTTCGGCGGTGGCTTCTCGCGCGCGTCGCTGCTTGGCCTGTGCCGCGCAGAGCTGCTCCAGCTCGGAGGGCGATCATGAACGAGCTCGAGACGCTCCTGCAGCGAAGGGTCGCCGAGCTGGGTGCCGAGTTCGATCAGACCTTCGCGCGGCCGCTGCCCGTGGGCGCCGAGGATCTGCAGAGCCTGCTGGCGATTCGCGTCGCGGGCCACCCGCTGGCGCTCCGCCTGTCCGAGCTGTCCGGCCTCGAAACCCGTCGCCGCATCGTGCCGCTGCCCGGCAGCCTCGCCGAGCTCGAGGGCCTGGCCGGCTTGCGCGGGCGCCTGGTGTCGGTGTTCCAGCTGGCGTCGCTGCTAGGATGCGGCCCGGAGCGCGCGGACTGGCGCTGGCTCGTCCTGGCCCGCGGCGAGGAGGTCGTGGCGTTCGCGTTCGGTGAGGTCGAGGGGCTGCTTCGGGTGCCTCGCGCGGCGCTCCACCCGACGAGTGGCGACGACCGGGCTGCCGCGCTGGTCGACGAGCACGTTCAGCTGGAGGGGATTTCGCGCGGGGTTCTTCGCATTTCCCGCGTCGTCGCGGCGCTGCGCGCCCGTTCCGGGGGCAATCACTTGGACAGAGGGGAGCACTAGGATGGGCAGGACGTGGACCTTCGGACAGCGAATCGGCGTGGGCTTTGCCACCATGGTGGCGCTCGCGCTCCTCATCGGCGCGGTTTCGATCCAGGCGCTCCGCTCCGTGGTGGCGGACAAGGATCGCGTCATCTCCGAGAACGCGCAGAGCCTGATCGGGGCGGCGCGGATGGAGGCGACGCTCGAGCGCAAGGCGTCGAACGGTCGCGCCTTCCTGCTCTCGGGTGAGCAGCGCTTTCTCGAACGGATGCGCGAAGCGCGCGCGTCGTTCTCGTCGCTCCTCGGGATCTTGCGCGCCCAGAGCAAGTCCGCGGACAGCCGGCCGCTGCTCGATGCCATCGAGCGCACCGAGCTTGCCCACCAGGCGGCGTTCGACCGTGTGATCGCGATGCGCGGCGCATCGGCGACGGTCGAGACCATCGTGCGCGCCTTCGACGACGACATCGCCCCCCGCTACGACGAGCTCCACCGCGCGATCACCGCGTTCGTGGATCACGAGGCGCAGGGGCTCGAGGAGGGCAGGCGCGCCTCCACCGAGGCCGCAGCCAGCGCCACCACGGCGGAGCTCGGCATCGCCGGCGTGGCCATCGTCCTGGCGATCGTGCTGGCGCTGTGGCTGGCGGGCAGCCTGAGCCGGCAGATCGGTTCGGCCGTGTCGCACATCCAGAGCTCCTCGGCAGAGCTCGAGGCCGCCGCCGCCCAGCAGGCGACCGGGTCGCGCGAGCAGAGCTCGGCGACGAGCGAGGTGTCCACCACCATCCGCGAGCTGCTCTCCACCTCGAAGCAAATCGCGGAGAGCGCGCAACGCGTGGCGCGCATCGCCGAGGAGACCGCGTCCGGCGCCCGGACCGGCGACCAGACGGTGCAACGCGCTCAGGATGGCGTCGGCGTGATCAAGCGCCAAGTCGACCTCATCGTCGGGCACATGCTCGACCTCGGCAAGAAGTCGCAGCAGGTCGGCGGGATCCTCGAGATCATCACCGAGCTGGCGGACCAGACCAACATCCTGGCGATCAACGCGACCATCGAGTCCGCCGGCGCAGGCGAGGCCGGCAAGCGCTTCGCCGTGGTCGCCGACGAGATCCGCAAGCTCGCCGACCGCGTCGGCGGATCGACCAAGGAGATCCGGACGCTGATCGAGGAGATCCGCGCCGCGGCCAACACCACGGTCATGGCCACGGAGGACGGCTCGAAGGCGGTCGACGCCGGCACGCGCCAGTTCGGTGAGGTGGCGGCGGCCTTCAAGCAGATCGAGCGGCTCGTGGTGACGACGACCGAGGCCGCGCGAGAGATCGAGCTCAGCACCAAGCAACAGAGCACCGCGGTCGAGCAGGTCAACGCCGCCATCTCCAACGTCGCGCAGACCACCAAGGAGGCCGAGGCCAGCACTCGCCAGACGCTCGAGACCTCGACCCAGCTCGCCACGTTGTCGCGCGGGCTCGCGGCGCTCGTGCAACCGCGCGCCCAGACCTAGCAGCGGTAAATGGCGGACGATCCTTTCAAGTACTTCCGGATCGAGGCGCAGGAGCTGCTCGAAGGGCTCTCCCGCGGCGTCCTCGAGCTCGAGAAGGGTGCGTGGAACGAGGAGCTGCTCGCCCGCCAGCTGCGCCTCGCCCACACGCTCAAGGGGGCGGCGCGCGTCGTCAAGCTCCCAAAGATCGCCGAGCAGGCCCACGCCATCGAGGATGTGCTGGCTCCGTATCGCGACGATCAGCAGCCGCTGCGCCGCCAGCACGTCGAGCACCTGCTCGAGCTCGTGGACGCGATCGCCGCGGCCCTTCGCAGCCTCGGCGTGGCGCCCGGTTTGCCCTCGGGGCAGCCGATCGCCGCCGCGCCGCCGCGCGCGCCCGACGAGCCCTTCGAGACGGTGCGCGTGGAGCTCGGCGAGGTCAGCGAGCTGCTCGAGGGCATCGCCGAGACGGGTTCCTCGGTCGGCGCCTTGTTCGGGCACGCCGGGGACCTCGAGCGCGCAGAACGACTCGCTCGCTCGCCGACCAGCTCGCGCTCCGGCGCCACGGCGCGCGCGGGGACGACGCCGAGCAGGGTGGCCTGTCCGCGCTCGCCGAGGAGCTGCAAGCCTCCTTGGCGAGGGTGCGGCGCAAGCTCTCGAGCGGGCTCGAGCGCACCCAGGGCGAGCTCGAGCAAGTCCGCAGCCGCGCCAACCGGATGCGGCTCGTGCAAGCCAAGACCATCTTCGCGCCCATCGAACGCGGCCTGCGCGATGTCGCCGAGGGGCTGGGGAAGCGGGTGACCTTCGCGGCCTTTGGCGGCGAGAATCGGCTCGACGGGCACGTGCTCGATGCGCTGCGCGACGCGCTCATCCAGATGGTCAAGAACGCCGTCGACCACGGCATCGAGCCCGAGGCCGAGCGCGTCCGCTTGGGCAAGCCCCCGGTCGGCGGCGTGACGCTCGCCGTGGAGCGCCGCGGGCACCGGATCACCTTCACTTGCGCGGACGATGGCCGTGGGGTCGACGTCGAGGCCGTGCATCGCTCGGCCCTCGAGCGCGGCCTCGCCTCGGCCGCCGAGGTGGCCGCGCTGGAGCGTGCCGAGTCCCTCCGGCTCATCTTTCAGCCGGGTGTCAGCACTCACCAGGGCGTGACCCAGGTTTCCGGGCGCGGGGTCGGCCTCGATGTGGTGCGGGAGGTCACCGCGCGACTCAAGGGCGAGCTCGGCGTGGAGAGTGAGCGCGGTCGTGGCACGACGCTCCGGATCACGGTGCCCATGTCGCTGTCCTCCATGACAGCCCTGATGGTCGACGCCGGCGGAGCGGAGGTGGCGGTGCCGCTCGACGCCGTCTACCGCACCCTCCGGCTTGCTGACGGCGAGATCACGAACGCGGGCGAAGGCGATTCGGTCGTGTTCGAGGGTCGGGCGATCCCCTTCGTGTCACTCTCCGATCTCTTGGGGCGAGGCGGCGGATCCGCCGCGCGCCGGCCGGTCTGGTCGACCCTGGTGGTCCGCTCGGGGGCGGACCACGCGGCGATCGGCGCCGACCGCTTCCTCGGCACGACCGAGGTGGTGGTCCGCCCGCTGCCGCAGATGTGCGGGGCGTTGCCCATGGTCGCGGGCGCCTGCTTCGATGGGCAGGGCGTGCCGCAACCCGTGCTCGATCCCAAGGGTCTGGTCGACGCCGCGCGCCGCCGGGCCCGCGCCGGCCGTGGCGAGCTGGCCGCGCCGCCCCGGAAAGCCCCGCTGCTCGTGATCGACGACTCGCTCACGACGCGCATGCTCGAGCAGAGCATCCTCGAGTCCGCGGGCTTCGAGGTTCACCTCGCGACCTCGGCCGAAGAGGGGCTGCAAAAAGCCCGGGAACGGCGCTACGGGCTCTACGTGGTGGACGTCGAGATGCCGGGCATGGACGGCTTCGAGTTCGTCCGCCGCACGCGCGCCGATCCCACGCTCGGAAAGACGCCCGCCATGCTGGTCACGTCGCGCGCGGCGCCGGAGGATCGCCAGCGAGGAGCCGAGGCCGGCGCCAGCGACTACATGGTCAAGAGCGAGTTCGATCAGGATCGATTTCTGGCCACGATTCGCAGGCTCGTGGGTTAGATGGCAAGGATTCGCGTCCTTCTGGCCGAAGACTCCCTGACGGTGCGCAAGCGCCTGTGCCAGGTGGTCGCGGCCGATCCAGAGCTGGAGCTGGTGGGCGAGGCCGAGGACGGTCGCCGCGCGATCGAGCTCGCGACGAGCCTCCGCCCCGACGTGATCACGCTCGACATGGCGATGCCCGTGATGACGGGCCTGGCCGCGACCGAGTACATCATGGCGTACTGCCCGACGCCCATCCTGATCGTTTCGGCCTCGACCAACCGGGGCGAGCTGTTCAAGACGCTCGATGCACTGGCGGCGGGCGCGCTCGACGTGCTCGAAAAGCCGCTCGGCGACGAGAGCGACGGCTCCTGGGAGCGCGCGTTCACGGCACGGCTCAAGCTGCTCTCGCGGATCAAGGTGATCACCCACCCGCGCGGCAAGCTGGCGCCGCGCGCGACGGCGCTGCTGCCAACCGCTCGCGCGCGGCTCGAGGTCCACGGGGACGGCAGGCCCCGCCTGGTCGCGATCGGCGCTTCGACCGGGGGACCCGCGGCGGTGCAGGAGATCCTCCGCGGCCTGCCGCGCGACTTCCCGCTGCCGATCCTCTTGGTCATTCACATCGGGCTGCCGTTCGGCGGGGCCTTGGCGGACTGGCTCGATGGCATCTCATCCCTGCGCGTCTCGTTCGCTGCGGACGGCGAGGCGCTCCCGGAGGTCGGGCGATGCAGGGTCGTCCTCGCACCACCGGACCACCACCTGGTCGTCGAGCGCGGGCGGCTTCGGCTGACCAGCACGGCGGAGCGGCACTCGTGCCGACCCTCGGTCGACGTGCTATTCGAGTCGCTGGCCCGCGATCTCGGCGCGGGCACCATCGCCTGCCTCTTGACCGGCATGGGCAGGGATGGCGCCTCGGGGTTGCTCGCCGTCCGGCAGGCGGGCGGCGTGACCATCGCTCAGGATCAGGAGAGCTCGGTGGTCTTCGGGATGCCCGGCGAGGCGGTGCAGCTGGGCGCGGCGAGCCGGATCCTGCCCGTGTCGGAGATCGCGGAGCACCTCTCGACGCTGGCCAGCACAGGGGGACGGTGATGGTGGAAGACCAGATCTTGATCGTAGACGACAGCCTCACGGTCCGAATGGACCTCGCGGCCGCGCTCGAGGCGGCAGGGTTGCGAGCGCACGGCTGCGGCGACCTCGCCTCGGCGCGGCAAGCGCTGCGGACGCGACCGCCCGCGCTCGTGATCCTCGACGTGCTCTTGCCCGACGGCAGCGGGATCGATCTGCTGCGCGAGCTGCGCTCCGACCCGGCCACGTCAGCGCTGCCGGTGCTGCTGCTGTCGACGGAGTCCGAGGTCCGCGACCGGATCAAGGGGCTCTCCACGGGCGCCGACGACTACGTGGGAAAGCCCTACGACCTCTCGTTCGTGGTGGCGCGCGCGCGTCAGCTGCTCGGGCAGCGCAAGGCCGAGGGTGACGCCGGCGCACCGCTCCAGATCCTGGTCGTGGACGACAGCCTGACCTATCGCGAGGAGCTGCGCCGAGCTCTGACGGAGAAGGGCTACGCGGTGCTCCTCGCCGAGAGCGGAGAGGAGGGCCTCCGGCTGGCCGTGGCCGCGCGGCCCGGCGCGGCGATCGTCGACGGTGTGTTGCCGGGCATCGACGGCGCTACGGTGGTCCGGCGCATCAAGAGCGATCCCGCGCTCCGCCACATGCCGTGCCTGCTGCTCACGGCGTCGGACGAGGAACGCGAGCAGCTGCGCAGCCTGGAAGCGGGCGCGGACCTCTATGTGCACAAGGGCGAGGACCTCGCGGTCACCCTGGCGCGCTTCTCCGCGCTCTTGCGCTCGGCCGAGGCTCGCCCCGCGCAGCCGGCGTCACCGAGCTTGTTTGGGCCAAAGCGCCTGCTCGCCGTCGACGACAGCCTGACCTACCTGCAAGCACTGGCGGAGCAGCTCCGGCACGAAGGTTACGACGTCATCCTCGCCCACTCCGGCGAAGAGGCTCTCGCGCTGCTCGACGTGCAGGCCGTCGACTGCATCCTGCTCGACCTGATCATGCCCGGGCTGTCGGGTCAGGACACCTGCAAGCGCATCAAGGCCCAGCCCACGCTGCGTGAGATCCCGGTCGTCATGCTGACCGCTCGCGAGGACCGCGATGCCATGGTCGAGGGCCTCAACGCCGGCGCCGACGACTACATCGCGAAGTCGGGCGACTTCGCCGTGCTCAAGGGCCGGCTGCGCGCGCAACTCCGCCGCAAGCACCTCGAGAACGAGACCCGCCGCATTCACGAGGCGCTGATCCGCACGGAGCTCGAGGCGGCCGCAGAGGCGAGGGCCAATCGCGCCAAGAGCGAGTTCCTCGCCAACATGAGCCACGAGATCCGCACGCCCATGAACGGCGTGATCGGCATGGCGGAGCTCTTGCTCGACACCGAAATCAATCGAGAGCAGCGCGAGTACCTCGACATGCTCAAGAGCTCCGCGGACGCGCTCCTGCGCATCATCAACGACATCCTCGATTTCTCGAAGATCGAGGCGGGCAAGCTGGAGCTCGACGCGATGGCCTTCGAGCTGCGCGAGGGTATCGGCGACAGCATGAAGGCGCTCGGCGCACGCGCGGCGGAGAAGGGGCTGGAGCTGGCCTGCTGGATCGATCCGCGCGTCCCCGACGCGCTGGTCGGCGATCCCGGTCGGCTCCGGCAGATCCTCGTCAACCTGGTCGGCAACGCGATCAAGTTCACCGAGCGCGGCGACATCGTCGTGCATGTCGCGACCGAAGAAGCAGACCAGCATGGCGTGCTCCTCCACTGCTCGGTCGCCGATACGGGGATCGGCATCCCCAAGGACAAGCAGCAGCTCATCTTCGAAGCGTTCGCGCAGGCAGATGGCGGGATCTCGCGGCGTTTCGGAGGCACGGGCCTCGGCTTGTCGATTTCCTCTCAGCTCGCGCTCGCCATGGACGGCCGCATGTGGGTCGAGAGCGAGCCCGGCAAGGGCAGCACGTTCCATTTCACGGCGCGCTTCCGACGCGCCCCCGAAAGAGACCGGAGCACGCCCCTCGAGTTTTCGGATTTGCGCGTCCTCGTCGTCGATGACAAGGCGGTGAACCGACGCCTCCTCGGGGAGATCCTGGGGAACTGGGGACTGCAGCCGATCACGGCGGACAGCGGACCAGCGGCGCTCGACCTCCTGCGCCACGCCGCGGAGGCCGGCACCCCCTACCGGCTCGCGCTCGTCGACGTCGCGATGCCGGAGATGGACGGCTTTGCACTGGCCGGGGCCATCAAGCAGAGCCCAGCGCTGGCTAGCCTGCCGATCGTGATGCTGTCCTCGCGTGGGCGCGAGCTCAATTCGGCGCGCTGCGACGAGCTCGGCGTCGAACAATGCCTGACCAAACCGGTCAAGGAATCCGACTTGTTCGCGGCCATCCGCGCGGCGCTTGCCGAAGGCCCGGCACCGGCCAGGCCGGCGAACCGCCCCGCACGGCTTCACCGATCGCTCCGCATCCTGCTCGCCGAAGACAACCTGGTCAACCAGCGCCTCGCGCTCAAGATCCTCGAGCAGCAAGGGCATTCGGTCGAGGTCGTCGGAAACGGCAAGGAGGCCGTCGTCGCATATCGAAAGGGGCAATTCGACCTGGTCCTGATGGACGTCGCGATGCCGGAGATGAGCGGTCTCGAGGCCACCCAGGTGATTCGCGAGATGGAGCAGGAGACGCGGACCAAGACGCCGGTGATTGCGCTGACCGCGCACGCCATGAAGGGCGATCGCGAGCGCTGCCTCGCGGCAGGCATGGACGAGTACGTCACCAAGCCCTTGCGCACCAAGGACCTGTTTGACGTGATGGAGCGTCTGATCCCGGATCTTCGGCAGCGAGGATCCCCCGCGCCCGCCGGAGCCACCCACCCCCTCTGCGACTTCGCCCAGGCGCTCCAGCACGTGGACGGCAACCGCGAGCTCCTGCTCGAGGTGGCTGACCTGTTCACGCACGATGCGCCGAGGCGGCTTTCCGAGATCGAGCAGGCGGTCGCGGCCCACGACGCCGCCGTGATCGAGCGGGTGGCTCATTCGCTCAAGGGCGCGATCAGCGTGTTTGCCGGCGGCGGAGCGCTGCGCGCGGTGGCGAGGCTGGAGCTGGCCGGGCGGAACAACGATCTCACCCAGGCGGTCGCCGACCTGGCGGAGGTGAAACGCGACGTCGCCGCGCTCTGCGGCGAGCTGGCGAGCCTGTCGGAGGGAGGGAGGCCGTATGCGGGTTCTGATTGCCGACGATGATCCGGTTTGGTCGCACATCACGGGAAGGACCGTCAAGAAGTGGGGCTACGACGTCGAGCTGGCGCGCGACGGCATCGAGGCCTGGACCATCCTCGAGCGCCACGACGCCCCCCAGCTCGCCGTCGTCAACTGGATGATGCCGAACCTCGATGGCATCGACCTCTGCCGACGGGTGCGTGCGCGCACCCACGGGCCCTACACCTTCATCATCCTGCTGACGGCGCGCGATCATCGCGACGACATGATCCAGGGCATGGCCGCCGGAGCGGACGACTACATCTCGAAGCCCTTCAACCCGGCGGAGCTGCGCGTCCGACTCAAGGCCGGCGAGCGCGTGGTCGATCTGCAGACCTCGCTCGTGAACGCGCAGGCGCTTCTGCGCGTGCAGGCCAGCCACGACCCCCTGACCGGCGTCTGGAACCGCGCCGCGATCTTCGAAAAGATCGACCAGGAGCTCTTGCGCGCGCGTCGCGAGCGAAGTGAGGTGAGCGTGCTCATGGCCGACCTGGATCATTTCAAGCAGATCAACGACCAGCACGGCCACCTGGTGGGGGACGTCGTCCTTCGGGAGATCACCCGCCGGATGACGGCCTGCGTCCGGAGCTATGACGGGATCGGTCGATTTGGAGGCGAGGAGTTCTTGATCGCGCTACCGGGCGTCGATGCGCGGATCGCCGCTCTGGCCGCCGAGCGCATTCGGAGCAAGGTCGCGAGCGACCCGATCCCGACCCTGGCGGGCTTCCTCGACGCCAGCGTCAGCATCGGGGTGGCAGCCAGCGGCGGGTTGGACGTCGGCTCGCAGGCGCTGGTGCATGCCGCCGACCTGGCCCTCTACCGCGCCAAGCGCGCCGGTCGCAACCGCGTCGAGGCTGCCACGACCGAAGACGTCGCGGACGCGCCGAAGGGGGGCGAGCGGGAGTAGGCCGATGAGGCCGACGGTGCTCATCGTGGACGACAGTCTCACCGTGCGGATGGACCTGGCCGATGCATTCGAGGTCGCGGGCTTCCATCCGCTGCCCTGCGGCAGCGCCTCCGAAGCGCGCACGGCTCTGCGTCGCGAACCGGTGTCAGTCGCGATCCTCGATGTATTGCTCCCCGACGGCGATGGGGTCGATCTGCTCAAGGAGCTCCGGGCCAATCAATCGACGGCTGGAGTTCTGGTCCTCATGCTGTCTAGCGAGGCCGAGGTCAAGGACCGGATTCGCGGGCTTCAGACGGGCGCCGACGATTACGTCGGGAAACCGTATGACACTGGCTACGTGGTGGCGCGCGCCAGGGAGCTTCTGCGCGCCAGGCAGCCTCATTCCGCCGAACGACCCACGGTTCTCGTGATTGATGATAGCCCGACGTTCCGCGATGAGCTCCGTCGCGCGCTCGAGAGCGCCGGATACCTGGTCCTTGCTGCGTCGAGTGGCGAGGAGGGGCTGCGCGTTGCCGCGACGATTCGCCCCACAGCGCTCATCGTCGACGGAGTGATGCCAGGAATCGACGGCGCGACCGTGGTCCGAAGGCTTCGTCTCGATGCCGCCCTCCGTGGGACGCCCTGCCTCCTGCTCACGGCGTCCGAGGATGGCGGCGCCGAGCTCCGCGCCCTGGATGCAGGGGCCGACAGCTTCGTGCGAAAAGAGGAAGAGCTCGAGGTCATCCTCGCGCGCCTTGCGGCGGTGCTTCGTAGCGCGAGGACGGAACCCGGCGAAGCAGCGGCGCTCCTGGGTCCAAAGCGCATCCTCGTGGTCGACGACAGCGAGACGTATCTGCAGGAGATCGCGTCGTCGCTCCGCGGCGACGGATACGACGTCGTCATGGCGCGGTCAGGAGAGCAGGCCCTCGAGATGCTTGCGGTTCAACCCGTCGACTGTGTCCTCTTGGATCTCGTGATGCCTGGCCTGTCCGGCAAGGACACCTGCCGACGAATCAAGGCCTCGCCGGTGGTGCGCGACCTCCCGCTCATCATCGTCACCTCGGTGGAGGATCGGGACGCGATGATCGAGGGCTTGTCAATCGGTGCCGACGACTACATCGCCAAGTCGAGCGAGCTCGAGGTCCTCAAGGCACGGGTGCGCGCGCAGATCCGTCGCAAGCAGTTCGAAGACGAACATCGGCGGATACGGGAGGATCTACTTCGCAGTGAGCTCGAGGCGACAGAGGCCCGAGCCGCGCGCGAGGTGGCCGAGGCGAAAGCCGCCCTGGCAGGGGAGCTGGAGCGCAAGAACAAGGAGCTCGAGGCTTTCAGCTACTCCGTCTCGCACGACCTGCGAGCGCCCCTCCGCAGCATCGATGGATTCAGCCAGGCGCTGCTCGAGGACCACTCCGATGGGCTCGATGAGAAGGGACGCGATTACCTGCAACGAGTCCGCGCCTCCGCCCAGAGGATGGGCGAGCTCATCGATGACCTCTTGCTCCTCTCGAGGGTCAGCCGCGCCGACCTCAGGCGCGATCGCGTGAACATCTCGGACATCGCACGAGCGGTCGCAAGCGAGCTACGGCGCAGGGAGCCCGAGCGAAGGGTCGCCTTCTCCCTTGTGGAGGGGCTCATGGCCGACGTGGATAGCCGGCTCATGCGCGTCCTCTTTGAGAACCTCCTCGGCAACGCCTGGAAGTTCACGACGAAGACCCGAGAGGCACGGGTCGAGCTTGGAGTGACAGAGGGCGAGGGGAGCCCCGTCTTCTTCGTGCGAGACAACGGCGCCGGGTTCGACATGGCGTACGCGGAGAAGCTCTTTGGCCCCTTCCAGCGTCTTCACAGCGAAGATGAATTCCCAGGGACCGGGATCGGCCTCGCGACCGTGCAACGGATCATCAATCGACATGGCGGACGTGTGTGGGCGGAAGGCACGGTAGGCCGTGGCGCAACCTTGTTCTTCACCATCCCGCCGAGCGAGGCGGGAGGCCGGAAATGACCCGGAGTCACATTGTCCTCTTGGTGGAGGACAACAAGAACGACGTCGAGCTCACGCTCCGCGCCTTCGACAAGAGCAAGGTCGTCTGCGAGATCATCGTCGCGCGGGATGGCGAGGAGGCGCTCGAGTACCTCTTGGCCACCGGGTCTCATGCCGGACGCGATCCGAAGAGGATGGCGGAAGTCGTGCTCCTGGATCTGAAGCTGCCAAGAATGGATGGCCTTTCGGTGCTGCGGCGAATGCGTGCGGACGAGCGAACGCGAAGGATCCCCGTCGTCATCCTGACTTCCAGCAACGAGGAGGAAGACGTCGCCGCGAGCTATCAGCTCGGTGCGAACAGCTTCGTCCGAAAGCCGGTCAACTTCGCCGACTTCATCGAATCGGCACGCCAGATCGGTCTCTACTGGCTGGCGATGAACGAGCCGCCCAGAGCCAGCTGACGCCCACGAAGATGCCGCTCGCAAACCCGACGCGGCTCTCGTGTCGCATGAGGGGCTCGCTGGTGAAGATCGTGGGTGTCGCGTGGAGCTCGAGGCCGAGCGCCCCGGCGTCGCTTTGCACGAGGTCGAGCCCGAGGCCGAGGCGGAAGCCGACGCCGTAGTTCACCCCCCGCGGGCAGACGTGCCACTGGGCTTCGGGGCCGTCGCAGCGGGCGTCGCCCGCGCCGGGCGCGGAAAGGACGCCAAGGCCCAGCCCGGTGTCGAGCCACAGCCCCGAGCTCGACCACCACGTGCGCACCACCAGGAGCGTGGATTCGCCGAGGCCGAACACCGTGGTGTGGTCCTGGTCGCCGTATTCGTACTGGAGCCGCATCGGCGAGAGCTCGATGTCCGCCATCAGGGCCGTCCTCGGACCGAGGATCCTCCCGATCCGCCCGGCCACCGCGCCGCCCGCAGAGGGCTGGTGGCCACCGTCCTTGACCAGCCAGACCTCGCCCCCGAGGGCCACGCCAGCGACCCAGGAGCCCTCGGGCTCCGGCTGCCCGGCGGTCGCGACGGCCGAGGCGAAGACGCTCAGCACCAGACCGACGACCACCCGGGTGCGCATGCCCCAGCGTACGCCGGCCGCCGGGATTTCGCTCGACGGCGTCCCTCCTGCCGATCAGCGGGCGGCGCCCACCGGCGCTGCTGCGCAGCCGCCGCCGTGGTGAGCGGCCAACCCGGCGTCGGGCGGCGCTGCCCCGTCGGCAATGCAGGATCGCGGCGGGTCGACGCAACCGCCAGCGCCGCACTCGGTGCCTGCGCCCCCCGCGACGACCTCCGCGATCCAGGGCGCGTACGGGGCGACGCGGACCGCGTAGCTCGGCGGCACGCAGGTGCGGGTGCCGAAAGACACCAGCGCGCCCACTCGCTCGACCCCGCGCGCATCGCGAAAGAGGATCGGGGCGCCGGAGTCACCGTGGCAGGCATTCGCCGAGACATCGCCGATGCGAAGCAGGGTCGCACAGGTGGGCGCGACCGCCACCGGCGCGGACGCCTTGTCACCGCGAGATTCCAGATCGGCTGCGTCGGTCATGCCGAAGCCGACGAGGCGCGCCGAGCTCGCGCTGTCGTCGCCCTCGAGGGGGACGGGCGGAATGCGCGCGTCCTCGCCGAGCAGCACCATGCCGAGGTCGAGCCCCAAAGGGGCGTCGTCGAGGCCACGATAAGATGGATACGTGTGCACGGATGCAACCACGAGGCGGCGCTGCGGCAACTTCGCGGACGGACCGACGCCCACGGTCAGCGTCCCGGCCGTCTGCTCGAGCGTGCAATGGCCGGCCGTCAGGATCGCGCGCGGTCCGATGATCACGCCGGTGCAGAGCTCCGGCGCGCCCGCATCCGGAACCGTCTGGATCGACACCACGGCGGGGTCGTCGGGGTCCGGAGCACCGCCAATCACTGGCAGCCGCCGGAGGTCGATCTCCGGACCGGCCGGTGCGCAGCCGACGAGCAGGGCGAAGGGAAAGCAGCGGCGGAGGATCAATCGGCAGCGAGCACGCCGGCCTCGAGCAGGCCCTTGATCTGCGGCGTCATCTCCTTGACGGACGCCAGCATATCGCGGCTCACGCCCTCGAAGCGAGCGGGATGCACGGCGAGCCGCTGGAACAACGCGCCCGTGGAGAGCGAGAAGACGGTCAGGTTCCTCAGCACGTACGTCCCGGCGAGCTTGGTCAGCCTGATGTGGCCGGCGGCGAAGCGCAGCGTCACGGTATGAACACCCGCGCCGAACCCGGCGCCGGTCTGGGCCATCGCGACCCCGTGCTCCTTG
Source organism: Myxococcales bacterium (assembly GCA_023248855.1). Lineage (GTDB taxonomy): Bacteria > Myxococcota_A > Polyangia > JAHFDS01 > JAHFDS01 > JAHFDS01. The sequence continues at coordinate 15,444 of JAHFDS010000157.1, forward strand.
CCGTCGGCGCCGAGGGCGGCGAGCGTCCCCGAGATCTCGAGGCGATCCATCGCGCTCGACTCCAGGCGGACATCGACCTCGAACGCCTCGATCGCGCCCTTGGCGTCCTTGACGATGCGGGTGGCGCTGACCTCCGTCACGCGGCCGGTCGGCACGCCGAAGTGAAAGCCCGTGCGGCCGTGGCGCAGGAACGGCAGCCCAGAAGTCGTGTGGCCCTCCGCACGGACGTCGACCAGGTGGGCCCCGGTCGCGTCCTGCTTGCCCAGCGCCTGGGCCACCTCGACGCGGTACCGGCCGGCGCCGAGCTCCTTGACCGCGACGTCAGGGCCTCGGGTCAGATCCGGGCGCACCAGGTACGCGGTCAGGTTGGCGCCCGCGATTCCGCGCCCCGCTTCGTCGAGCGCGACCTCGACGCTCATCGGGCTGCCATACAGATGCTGGACGGCGGCAGGCCTGAGCTTCATCGTGAGCTTCGTAGCGGGCTGCCGAACGTCCACCGCGATGCCCGCTCGGGCGGCCACGTCATTAACGCGGATGGTGTAGACGCCAGCCGGATGTCCCTTGAGAGCGATGGCGGACATCGGGATCAGCTCGGCGCCCTCGGCCCTGGGGGCGCGCTGGTTGATCTGCACGCCTTTCGGGTCGAGCACCACGACGCCGCGCAGCGCAGCATTCGCGTCAGCGGGGTCCTTGACCTGCGGGCCGAGGAACAGATGCGCCTCGCCCCCGGTCGAGTCGATCGCGATCCGGTGCTCGCGGGCCGTCGTGCCCTTGGCGATGATGTGCAGCGCGTCGGTATGCTCGGTGTATTTCGGCAGGAAATCGGCGTCCAGCCGGTCGATCGGCGACACCGGCATCGACGCTTCGACCAGGGTGGTCGTGATGTCCCGGGCCGGCACCACCTGCAGGGCGGCGGGCTCGAGGTCTCCCGGAGTGGCGACCGGCGCGCCAGTGGGGATGCCCTTCGGGCCCGCATCGACGACGCACGCGAAGGAGCCGAAGGACGCGAGCAGGACGGCAGCGGGCTTGAGGGTCTTCATCGTCTTCTCCTTGTCCTGGGGCGGCTACAGCAGCTAGTGCCGCTCGTCAGAAGTTTGACCGGAGTAGAGTCGTGGAGAGAAATCGTCGACCGTCCGGCGTGCGGCACTCGCGAGCGCGGAGCGCGAGCAAACGAGACTCCGAGTGCTGTCCGTGATTCCAGTGAAGTCAGCGGGTTCGACGAGCGGCCCCAGGTGTTTGTCTTGCGCACGCTCCGCGTGCGCGAGTGCTGCGGCCAGCTGGCAGGCGAAGGCTGCTCCGAGC
>JAHFDS010000158.1:0-445 GCA_023248855.1 Myxococcales bacterium
AGCTGGTCCGCCGCGCGCCTGCCGAGGTCCAGCGCGTCCGCGTCGCTCGCCCCCTCGGCGGCCCGCAGGAACGCGCCCGCGGCCTCGGCGCCCCGGCCCGCACCGACCAGCACGTGCGCCAGCTTCCCGAGCAGCGCGCGATCCGGGTGCCCGAGATCGATCGCGAGTTGGTAGAGCCGGGCCGCGCGATCGAACGCCAGCGCCGCCCGGGCCCGCTCCGCGCCGGCCGTGGCGTAGCGCGCGGCCTTCTCGGCGTCGCCGGCGCCACGCCAGTGCTGCACCAGGACCTCCGGATCGGCGTGCGCCGTGCCCTCGATCGCGAGCGCGAGCCGGCGGTGATGAGCCGCCAGCGTCGCCGCATCGAGGTGCCCGAGCACAGCCTCGCGCACGCGATCGTGGTAGGGCTCGAGCGCCCCGCCTGGCCCGGTGGTCCGCGCGAAGCTTG
>JAHFDS010000158.1:455-16725 GCA_023248855.1 Myxococcales bacterium
AGCAGGCGAGTCTGCGGCTCGAGCCGTTCGACCCGCCACTGCAACGCCTCGTCGAGCCGCCGCGTCGCGCGCGAGGCCGTGCCCAGCATGAGCGAGTGCCGCACCAGCTCGTCGAGGAACAGGGGGTGGCCGCCTGCCTCGCGCGCCAGTGCGGCGGCGATCTCCCCCGCGGGATCGACGGCGCCGAGCAGGTGGCCGGCGAGCCGCCTCGCCTCCTCCGCAGGGAGCGCGCCCACCTGGAGGTGGCGCACGAGCCCCGACAGCGCGGCCGGCGCCGCACCGGCGCGCTGCGTGCAGAGGAGCAGCAGGCGCGGCGCCTCCGGCGGCGACAGCGCCGCGCGCAGGAGCGAGAAGCTGTCCGCGTCTGCCCACTGCAGGTCGTCGATCACCACCACGAGTGGCGCGCGCCCGCCGAGTCGGCCGAGGAGCTCGCGCAGCGCCGCGAAGACGCGAGCGCGCAGCTCCTGCGGATCACTCACCGCGCGATGCAACCGCGGCGCGTCGGCGAAGGCCCTGACCCGCTTGAGCACGGGGAACACCTCGGAGAGCAAGGCCGCGTGGTAGGGCAGGATGGCCGCCGCCACGGTCTCGGGGACGCGCAGCAAGTAGCGGCTCAGGCTGTCGATCACGCCATCGAGCGCCTTGTAGGGCACGCTCTCGCGCTCGTAGCAACGTCCGTCGAGCACGACCGCGTGCGTCAGGCTCTGGCAGAACCTGCGCACGAGGGCCGACTTGCCGACCCCGGATTCGCCCTCGATGAGGACGGTGATCGGCTGCCCCGCGCGGGTGCTCTCGAAGGCTCGCGCAAGCTCGCCGAGCTCGCGGGCGCGCCCGACGAACGGACGCGGGGACAGGGAAGCGGACGCATGGTCCTCGGGGCGCACGGCCTTGGCGCCGAGGCGCGCCAGCACCGCGGCACCGCCGGGGCGCGCGCCGGGCTCGAACCGGAGCAGCTCCGTGCACAGGCGCGACAGGTCGGTGGCGATGCCCGCGGGGAGCTCCGCCGCAGACACGGGCCTGGGGCATTGCTTGCTCGCCAGCACCTCGATGCCTGGGCCGTCGTGCGGTACGCGCCCCGTGAGCGCCTCGTAGAGCATGACGCCAACCGCGTACCAGTCGGCGGCAGGGCCGACGCGCCGCCGGGCGGCCTGCTCCGGCGCCATGTAGGTGGGCGTCCCCACGACGCCTTCACTCCACGAATCGCGCAGGTCCACTTCCCGCACCACGAGGCCAAAGTCGAGCAGCACGACGCGCCCGGTCTGCGTGACGAGCACGTTCGACGGCTTGATGTCGCGGTGCACCAGGCCGGCACCGTGGAGCGCGCACAGCGCGGACGCCAGCTGGTGGAGCGCGGCGCGAAGGCGCGCCTCGTCGAACGTCGCCGGGCCGGCGCGATGGGCCGCCAGCCTCGGGTTCCCGGCGTCGTCGTCCTCACAGGTCGGGTCCGTGGGCTCGGCGGTCCCGCGGGCGCGCGTCTGCACCCACTCCAGGAAGCCGACGCCCTCGACCAGCTCCATCGAGAAGTACCAGTGGCCGCCGTCCTCGAACAGCTCACCGAGTCGAACCAGGTTTGGATGGTCGAGATCCTGCAGCGCGCGGAACTCCTGCTTGAACCGGAACAGCGCCTGCGGGCCCAGGTTGCGCAGGGTCTTGAGCGCCACGCGCGCCTCGCGCTCGCGATCGACGGCCTCGTAGACCACGCCCATGCCGCCCTGCCCTAGCCGGGAGACCAGCTGGAACCGGCAGCTGCTCCGGAGCCCACCCCCGATCGCCAGCCCAGCGCTTTCATGGTCGCGGCCCGGCGTGCGCAGGGGATCGCTGTCCGGTCCGCTCATGGCTCACCGGGACAGAGCGTCCGGTGGTGCGAATCGGGTCACGAAAATGCGCACCCGAATCATCGCAGCGTGCGCTCGAACTCGATCTTGCATTGCGTTCCGGTGGATCCGACGACCTTGCGCGGCGTCTCGTCCATCAGGTAACCGGCCAGCTCGAAGGGCGGGAAGGCGGTTCGCTTCGGCAGGGTCGCGCGCAGGTGCAGAATGCCCGACGCCGGATCGTAGCCGCCCTCGTACCGAGCCTGCTCCTTGCCGGTGTCGAGCTCGGCCTCGAAGGTCGAGCGGTCGGCGTCGAGGGAGCGCGTGACCAGGGTGAAGCGATCGTGGGTGTCGCCGCACGTCTGCTCGCCCCGCCACTCCTCCCCCGTCGCGAACAGGAACGCGAACGTGCGACGCAAGGTGTCACAGGCGTCGATCAGCGACTGCGCGCACATGTGCTCCCGCGTGAGCTGCTGGGCATTGCAGCGGTCGAGGCACTCCTTGGCCGCGCCGGCGCCGGCAATGCAGTCGCGCCGGCAGCGCTTGGACGCGTCCGTCGTGCGCATGCACTGGCCGTTGCTCGCGCGGACGTCTCCGAGCAGCTCGCAGTTGTTGAGGTTCGGGGCGCAGCCGATCCAACCGGCCACGAGCACGCTGGCGAGGAGCCTCACGGGGGCATCGTAACAGCCCCGGCCAGCAGCAGGCACGCCCGTCGCGGTGCGCGCGTCCCGGGCGTCATGGCTCCGCCAGTGCCTCGAGCAGCTCACCCTCGGTCAGCGTAGCGCGTGCCTGCTTGGCGCGCTCGAGCATGCGCAGGACGCGCCCCTCGGTCACCGCGAGGCCACGCTCCTCGAGCCAGCGCACCACGTTGGCGCGGCCGCTGTAGAAGCCGACCTCGATGTGCTGCTCGCAGCCGAGATAGTGCGCGGGCACGGATGAGTAGACGCGGTCGGCGAGGTCCACCCGGCCGAGCTGCATCGCCTTGGCGATGGCCGCGGCGTGCACCCCCGTGGCCGTGCGGAACGCGTCGTGGCCGAACGCGGGGTAGTTGTGCGGCACCGGCACGCCATAGCACGCGCTCACGCGCTCGACGTAGCGGCGCAGCGAGCACAGGTCGCGATCCAGGGCGCCGAGCAAGGAGAGGTTGAGCAGGACGAGGTCGATGGGCGCGTTGCCCACGCGCTCGCCCACGCCCAGGCACGTGCCGTGCACGCGCTCCACGCCGCGCTCGAGCGCCCACAGCGCGACCGAGAGCGCCAGGCCCCGGTCATTGTGGCCGTGCCAGTCGAGGCCGATGGTCTCGCCCGTCTCGGCGATGACCTCGCGCGCGAACGCGACCAGGTTGCCGAGACCATCGGGCGTCGCGTGGCCGACCGTGTCGGTCAGGACGAGGCGCCTGGCGCCGTGCTCGATGGCGGCCGTCCAGAGCAGGCGCAGCGTCTCGGGGTCGGAGCGGATCGTGTCCTCGGTGACGAAGGTCGCGGGCAGGCCGGCGCCGACCGCGAGGTCCATCGCGGCCGTCACCAGGCGCACCATGCGGTCGAGCTCCCAGCGCTCGACCAGCTGGCGCACAGGGGACGAGCCGATGAACGCGCAGCACTCGATCTCGACGCCGGTCCGCTGGGCGATGTCCGCGACGGCGAGCACGTCGCCCGCGGTTGTGCGCGCCGCGCACGCCGGTCGGATCGCCAGGCGCGCGTCCCGGATCTCCTCGCACAGCCGGCGCACGTCGGCCACGGCCGCCGCGCCCGCGCCGGGCAGGCCCACGTTGGCCACCTCGATGCGCAGGGCCTCCATGCAGTGCAGGAGCTCGAGCTTGTCGGCCAGGCCGGGGTTTCGCACCGACGGGGACTGGATGCCGTCGCGCAGGGTCTCGTCCACCAGCGCAAAGCCGCGCGCAAAGGGCGGCGCGTCGCGGCGGGCCTCGTTCCAGTCGAAGATATATTCGTCTCTGCGCATAGGTTACTCCAGGGGCGACCTCGACAGCCGGCCCTCGGCAGCACGGCCAGAGCTCGCGCCTCGCCGTCGAGCGTCAGCGTACACAGCCTGCGCATGCGCTCCATCTGGTCCCATTTGGCGCCCTGGCCTCGGGGCCGATTTGCGCGGCGTCAAGTTGGCAGGGAGCTCCTGCGATTCAGCGCGGCTCGGAGCGACCGATCCCGTAGTAGCGAAAGCCGCTCGTCGCGGCCTCGTGGGGGCTCCAGATGTTGCGACCGTCGAACAGCACGGGATCGGCCATCAGCGCCTTGATCCGATCGAAGGTCGGCCGACGGTACTCGCCCCACTCCGAGACCAGCACCAGCGCGTGCGCGCCCCGAACCGCATCGTACGGGGAGTCTGCGTACGAGAGGCGCTCGTGGGTGCCAAAGTGCGCCTGAAATGCGGCAATGGCCACCGGATCGTGCGCAGTCACGCGGCCCCCTTGCGCCAGCACCTCCCGGATCACGTCGATCGCGGGTGATTCGCGGACATCGTCCGTGGCCGGCTTGAAGGACAGCCCCCACACGGCGATCTGGCGATTGCCGAGCCCACCGGGCGCAAAGTGCGCTGCCAGCTTTGCGCCGAGCACCTGTTTCTGGAGGTCATTGACCTCGTGCACCGCCTCGATGACGCGCAGGTGCGAGCCGGTCTGTCGCGCCGTGTGCAAAAGCGCCAAGATGTCCTTCGGAAAACAGCTGCCGCCGAAGCCGACCCCGGGAAAGAGGAACTTGGGGCCAATGCGACCGTCGCTGCCCATGCCCTGGCGCACGCTCTCCACGTCGGCGCCGACCCGTTCGCACAGGTTCGCGATCTCGTTCATGAAGGAGATGCGAGTGGCCAGCATCGCGTTGCAGGCGTACTTGGTGAGCTCCGCCGACCGGACATCCATCGCGATGAAGCGACCGGTCGTGCGTACGAAGGGCTCGTACAGGTAGCGCAGGAGCTCGGTGGCCGTCGGGTCTTCCGCCCCGATGATCACCCGCTCGGGCCGCATGAAATCGTTGATGGCGGCGCCCTCCTTGAGGAACTCTGGATTGGAGCAGACGGAGAACGGCTGGTCGGTCAGCCTGGCCAGGCGTGTTCGGAGCTCCGCGCCCGTTCCGACCGGCACGGTGGACTTGGTCACGATGAGCGTGTGCCCTTTGATCGCGCGCCCGACGGCCTCCGCGGCCGCGAAGAGGTGCCGGAGGTCGGCCGCACCGGTCTCGCTCTGGGGCGTGCCGACCGCCAGAAAGACGATCGCGCGTCCCGGCACGGACGCAGCCAGCTCGGTCGTGAAGGCGAGCCGGCCCTCCGCGGCGTTCTTGCGGACGAGGTCCTCGAGCCCGGGCTCGTAGATCGGCATCTCGCCCCGGCGCAGCCGCTCGACCTTGCGCTCGTCGACGTCGACACAGGTGACCTCGTTTCCCATGTCTGCGAAGCCGGCGCCCGCGACCAGCCCCACATATCCCGTTCCGACGATGCAGAGCTTCATGGAGCCTCAAATTTACATCCGGGGACCTCGCAGGCGGTAGAGCGGCGTCGCGCCACGGACGGCGCTGGGGCAAAGGCGCCTACACCCAGAGCCGCGTGACGTCACGGGTCCAGAGCGGCACGAGGTGGCTGTTGGCGGCGTTGACGAAGCGCGTGCGCAGCCCCGGCAGGCGGTATTCCCCGCGGGCTTCGTGGATGTGTCCGAACAGGTGCACCCGTGGCGCGAGCGCGCGCACCCGCGCGAGCAGGTCGTCGCAGCCGACGTGGGCGCCGAAGAACACCCGGTCGCCGAGCCCGCGTGGCGGGCCGTGGGTGACGAGGAGATCGACGCCGTCGGGGATGCGCTCCCAGTGCGCCCGCAGCGCAGCCCCGCGTGCCCGGTTGAACGCGGTCGAGCGGAACGCGGGCGTGACCGGTGAGCCCCAGATCGCCAGCCCGTCGATCTCCACGCCCTCGTCGTCCAGGTAGCGCACCCCGCACCGTGTCGCCATGGCATGCGCCTCGGCGGAGGCGTGCTCGCAGAAGCGGTCGTGGTTGCCGGCCACCAGCACGCGCGCCCTGGCGGGCTGCGCAGCCATCCAGGCGAGGACCGCCGCGAGCTCCTCGCGCCGCCCGCGTCGCGAGAAATCTCCGGCGTGCACGAGCAGCTCGCACGGCGGCACCGAGAGCCGCTCGTGCATCCCATGCGTGTCCGACACACAGACGATGCGCACGTAGGGAAGTATCCCCCGCGCGCGTCAGCGGGCGTAGTCGGTGGCGCGGGTCTCGCGGACGACGGCGACGCGGATGGTACCTGGGTAGTTGAGCTCGGTCTCGATGCGGCGCGCGATGTCGCGCGAGAGCACCGTGGCCTGATCGTCGGTGAGCGTGGCGTTGTCGACCATGACGCGCACCTCGCGGCCCGCCTGGATGGCGTAGGCGCGCTCGACGCCGGGATAGGACGTCGCGATCTGCTCGAGCTTGGTGAGCCGCTGCACGTAGGACTCGAGCAGCTCGCGCCGGGCGCCCGGCCTCTGGCCCGACAGGAGGTTTGCGGCATCGACGATGTGGTCGAGGATGCTGTCCTGCGCGATCTCGTTGTGGTGGGCTTCGATGGCGTGCACGATGCGCGGCTGCTCGCCGTACTTGCGGGCGAGCTGCGCGCCCACGTGCGCGTGCGAGCCCTCCTGCTGGTGCTCGACCGCCTTGCCGATGTCGTGCAGCAGGCCCGCGCGGCGCGCCTGCTTGACGTTCTGGCCGAGCTCACCGGCGATGAGGCCGGACAGGAACGCGACCTCGATTGAATGCTGCAGCACGTTGTGCGCGTACGACGTGCGGAAGCGAAGGCCTCCGACCAGCTCGACCAGCTCCGGGTGCAGGCGATGCAGGCCGAGATCGAACACCGCCTGCTCGCCCACCTCCTTCGAGACCGCGTTCACCTCGTCCGTCACCTTGGCGACGATCTCCTCGATGCGAGTCGGGTGGATGCGGCCGTCCGCGATGAGCTTCGACAGCGCGAGCTTGGCGATCTCGCGGCGCACCGGGTTGAAGCAGGAGATCGTGATGGCCTCGGGCGTGTCGTCGATGATGATGTCGATCCCGAGCGCGGCCTCGAGCGCGCGGATGTTGCGGCCCTCGCGGCCGATGATGCGGCCCTTGAGGTCATCCGATGGCAGCGGCACCACGGCTACGGTGCGCTCGGCGACGTACTCACCCGCGTAGCGCTGGATCGCCGTGCCGAGGATGCGCCGTGAGCGCGCCTTGGCCTCCTCCTCGGCCTCCTGCTCGATCTTGCGGATCTCCGAGGCAGCCTGCTTCTTGGCGTCCTCGGCGACCTCCTCGGCCAGCTTGTCGCGCGCTTGGTCGGCGGTCATGCCAGCGAGCTTCTCGAGGCGCGCCTTGGCTTCCTCGAGCATCTGCGCCGCCTTCTTGGCCGCGGCCTCGGCGGCCACCTCACGCTGGCCGATCACCTTCTCCTGCTTGCCGAGCTGCTCGTCCTTGACGGTCAGATCGACCTTCTGCCGCTCGGCGGCCGCCTCGCGCTGGCGCAGCGCTTGCTCCTGCGTGGACAGCTCACCGCGGCGGAGCGAGGTCTCGCGTTCGACCTCGCCCTTGGCCTTGAGCATGAGCTCCTTGGCCTCGACCTCGGCGCGCTTTCGCAGCACCTCGGCCTGCTCGCGGGCTTCGGCGAGGGCGCGCTCGACCTCGTCGTGCGCCGACTGTTCCTGCTCGGGCTTGCCGCGCTGCGACAGCAGCTGGCCCACGTACACACCGATGGCCGCGGCGACGAGCGCCACGAGGACGTAGACGCCGATGCCGGCGGTCACGCGCCGGCCTCGGCCGCGCGCGGCGTGTGGCCCTCAGTCGTGGCGCTCTGGGTTGCTCGTGCGATCGAGCCGGGGGGGCCCGAGGCCCCGCGGCGAAGACGTGCCTGGTCTGTCAATCGTCACCTTTGTCTGCCCCGCGATCGGGCGCGCAGGAGCCTTGTCGCTCATGCCGATCGCGCTCCACGCGGGGCGATGGAATCCAGATCCTCCAGGATCCGACGTGCTCTCGCGCGGACCTCCGCGCGCAGCTTCTGCGCCGCACGGCGCTCACGGTCGAGCGCATCGGCCAGGCGCAGCGCCACCACCGCCACGAGCGCGGTCGCAGGCGGTGGTGAGCGACGACCTGCCGCAGCCGCGGTCGCCTCCGCGTTGATCTGCGCCACCAGTGCGTCGAGACGTGGCGACGCGACATCGGTGCGCAAGCGCACCCTCTGTCCCGCCAGCTCGACCTGCACCGAGCGCGGCCTCTCCGTGCCGTTCGTGCTCATCGTCGGAAACCTGTTGATCTTTGCTAGTTTATTCCGCCGAGGCGGGGGTGGTCAACCGGCGGGTCAGGGGCCTGAGATTCGGAGTGGGCTTCGGGCCCCGGAAGGCCTGGAGTCCGCGAATCAGCTCGCTGTACCGCGCCACGGGCAGCTCGGCATCGGTCTGGGGCAGCAGAGACGGCCCGAAGCCCGCAGTCCAAAGCCTGCAGACCTACGCCGAGCTCCAGTCAGGGGCGGCTCACAGTCGGCGACGTGGAGGACGACAGTCGGGCAAAGGCACGCTCGAGACAGCGACGGAGGGCCTCGATCTCCGGATCGTGGCGCTCGCCGAGCGCCCGCAGCGCACCCTCGATGCGCTCGCTTCTGCGACGAGCCTCGGGCACGTCGAGCAGGAGTTGCTCGATGGCGCGCAGTGGAGCGTCGTCGGCCGAGACGGGCTCGATGGCCACGGGCCCGGTCGGCTCGATCGGTGGAAGCACGGTGTGCTGGCGGCGTTGCTCGCGATCGTCGAGCGCGGACAGGAGCTCACAGAACGCGTCCGCCGGTGCACCGATCCAGCTCGCGCCGAACGTGGCCGGCCGACCCGCCTTGGCCGGGATCGACCAGACGATCTGGCCGCCGAGCTTGACCGCCGCGCGGCCGGCCTGTCCCAGCCTCGGCAGCTGGAACGTCACGACCAGGCGACTCCCGCGTCCCGGGGGCGTCCCGCCAGGCACGCCGCCCCGGCAACCGCCGGCGCTGACGTCGAGCAGGAGGCACTCGCCAGTCGAGCCCTCGCCCGCGCGGCCGAACGCCTGGTACTGCGCGCGGAGCTGCACCGCGTAGCGTGGGTGGCGGCGGCGGCCCGCGGTCTCCGGTCTTGGCTCGGTGCGGGTGGCCGCGAGCAGCTGTGCCAGCATCGACGCGAGGTCGTCGGGCTTGATGTCGTGGGGAGCAGCATGATGCGTGCCGACGCGGAAGGCGAACTGGTCGCGGCGCTCGTCGGCGAGCGCGACGAGCGGCACGCCCGCCGCGGGAGAACGACGGATCCCTCGCGCCAGGGCGATACAATCGGTGACCGGGGTCGAGCGAGCGAGCACGATGGCCTCGACGAGCGAGGTCTGCACGAGCCGCCACGCAGCCGCGCAGCTGGCGGCTTCCAGGACGAGGAACCCGCGCACCGCCAGGCCCCGTCGCAGCACCACACGGCGCGCGGCGTCCTGCTCCACCAGCAGCACCGTCGGCTTGGCCATGCCGCGAATGTATCGCCTTTTCCGGGCGCCGGTTCGCTTGACCGGGCCCGCCCGAGGCGGCACCCTTGCCCGCTCGGGGCCGATAGCTCATCTGGCAGAGCACCGGACTTTTAATTCCGTGAGGGCTGATCACCGGTGATCGCACCCGGTGTCCAATGATGTGCAATTCCTCGGTTCACGGTCCGGAGGTGGTGGCCGGAGTGAACCCGTCGCGGGCCCGATTCGCGGAGCTTTGGGTACCGTTTGGGTACACAATATTCGCCTTGGCAAATGCGTGTGCGCGTGTGTCGCGTCATCCCCGCCGCTTCCCGTCACACGATGGTGTCGCGGTGCGAGGACCGGCGCCGGCGTGGGCGCTCCGGCGCAGGCGGCACGGCGCGGTCCTCCCGGCGCAGACGCTGTTGCCGCCGGCATTGTCGCTGCACGTTCGCGTGATAGCGTCCGCGCGATGATCGACTTCCGCGGCATGGTTGAACCCGTCGTCGGTGTCGCCCTCGAGCGCCGTGGCCTTCGGGCCTGTGTCTGGAGCCGCGCCAAGCGCAAGTACGTCGACAGCTGGCTCGAGCTGGACGAGCCGCTCCTGCTGCTGGCCGCGTGGGGCACGCGCGTCCAGGTGGCCCCGAGCTACCGGATGGTCGACCTCTTCGAGCTCCTGGGGCGCATGAGCCCCGCCGTTGTCCGCACGCTCGAGGAGCTCACGAACACGTCGATCCGACCGTTCCTCGAGCCGAAGGCCCACCGGCAGCCGCGTCGTCGCGAGCGCGACCCCTACTGGAGGCTCTCCGCGGTCGAGGTCCGTCAAGACGTCGAGATGAACATCCGCGGCACGAAGAGGCCGCGCCGCCGAATCACGACCCGCGTCGAGTGCTCGGGCGTGCTCGCCCGGCCGCGCGTCAGCGAGACGGGCCACGTGGATCGAGTCGTCGCGCTCGACATGACTGCCTGGGCCGAGCTCCGGGACTTGCCGCTGCGCCTCGCGAAGCATGGCAGGCTGCGCGAATGGACCTGGCCGCCCGTGCGATCGGAGCGGCTCCGCATGGCCGAGCACACATTCGACTTCGACCTGACCTTCGGCGAGGTGATGGACGGCGTGCTGCGCGAGGTCTGCGGGCACGGTTCTCCCGCCGAGAAGGTGGCGTTCGCCGGGGAGCTCGACCGGCGCATCGAGGAGATCGACCGCGGCGAGGCCAAGCTCATCCCCGCCAGCACGGTGCTCCGAGAGCTGCGGAAGCGGCTGCGCAGCCGCAAGACCAAGCCGAAGCACCGGCGGTAGTCCTCACTCGACCGCGGTCGGTTTGCGATCGCGGGCTGCGTCAACTAGGCACCTGGATCTCCAGTCGGGCCCCGCTCCCACTCCCCCGTCTGGGCTCGGAGTGACCTGGTTCGGCTTGAGTGCCCGTGGGCCCCTGGACGTGCCAGCAGACCGGCGCCGGCGCGGGCGGCCCGGCCAGAGACGGCAAGCCGAGTTCCAGCGCGGGCTTGCGCGAGAACTTGCGCTGTCATCGCCCGCGTGCACGATGAACGCATGCGTCTACGCGTACTCGTCGTCAGCCGGTCGACGGAGCAGAGCGCCGCATGGGTCGAGGAGCTCGAGCAGGCGGGGTGCGCGGTGGGCCATGTGATCGGGGTAGGCAGGGCGCTCGAGCTGCTCAAGCGCCGGCCCGAGGTCGATGTCATCGTGAGCGCCCTGCGGCTCGGCGATGCGGAACGCGATGGGCTCGATGTGCTGGAGGCAGTGGGCGTCGAGCTGCCGGGGGTCGGCCGCTTGCTCGTCGGGACGCCGGTCGTCCAGCCACTTGAGTCCGTGATCCTCGCCCACGGTCCCCTCGACCGGGTGGTCTGGCCTCCCCTCGATCCAGGCGTGTTGGCGGCTGTCGTTGCGGAGCTCGGGGCGCACGAGCGCTTGCCCGCCGACACGGCCTCTCGCACGTCGTCTTCCGTGGTGAACCAGGTCTGAGCTCAGATGCAGAGCAACACGACCTGCTCAATTGGCTCTTTGTCTCCGAATCCCTTCGTAGACGAGTCGTGGCGTGCATTGCCACTTGTCTATGCGAGTAGACCTTGAACCGGCGACGGCGTCAGTCGCCGGACGGTGCGCCCGCGATGATGGAGACCGTCGCGCCGCGGGCGACGTCGAGCGCGATGCGGGCGCCTTCGCGCACTCGGACGAGCATCGGGTACAGGTAGGCGTCGTCCCCGCGGACGTCGTGGCCGTCGACGGCCACGATGTGGTCGCCGACCCGGAGCCCGGCGCGCGAGGCCGGGCCGTCGGGCCGGACGAACGCCACCTCGAGCGTGGGCTCCCACGGATCGTCGGCACCGACCTCGCGCTCCTCGAGCCGGAAGCCGAGGTCGCCCCCCGCGCTGTCGCTGCTCTCCACGCGCATGCGCGCCACGCGCAGCTCGGGCAGGGTGACCTGTTCGCCCGGCCTCACGGTCACGGGCCGGCCGAAGATCATGCTGAACTGGCTGCGGGTGTCGGCGTCGATCGGGAAGCCCATCAGGAACGCCCTGCCGGCGGGCACGCGGTCCAGCTCGAAACGCCCGTCCGCGTCGGTGACGTTCTTGCGGTCGCCGTCAGAGCCTGGGACGGGCATGGCGCCGGGCTGGCGCGCCAGCATGCTCATGCCGGGCACCGGCGCGTCGTCGTCGAGCGCCACGAGCCGGCCGCGCACCGTGCCGAGGCCGGCGAGTACGATGCGTATGCCCGGCTTCACCTCGCCCTGGTCGAGCGAGACCTGCTCCGTGCCGCTGGCGCTGCCGCTGTCGATCGTGAGATCGAACCGGCCCGCTGGCAGGTCGTCGAGCCGGAACTGCCCTGCCGTGCGGAAGTACTGCTCGCGGCGCTCGAAGCCGGTCGATCGGTCGGCTAGCGTGATCGAGAATTGCTCCGGCGCAACGTGGTCCACGCCCACCGCCACGCCCTCGATGCGCCCGTTCTCGACGATCTTGAGAGCGATCGAGTCGCCCGCCCGGACATGCTCCGCGAGGACCTCACCGCCGCCCTTGCGCGCCGCATGTACCGTGTAGAGGCCGGGGGCGAGCCGATCGATCGTGAAGCGCCCGTCCGTGTCGGTGAGGGCAGGTTGGCGCGACCAGCTCCAGCGCACCGCCTTGCGCGCTCGGCCGGCCGCCACCCCGGTGGCCTCGGACTCGCGCTCGGCCCGGATGAAGGCGTCTGTCACCGGCTTACCGGCGGCGTCCAGGACCCGGCCGCGGATGAGGCTGTCACGCCGCTCGACGACGAGCCGTACGCGGGCGCGCTGTCCCCGCGTGACCGCGACCTCGACGCCTTGCCGATCGTCGTCGCCCTTGCCCGGCGCGCGCAGCGGTGTCCACTCATCGAACGCGACGACTCGGTACCTGCCCGGCAGCAGTCCGGTCAGCGCGAAGGCGCCGTCGTCGGCCGTGCAAGGGTCCTCGAGGGCCCACCCCTCGACGTCGGTGGTAACGCGAACACCACCGAGGGGCCTGCCTCCGGCTTCGACGACGGTGCCCTCGATCGTCTCGCCCCGCCCCATGACGATGCGGACGCCGTCGGTGTCGCGGCTCTCGTCTACGGTGACCTCGACGGGCTCGCTCGGTCCGGTGTGATCGCTGGTCCAGGGTTGCAGATGGTACCGGCCGGGCTTGACGCCGGGGATGCGGAATCGGCCGGCGGAGTCGGTCTTCCCCGACGGCCAGCTCCGGGCGCCCCGGGGATCGCCACCCGCAGATTCTGCCGTCACGACGATGTCGGCCAAGGGCGCACCATCGGCGGCGACGACGACGCCACGCACGACGCGGCCGGCGCCGACCCGCCACCGCAGCCCGTGGATCGGCGCCGCGGCCACGTCGATCTCGGGGTAGCGATCCGCTGGCACGCTGTCGTCGCACCAGACGCTGACCTCGTATCGCCCCGGCAGCACGCCCTGGACGCGCACGTCCCCATCCGGCTCGACGTCGGCGTCTCGCCAGGCGTCCTGGAGCGGGTCGTGCAGTCGCACCTGGCCGCGAGAACACGGCTTGGCGTCGGCGCGATCGACGCGGCCGGTGACGAGGACCGCGGGGTGCAACTCGACGAGGACCTCAGCCGACACCTGCCCGAGCCCGAGCCGGACGCTGTCGCGCGAGGCGCCGAAGCCCGAGTCCGTCGAGGCGTCGGCGCGGTAGCGGCCCGGCGGCAGGCGGGTCACACGGAAGCGCCCCTGGGCGTCGCTGCGGGCGCTGCCGCTGTCGTCGCCATGCTCGGTGCGCGCGTGCACGATCGCATCGGCCACTGGACGATGGCTGCCGATCTCGACCACGCGGCCGACGAGCTGTGCCTCCGGTGTCAGGAGGATCACCGCGGTGGGTCCGGGCACGGTCGTCATGCGAGTGCCCGAGGAGTAGCCCTCGGCCTCTGCAATCAGCTCGAAGGAGCCACGCGGTAGCCACAGCTCGAACCGCCCCTCGGCGTCGCTGAGCGTGGTCGCCCGTGAACCGTCAGCGCGCCAGTCGTCGCCGCGCGAACCGTAGACCCTGGCGCCGGCGACCGGACCGCCGGCGATGTCCTTGACGAGGCCGGTGACGGGCTCACCGCCGGTGGCGAGGACGACGTTCACCCCCCGCCGGGTCTCGCCCGGCCTGAGGTCGACGTTGCAGGGGCGATCGCCGTCGAGGTGCTCGGCGGGACGGTGGCCCCGCGCGCTCGCGTAGATCCGGTAGCTCGCCGGAACGAGGTCGACCAGCGAGTACGTGCCGTCGTTCGCCGATCGACCGCAGATGGGGTCGCGCGACTCCTCCCCGGTCAAGCGCGAATCATCCGCAACGGCACATACGTTGGCGTTGCCGATCGGCGCTCCGCCGCCGGCGGTGATGATGCGTCCTGCGATCGAGGCCTTCGCGAGATGGTTCGGGTCGCGCATGGGCGGTGCCGGCGCTCCGGCCGTCGAGGTCGCGGTGGCGCCATCGCTCGATCGCACGCCCGACGACGGACCCGGCCCGAGGCTCCGCCAGGACAGGAGCGCGACGATCACCGCCAACGCTCCGGCTCCGAACAGGACTCTCCGTGCTCGCATCCTCAGCCTACGGCATTGTCGGGAACCTGCTCGCGGGAGCCGGACGTGACTGGCACTGGACAACGAGCGGGTCGCGCCGTCTCACAATCCACCCCTGCTCCGCCACACGTCGGTCATGCCGCGGGTCTCAGGCTCAGGGTCAGGATCATCGCCGGGGGTGCTCCAGCCTGCCGGAGCGCCTCTTCGTAGCTGCCGAAGAACCGGCGGGCCATGACGTAGAGACTTCCCTCCGTCCTCAGGGCCTTCGCGGAGACGGACTGGTTCGCCTGCAGCCGATCCCGCAACAGCGTCAGGACACGCGCCGCCGTCCAGTAGCCCTTGGGCACCTCCTGGCGCACTTCGTCGGGATCGATCCCGGTGGCGGCGAGCGCATCCTTCCACGTCGGGAAGAACTCGGTCCCGGCGGCGTACAGGCTCGGTTCGTGCCCGCGCTCGAAGAACGACTGCACGTTGAGCGGGACGCCGCGGCGGTGGAGCTCGGCGATGCGGTCGAGCACGTACTCCCTCGACCAGAGGCGCTCCCAGTGGGGCATGATGAGCCGCGACTTGGCGGTGCGAACGAAGAACCGGGCGCGCAGCTGCTCGCTCGAGATCTCGGAGCCCGGGAACTCGGCCAGGTACGTCTTGGCGCTCACGCCGTGGATGCGGTGGAGGTGGACCTGCAGCCCCTGGAACCTTGCGCCGCAGATCGCGCAGAGCACGGTGCCCTGGAGCTCAACGCGGATCTTCCGGTAGGGGATCCCGGCACGGTCGAGAAGTCCCTTCCAGCCCACGAAGGGCGAGCGCGCGAACGCCGCGGCGACGATCTCGGGGTGCCTCCGCTTCACGGCGGTGATGTTCAGAGGCTCGCGTTGCCAGTAAAGCACGCCAACCTGTCGGGCAAGCTCGAAGAGCTCGTCATCGGCAACCGCGACGTCAGGCGCTTCCTGTTGTCGGGCGCACCGGTCTTCACGGTCTCTGCCGAGGTCATCCACGTCGTCGTCTCCGTTCGGGCTACCAGCAAGGCCTGCCGGCCGCAGCCGTCAGGTGCAAGATCTCGTAGCGCGGGTCGCGCATGGGCCCGTTCTCCTCCCAGACCCAGGACACCGTTCCTGCTCGGCCTGGCAACATCCTGGCGCACGACACCCCCGTAGGAAGGTCCGCGACGCCGTCGTCGGTGAACGTCGCGCCTCGATCGTCCGAGTGGGCGAGAGAAGGCTTCGAGCTCATCTGATCCTCCACCGTGCGGTAGAGACGATTCCCATCGACAGCGACCTGCAGGCAGCCGGCCGAGGGCGCCGATATGGGTCTGGACTGACCCAGCATCCCGGTCGCCGGATCGAGCTCTGCCAACCACAGCACGGCGGAGTCGCCGAACGGTTCCTCCACCCAGGTTACGTACAGCCCTTCGCCCATCACGAAGAGCTCTGGTGACCAGAGCTGCTGCGACGTTGAGACGAGCCTCACGGGTGGGCTGAAGGAGCGCCCGCGATCGCCCGAGATCTGGATCGCGAGCGTCGAGCCCTCCCAGCGGAGGACGTAGACACGACCGAACGCGAGCAGCGGCGGTTCGACCGAGGTATCCCTCAAGTCAAGGTCGGGGAGCTGTACGGCCGGCTCGAAGGTCGATCCGCCGTCTTCAGAACGTACGTAGAAGGCACCGCCGATCTCAAGACAGGCAGTATCAATCGCAACCTTCTCGAAGGTTACGACCACGAGGCCCGAGTCATCGGCCACCACGCGGGGATGATAGGAGGTAATGCACTCGTCTGGAGTGAGCGGCCTTGGTGCGCTGAACCCGGTCGTCGTGCTTTCGGGGCTCCGAACGTAGCCAATTCGCCCTCCGCTAGCGAACACGACGTGCACGCTGCTCGGTGTCAGCGCCGCACCCCGGGCGATCGTAGGAAAAGACGCGGGGACGGCCTCGATGCCCGGGTCGAAGGAGGAACCACCATCTTCCGA